>NZ_JAPMLV010000001.1:1212084-1515106 GCF_026420145.1 Enterobacter pseudoroggenkampii
GGCGCGGGGATCGGTGACGGCGATCTGCTGGTGGTCGATCGTTCGTTAAATGCCGAACATGGGGACATCGTCGTGGCGTCGGTCGCCGGTGAGTTTACGGTGAAAGAGCTACAGACCCGCCCGGTTCTGAGACTTCTGCCGCATAATGCCCGCTATCAGCCGATTACCTTTCAGTCCGAAGAGGAGCTGCAGATCTTCGGCGTCGTCACCCACACGCTTAAAACGCATAAACATGTTCGCGCTGGTTGATGTGAATAGCTTCTATGCCTCCTGCGAGAAGGTATTTCGCCCCGATCTGCAGGGGAAGCCCATCGTGGTGGTGTCCAATAACGACGGCTGCATTATTTCACTGTCGCCGGAGGCAAAGCAGTTCGGCATAAAAATGGGGGAGCCCTATTTTAAATTCAAAGAGAAGGGCTATCCGTCGCGGGTTTACGTCTTTAGTTCGAACTATGCGTTGTATGCCGATCTCAGCAGTCGGGTGATGCAGACGCTGACGGATCTCGCTCCGGCCATAGAAATTTACTCGATCGACGAGGCGTTCGTGAACGTTTCAGGGATCGGTAACTGCCTTGCACTGGAAGCGTTCGGACACCAGATGCGCACGCAGGTCTATAAAAATACGGGCTTAACCGTTGGCGTCGGTATTGCCCCGACAAAAACGCTGGCGAAGCTGGCCAACTATGCGGCGAAGCGATGGGCTGGCACCGGCGGCGTGGTCGATCTCTCAGGCCGGGAGCGGCAGCGTAAACTGCTGGCAAAGGTGCCGGTAGAGGAGGTGTGGGGGGTAGGGCGGCGCATCACGAAAAAACTGAACGCAATGGGGATTACCACGGCGCTGGAGCTGGCGGAGGCCTCCTCGTGGGTCATTCGCAAACATTTCAACGTGGTACTGGAACGCACTGCGCGCGAGCTTCGCGGCGAGCCCTGCCTTGACCTGGAAGAGTACACCCCCACGAAGCAGCAAATCATCTGTAGCCGTTCGTTTGGACACCGCATTACCCAATACGAAGAGATGCATCAGGCGATTTGCGCCTACGCGGAGCGCGCCGCAGAGAAACTGCGCGGCGAGCATCAATACTGTCGTTTTATCAGCGTGTTTGTGCGCACCAGCCCGCACGCTGACAACGAAATTTATTACGGCAATCAGGCTTCTGTCACCCTGATGACGCCCACCAATGACTCGCGCGATATCATCCGCGCCGCCACGGAGGGGCTGGGGCGGATATGGCTCGACGGGTATCGCTATATGAAGGCCGGGGTCATGCTGGCGGACTTTTTCAGCAGCGGCGTCGCCCAGCTTAATTTGTTTGACGATAATCGTCTGCGCGCCAACAGCGCGGCGCTGATGGAGATGATCGACAGCGTAAATCACTCCGGCAAAGGGAAGATATGGTTCGCCGGGCAGGGGATTGAGAAACCGTGGGCGATGAAGCGTGAGATGTTGTCACCGGCCTATACGACGCGGTACGCCGATTTGCCGGTGGCGAGGTAGAGGATGGTTGCGTTATTTCTTTTGCATCAACCAGGTTGCCGCAGCCGCCAGCACGCCGATCAGCGGCATTTCGCCCGCTCCGGACAGGAAGTTATGGCGATCGATCTCATTATTTTTACGGATATCCGCAAGGCGGGTAAGTGCCTCTTTTTCATCCGCAGCGCCGATCTCCTCAAACTGTTTTTCAAACCCCTGAGCGATGAGCTGAGCGGCCGCATCGGTGTTTGCGCTCTCAATCGCAATGAGGTTCGGGCCTTTTTGGAAAAAACGGTAATCCGGCATACGTGCTCCAGAAAGAGGGAATACGGTAAAAACACTCTATTCTTTGCGATTAAAAAATGCACGTCATTTACGGCGGAAACAATCAGTTTTTCTTTATTATTTCAGGCAGTAAATGCTCAATCACGCTGACGACCTTTCTGACGCGCTGCGGAATAAAGCGGGCGTCAGGATAGACGGCATAGAGGAAGCGATCGGGTAACCGCCAGTCGGGCAGCACCGGTACCAGCGTGCCGGTTTGCAGCGCGCGTGTCACGAGCGGCTGCTGCATGCCGCCGATACCAATGCCGGACTCAAGCGCCTGCAGCAGCGCGTCGCTGGTGTTGGCACGGAAAACAGTATTCACGTTGACCTCGACCGTCTCCTCGTCAGACATCAGGCGCAGGGGAGCACCCAGCGGAATGCCGCTGAACCGCACGTGTGGCAGCGTCGCCAGCTCGCTGACGGCGCGTACCGCCTGAAAGCCGGGGGCGGCAAACAGCCTGGTTTCAATACGCCCCAGCACGCGCGCCGCATGCGCCTGCGGGGGCTCACTGCTCAGCCGTATCGCGACATCCACGCCCTCCGTCACCAGATCGGCAAGGCGGTCATCCAGGGAAAGCATCAGCTGCAGCTCGGGATGCAGACGCTGCAGCGCCAGCAGATGCGGCAAAAAAATCTGCCCCAGGCCGCTCGGTAACTGGACATGGACGCGCCCCTGAACGCTATGATCGACAGGATGTAAACGCCTCTCCGCTTCCCCCATGGCGTCCAGCACAAGCTGCATATCACGCCGGTAACGTTCACCCTGTTCGGTCAGCTTCATCTTACGCGTCGTACGGTGCAGCAGTACCACACCCAGTGATTCCTCAAGCGCCGCGATCTGTTGACTGACGGCGGACTGCTTAATACCGGTCTGACGGGCGGCCGCTGAAAACGAGCCCGCTTCAGCGACGCGCAGAAAGGTAGAAATGGCATTGAGCTTGTTATTCATTTAATGATTCTGCTTATAAGTGCCATCAGTTTCATGGGATATCTCCAGAAAAAATAATATATCACACTGCGTCTGTCACCCTTTCCGGAGAAACATCATGAATAAGATGCAGCAACACAACGTCGCCCTGGTCGCGGGCGCCAGCGGCATTGTCGGCAGACAGCTGGTCAATACGCTCCTGCACCATCAGTGGGAGGTGATCGGCCTTAGCCGCCATGCCGCGTCTCATCCTGACGGCATCCCCGTGGTGAACGTCGATTTACTGGATGCGCAGGACACTGCACGGGCGCTGCACGCCCTGAACGGAGTCACCCACATCTTTTACAGCGCCTGGGCGAACGCGGCGAACTGGGCAGACATGGTTGAGCCGAACGTCACCATGCTGCGTAACCTGGTCAGCACCCTCGAAACAGCGGCACCGCTGCAGACGGTAAGCCTGATGCAGGGCTACAAAGTCTACGGTGCGCATCTGGGGCCGTTTAAAACCCCGGCGCGGGAAAGCGATCCCGGCGTAGCGGGTGCCGAATTTAACGCCGCGCAGCTCACGTGGCTCAGCCAGTTTCAGCGGGGGAAAGGCTGGCACTGGAATGCCATCAGGCCGGGCGTGGTGGGGAGTGCGGTGCCGGGCAATGCCATGAACCTTGCGCTGAGCATCGCTCTGTACGCCTCCCTGTGTAAGGCGCTGGGTTTACCGCTGCGTTTTCCCGGTTCAGAACAGACCTGGCACAGCATTGTTGACCATACCGACGCCGGGCTGCTGGCCGAGACAACGCTGTGGGCCGCCACGTCACCTGCGGCACAGAATCAGGCCTTCAACGTAAACAATGGCGATATCTGGCGCTGGAGCGAGCTGTGGCCGCGCATCGTACGCTGGTTTGAACTGGACTCTGCGCCGCCGGTGAGGTTGTCATTTCATCAGCTGTTTAACGACTATCGCGGCGTATGGCGCGAGCTTGCCGAAGAGCGGCTGGTGGAAGCGGATATTTTGCAGCTAAGCGACGGGCGGTTTGCCGATTTTGTCTTTAGCTGGGATTACGACATGTTCGGTGACGGGAGCAAGCTGCGCAGGGCGGGCTTTACGCAAATGCAGGCGACCGATGAGATGTTTTTCCGCCTGTTTGCGCAGCTGAGAGCCGCGCGGATTATTCCCTGAGAACAGATGGCGTCCTGATAACCGTCAGGACGCCGAGGGCTTACTCAACCGCTAACAGATTGACGATCTCGGCCACGCTTTTCACGCTGCGGATGTTCCCAATCCCCGTGCCGAGCGCGATATAGCCTTCATCGGTGTTATTTTCCAGCATGCCCAGACGCAGGCCCCGTAATCCTCCCATCGCCTTGCCCAGCGCGTCGTTGCTTGCGCCTGCTTTATCCATCGATGCCAGTTTTTCCGCCAGCTTGCCGGGAAGCGCGCGGTAGTAATGGGGCACGGTGCGAAAAAGGAGTAAGTCCAGGCCGTTGGCGGCAACAATTTTCTCTTTGACCCCCTGCGGCACGCGGCTTTCTTCGGTACTGATAAAGACCGATCCGGCAAACACGCCTTCCGCACCTAACGCATGCGCCGCTCTGGCGGTGCGATTATCGGTAATACCGCCCGCGGCCATCACCGGGATGTGCTTCACGGCATCGGCAATCAGCGGCACGATGGAAAAGGTGCCAAGCGCCGTTGCGGGTAACGTTCCGCCTTCATCAAAACCGGTGGCGACGATAATGTCTGCCCCCAGATCTTCTGCGAGACGGGTGTTTTCCGGCGTGGGATTGATGTCGCGGTAGATAATAGCGATCCCTGCCTCTTTTAACTCACTGAACAGCGAGGGAATAATGCTGCCTTCCCCATAGCCTGTATATACCACGGCCCTGACGCCTTCCTCTTTTACCACCTTAAGAATTGGTCCAGTCCAGACGTCATTAACGGCGGTGGGGATCAGGTTCACGCCAAACGGTTTTTCGGTCAGCCGTTTGGTTTTACGAATTTCTTCGCGCATTTTTTCGGCTGTCGCTTCCGGCGTGGAGACCGCGGTGTCGGCGGTTAAGCCTGCATTGGGTCCCAGCACGCCGAGCCCGCCGGCATTGCTGACCGCGGCAACTAAACGGGCATCGGTAAGCCAGGATAACGGCCCCTGAATAACAGGCTTTTCGATACCCAGGATCTGACAGATACGGTTATTTTTCATAGCAGACTCTCCCTTACGTTTGAATGGAGGAGAGTGTAGGGTGCAATATTGTTAGGAAAAATAGCCCAAAAGATTCATCACTGTTATAAAATCAATAACAATATCCCGTTCGCGGTTTGAAATCCTTTATGCAAATAAATCTCTTTGAATCTATTCGAATTTTTATTGAAATTGTCGAGTCAGGTAGTCTTACCCAGGCGGCGGAGAATCTGCAGGTCCATCGCCCTGCAGTCACCAAAGCGTTACAGCTTCTGGAGCAACACAGCGGCACGCGGCTCCTGCAGCGCACAACGCGTCGGATTAGCCTGACGCCGGATGGGGAGGCGTTCTATCGCCAGAGTAAACCCCTGCTGGCGCAGGCGGACGAATTACTGGAGTCGTTTGGTACGGACCGGGCAATACACGGTCAGCTGCGTGTGGATATGCCGGTCTCTTTTGCCACGCTGCGGGTGATACCCAATCTGCCTGATTTTTATCGTCAGCATCCTGAGATCGACATCATTCTGAGCAGCTCTGACCGCCGTCGGGATATGCTGCGGGATGGTCTGGACTGCGTGCTGCGGGTGGGAGAGCTGGACGACGGCGATTATATCGCGCGTAAAATCGGGAACATCAAAATCACGACCTGCGCCAGCCCGGCCTGGCTGGCAAAACACGGTACGCCAGAAACGCCGGATGATTTACGCAAACATCAGGCCATCAACTGGATTAATACCAGCAGCAGACATATTCATCCGTGGACGTTTACCACGCCAGAAGGCGTCGCGGAGATGACTTTACCCGGTAAGCTTGTGGTGGATAACTCCGAGGCCTACATCGCGGCAGGCCTGGCCGGGCTGGGGTTAATGCAGGGGATGAATCTCTTTCTCCAGCCTTACATTGACCGCGGCCTGCTGGTTGAGGTCCTGCCAGCCTATCGCTCGCCGGACCGCAAGCTGTCACTGCTCTACCCACACCGTCACCTCTCCCGCAAAGTGCGGGTATTTACCGAGTGGCTGGAGAGTCTGGTGTGAAAACGGCCAGTTCATGGCATAGGGCCCCAATCTGCCCTACGGCATTGAGCAGGCGGGGCGTCGGTTCGTTTGCGCAGTTTAGCCGCAGAAAGTGCGTGAGTTCTGCGCCAGGAGAAAACAGGGGGCCGGGGCTGACGCCAATACCCAGCGCCAGCGCGCGACGATGCACCTCCAGGGCGTTGATCTGCTGAGGCAGTTCTACCCACAACAAAAAGCCGGCTGCGGGTACGTTTACGCGGGTTCCGGGGGGAAAACTGGCCTCGACCCGCGCCACGACGGCGGCTAATCCCACCGCGATCCGCCGCTTGAGCCGCCGCAGGTGACGGTCGTAGTCGCCGCTTGCCAGCATCTCGCTCGTCGCGGCTTCCAGCAGCGGTGCACCAGCCCAGTCTCCGGCCATGCGGGCCTGCAAGACCTGCGTGTGGTAGCGTCCGGCGGCAATCCAGCCGATTCGCCACCCCGGCGCAAGCGTTTTAGACAGGGAGCTGCAGTAAATCACATTCCCGCTCTGGTCGAACGCCTTGCAGGCCGGAGGGCGTTGCCCCTCACCGACCAGATCTCCGTAAACATCGTCCTCAATCAACGGAATTTCTGCCTCTTCAAGCAGGGCAACCAGTTCCTGCTTGCGTGCGACGGGCATGCTGGCACCCAACGGGTTTTGCACGGTGGGTGAGGCCAGGACGGCAGCGGGGCGATGGCAGCGAATGGCGTCAGCCAGCGGCTCCAGCAGCAGGCCTTCCACAGGGTCGGTGGGGATCGCTAAGGCCTTCAGGCCTAAATCCTCCAGCAGCAGGAGCGTGCCAAAGTAGGCGGGCTGCTCAATTGCCACCACATCACCTGGCTGACACACGGCCCGAAGTGCCAGGCGCAGCGCCTGCGTCGCGCCCGAGGTGATAATGAGATCGTCCGCGCTGAACCGGGCTCCCCATTGCGCAGAGCGCGCGGCAATCTTACTTCGTAGGTCTGCTCTTCCCGGGGGCAGGCTGTAGCTCTGTCCATGCGCTTCCAGACGACGGCCCGCGGAGTGCAACGCCCGCTGCAGCGCGTCTCCTGGCAGCCACGCGGGATCGGGCAGGGCGGCGCCCAGCGGGATCAGCCGGGCTTCTGCACTGCTGAACAGCGACCGGGCCACGGCGGATAGGGTGACGGGGACCGGACCGGGTGAGGAGCGCGCGGGCTCCACGCGCGGTGACAGGCTGGTCTGGCGGATGTAGTAACCTGAACGCGGGCGCGCAACGATCAGCCCTTCAGCCTCGAGGCAGCGAAGGGCCTCCAGCGCCGTCGGAAGGCTAACGTGCTCGCGCTCGGCCAGTTTACGCGCGGAGATCATCCTGTCACCGGCGCGCAGCGCGCCAGACGTCAGCGTGAGGCGCAGCATCTCGGCAATTCGGCGATAGTGTGGGGACGACTGGGACGGGGCAGACATGGGTATCTGTTCAGGCTAATTTTCGATAAAACTGACTATACAGCCAATGATGCGCGCCATCTATAGTGTCCGGCATGTTCAGGACAAGGAGGCATTATGCATAGCGATAATTTTAACATTTCCACCTATTTCAAACGCATAAACTACACCGGACCAGTGGCTGCCGATACGGCCACCCTGCATGCGCTGATGCGTCATCAGCTCTTTTCCGTTCCCTTTGAAAATCTGGACGTGCAGGCGGGTAAAATTGTCTCGCTGGCGCCAGACGACATTGCTGATAAGGTGTTAACGCAGGGGCGCGGCGGCTACTGCTATGAGGTAAACGGGCTTTTTGCCATGGCGCTGGCGGCGTTAGGGATACCTTACCGTTTCGTGGCGGCGCGCCCGATGTTCTACCCCGCGCGGCGGCCGAAAACCCATATGGCGTTGATTGCCGAGGTGGAGAGCCGACAGTGGCTTTGCGACCTCGGGTTCGGCAGCTACGGCATTCGTGCGCCGATGGCGCTGGACACGCTTGATGTGGATATCACGCAGGATTTCGACACGTTTCGGCTAAGCCGCAGTGCGGAGGGCGAATATCTGCTTGAGGCGAAGGTGGAGGGGGAGTGGGCCCGGCAATACGGCTTTGATCTCACGCCTCAGGAATGGATTGATTTCGTCCCGGCCAACTACCTTAACTCCACGCACCCGGATGCGATCTTTGTGCAGAAGCGGGTGGTGGTACAGCACAGCCCGGAAGGACGTCAGATTTTACTGGGCGATATGCTGAAAACCATCACCGCGAACGGCACTGAAGCGCGGCAGCTGGCGGAGGATGAAATCCGCCATGTCCTGAAAGACCGTTTTGCGTTGACCGCCGCGTAATCAGCCGGGAAACGGTGGAGCCTCAGCGCAGTTCATCTTCTGTGGCTTTGCGCTGAGCGCCCCACTGTAACAGCAGGCTAAACGACGCGGGTAACACGGTCAGCGTCACCAGCGTCGCAACCAGCAGCCCGCCGATGATGGCATAGGCCATTGGACCCCAGAAGACCTGGTGAGAAATGGGGATCATGCCCAGAATGGCGGCACAGGCGGTCAGACAGATGGGTCTGGCCCGGTGTTCCGCAGCCGCCATAATCGCGGCATCGTTTGTCATCCCCTGAGCAAGATTGCTGTCAACCTCGCTAATCAATATCACCGCGTTCCGCACGATCATCCCCGCCAGGGCGATAACGCCCAGCAGCGCGACAAACCCCATCGGCGTTCCGCCGGGCAGCATAGCCAGCACGATCCCCGGTAAACCAAACGGGGCCATCAGGAGGGCCAGCAGCATCCGGGAATATTGCCGCAGCTGAAGCATCAGCAGCAACAGCATGATGACCAGCGTTACCGGAAGAACGGTAAAGACGGAGCTGTTCCCCTTATCCGATTCGGCAACCGCGCCGCCTTCTTCAATGCTGTAACCTGCCGGCAGATTCGCGCGCAGTTTATCCACCGCCGGACGCAGCGCCGCGGATACCGCTTCAGCCTTCAGCCCCGGGGCAAGATCCGTTTGCACCGTGATAAAGGGCACGCGCTGGCGACGCCAGATGACCGGATCGTCCACGCCCCAGACCGGCGTCGCGACGGCGCTGAGCGGAATTTTTTTACCGTCGTTCCCCTGAATCGTGAGTGAGGAGAGGGTGGCGGTGCTGTGGCGCGCATTGTCTGTGGCCCGGAGCACCACGTCGACAAGGCGGTCGTTATCTCTTATGGACGTGACAACGCTGCCGGACCAGACGGTGTTCAGCGTGCGGGCGAGGCTTTCTGACGATATTCCCGCCGCCCTGGCCGCCGTCTGATTCACCTCAAGGGTGATGACCCTCTCCGGCTCTCCGGCCGTCTGGTTAACGTCGCGTGAGTACGGGGACTGCCCAATCGCGTCCGTGAGACGGTTCGCAAACGCCCGGACCTGCAGATAATCGGGCCCGCTCACCCGGTATTTGATTGGCCAGCCGACGGGCGGCCCCAGCTCAAGGGGCGACACCCGCGTGATGATGTCGCTAAACTGCGTCGCCAGGATCCTGTTGAGCTGCGCATGCAGACGATCCCGCGCCTCAAGGTCTTTAGCCACCACAACCATCTGGGCGATATTTTCATTTTCCAGCAGCACGTCCATCGGCAGGTAAAAACGGATGGCCCCTGAGCCAACGTACGTCGAAAAGCGATCGATATTGCCGTTGTCGGCCAGCGCTTTTTCCAGCTTTTCCACCTCTCTTAACGTTTCCGCCTGCGACGCGTTGGCCGGAAGCGTCAGGCTGACCAGCAGCTCAGGCCGGTCCGAGGCGGGGAAAAACTCGCCCTGCATAAACGTCGTGCCGTACGCTGACAACCCCAGCGCGGCAAGCGCAATCAGCACGGTGGAGAGCCGGTGGCGGAGCGCCAGGCGTAAAAGCCGTCCGTACCCGCGCGCGATCCTTCCCGGTCCCGCCGCGTGATGTCTGACTTTTTCCGGCAGCAGCCACGTACCCGTCAACGGCGAAAACAGGATCGCGACAGCCCAGGAACAGAGCAGGGCGATGAGCACCACCGCAAACAGGGAAAAGCAGTATTCACCGGCGCTGGAGGCCGCAAAACCAACGGGAATAAAGCCAGCAATCATCACCAGGGTACCGGTGAGCATCGGGAAGGCCGTCGTTTTGAATGCATGGGTGGCCGCATGCCGACGGGAATCCCCGGCTTCCAGCCGGGAGACCATCGTTTCGACGGCGATCATGGCGTCATCCACCAGCAGGCCCAGGGCAATGATCAGCGCCCCGAGCGAGATACGCTGAAGGCCGATGCCTGCGAGCATCATGCCGGCAAACGTCATGGCGAGCACCAGCGGGATGGCCGTCGCCACCACCAGTCCGGCCCGTAAACCCAGCGAGACAAATGAGACCGCCAGCACGATAACAACGGCTTCGATAAGCACCCGGATAAACCCGCTTACCGCATCACTCACCACCGCTGACTGATCGGCGACTTTCACCATCTCGATACCGTGCGGCAGCCCGGCGCTGAGGGTCGCCATTTTTGCATTCAGCGCAGCACCGAAACGCAGCATGTTGCCTGTCGGCGCCATCGAGACCGCCAGCCCGATAGCCGGTTTGCCGTTCACCCGGTAGGCCGGGGCCGGTGGCTCGGCGTTTTCCCGGGTGACGGTGGCAATGTCGGTCAGCGGAATATAGCGATTGTTAACGTGCAGCGTGACGGCGCGTAAACTCTCTTCGGTCGTGAGCGCCCCGCTGACCTTTATCGCCATGTTCTCCTGCCCGGTACGCATCGTTCCTGCCGGGACAACGGCGTTTTGCGCCCGGAGGGCGTCGGCGACCGCCTGAATATCCAGCCCCATACCGGCCAGGCGCGCCGGAGAAAAGGCGAGAACCCACTGCTCCTGCTGTTCGCCCAGCAGGGTGGTTTTACCCATATCCGGCAGAGACATGAGCTCGCGCCGTATTGTCTCTGCGCGATCCCGCACCTCCCGCAACGTGAAGCCTTCGGGAATAAAGGCGTAAATTGTGCCGAACGTGTCGTCAAACTCGTCGTCCACGGCAGGACCCTGCACCCCTTCGGGCAGGGACGGCGCGATGTCCTGCATTTTTTTGCGAACCTGATACCAGATATCGGGCACGCTTTGCGGGGGCGTATCGTCACGGAGGTTGACGTGGATAACGGTGCGTCCGGCACGGGTTTCACTTTCGAGATAGTCCAGCCAGGGCGTTTCCTGCAGCTTTTTTTCAAGCGTATCGGTCAGCAGGCGGGTGGTATCCGTCACGGAGGCTCCCGGCCACTGTGCGGAGACGACGGCCGTTTTAATGGTGAATGCCGGATCTTCGTTACGCGGCAGCTTCTCATAGCAGAACACGCCCATCGCAATCACCAGCAGCATGAAAAAGCTGACCATCTGCTGGTTCTTCAGCGCCCAGGCAGAGAGGTTAAATTTGGTTTCCGATCCTGTGTTCATGGCTGAACCTCTCCGGCCATCACCGGCTCGCCGGATCGTAATGTGCTCACGCCCGCCGTAATCACCCGATCGCCGGACTCAAGGCCGGAGGCAATCATGACGGAGGAGGCCGTATAGCCGACGGGCACCACCACGCGCAGTTGCGTCCGCGACTGCGGGGTAATGACGAAAACGGCCGGTTTGTCGCCGACGCGGGTCAGCGCCGACGCGGGAAGCGCGTACCCATGCGGGGCGGCGGAGGGCAACGTCACGGTGACGCTGGCGCCCAGCGCCATGGCCGCCGGCGGGTTTTGCAGGGTGGCTCTGACGCGCCAGGTACGGGTCTGAGGATCGGCCTGCGGGGTGATATCCCGCAGTAGGGCAGACGCCTGTACCGACGGGGCGCTGAGGAGGGAAACCTGCAAAACCGCTTTATCCAGAGACGGGATCGCATCGGGCGCGGCAATGTCAAACGCCACGTCGCGGACTTCCCCGGTCGCCAGCGTCAGCACGGACTGGCCGTCGCTGACAACCTGTCCCGCAGAGGCGCTCACGGCCGTGATGACGCCCGCTTGCGGCGCGATCAGGCGCGTCCAGCCGAGACTTTCGCGGGCATTTCGCCATGCGGCCTCGCTGCTTTTTAAGCGCGCCCGGGCGACAAGCCAGTCCGCACGGGCGCTGTCGAACTGCGTGCGGGCTATCGCGCCTGTTGGCATAAGCTTTTGCATGCGACTGACGTTAAGCGCGGCGACCTGGGCTGAGGCTTTGGCGCCTTCATAGTCGGCCGCGGCGCTGTCGAGCTGGTTTTGCCCGGTCGTATTATCAAGCGTGGCCAGCAACTGTCCGGCAGTGACCCGGTCGCCAATATCAACGCTACGCGTCAGTATCCGGCCTCCGGTGCGAAAGCTCAGGGTCGTTTCATCGTGGGCATGGATCTCACCGGTTCTTTCCAGCGCGGGAAGGGAGTGGGCGGTGCCAACGACGACGTAGCGTACCTTACGCACTGGGTCAGGTTTGTTTTCGTGTTTATCACCGCAGCCGGTCAGCGGAAAAATCGCCAGCGCAAGCAGGGCCAGGGGAAGAAAATGCAGCCAGGAAAGGGTGCGCGCCACGCCGTACAAATGATGCAGGCAGTGGCGGAGGGAGAGAAAAAATTCGTCTGACATAACGCCGCTCCATAAAGGGAATGGCGTTATTAAATGCGCGCTACGTCGAGAAAGATTCGATGTTCTGTCAAGGCTTTATCAAGAGGGGAGATTTTCATTATCGGACGGATGCCAGGGCAACAAAATGCACACCGCAAGGCCGCCGGTTTCCGGTAATGACGCGCTAATCTCACCCCCATGCGCCTGGCAAATCGCCCGGGCGATGGACAAACCAAGGCCGCTGCCGCCGGAATGCCGCGCGCGGGACTGCTCCTCGCGGCTAAAGCGTTTAAACATTTCCGGTAAGAACTGGGGCGACACGCCCGGCCCGTCATCGGTGAATTCGAGGATGTAATGCCCGCTGGCGTAATGTAGTGCCACCTCAAGGTGGCCGCCTTCGCGTCCGTAACGTAGCGCATTTTCCATGAGGATGGTAACGACCTGCCCCATACGGAACGCATCGCCCCGGAAGGGGCTGGTGTGCGGGTTACGTAGCGTTATCCTGAAATGATGCGCATCCGCCTGGGGCATGATCCAGGCAGCCCGCTCCTGAATCAGCTCATCCAGACAGAACGGCTGGTCCTCCAGCACAAGGTTACCCGCGTCTGCCAAAGAGAGAAGGTGGAGTTCATCGGTGAGGCGGTTGAGGTGCTGGAGCTGTTTCATCACCATGCCCAGCTGCGCCGGGCTGGCATCAAACACGCCGTCTAGCATGCCCTGCAGACGCCCGATGGCGGCCGTCAGGGGCGAGCGCAGCTCGTGCGCCATCGCGACGTGCGAGGCGCGGAGCTCTTTCTCATAGCGGGCAAGTTGTCCTGTCATAGAGTTAAAGTCGGTCGCAAAGCTGACCATTTCTGCCGGTGCATCTTTGATCAGCTCTGCCTGACGGCCAAACTGACCTTCGGCGACATCCTTGGCCGCATCGCGAAGTCGGCTGAACTGCAGTGCCAGCGGGCGGGCGTGTTTGAGCCCCATCACCACAATAAACGGGATCATCACCAGCACCAGCAGGGCCACCGTGACCCAGTCCGCTGAGGCGATGGACGGCGTGGAATAGCTCAGGCCCCACCAGGTGTCCACAATCGAGTGGAAGCGGGCCGGGTTGGCCTGCGGGTTCTGGCTGAGCGTAAGAAACTCCTGCCGGACCGCTGGCGGCATCCTGCCCATGATCCAGTAGTTCTGTACCGCATAGCGCAGCCACATGCAGGTGGCAATGACGATCACGCTGCCGATGGCCAGCGCTAAAATGCGTGCGCAAATCCAGCGCCACAGAGAGGCGTGTCGGTTTTTTATCATGGCTGTCTGAACCTGTAACCCACGCCGCGAACGTTGATCAGTACGCCGGAAATACCCGCCGCTTCAAGTTTTTTACGCAGGTTATAAATATGGGTGTCCACCACGCGCTCCAGCGCCTCGCTTTCCGGCAAGCAGTGTTCCAGTAAATACTGGCGGGAGAACGGGTGCGCAGGAGAACGCAGCAGCGTTGCCAGAAGCGAGAATTCCGTTGGCGTAAGATCGAGCATCACGGGGGCGTCGTCGCCGTTATCCACGCTCGCCACAATGGCGGCGACATCCACCTCCAGCGTTTGCCAGCGAAGGATCGCTTCGTCTGTCTCTTTTTTACTGCTGCGCCGCAGCACCGCCTGCACCCGCGCCACCACTTCGCCCGGATGATAAGGCTTCACAACGTAATCATCGGCACCGTAACGCAGGGCGCCAATGCGATCGGGAGTATCCCCCATGGCCGTAACCATAATCACCGGCACATCGCTTTTACGACGCAGGCCCGCCAGCACCTCGGTGCCGTTAAGCCCCGGCAGCATTACGTCCAGCAGAATGAGGTCGGGCTTCCACCGCTGCGCCATATCCAGGCCGGAAAGACCGTCCCCGGTAATGGTCACGTCGTAATTTTCACGCCGTAAATAGGCTTCGAGCACGCCAGCCGCATCGGCGTCATCTTCAATAATCAGCACTCTTCTGGACAACATCCGTTCACCTTGACCATTTCTTAACACTATCCCGACGATTCATTGATTCAGCCAAATCATACTGCGCCAACATTGTGTGGTCGCCCCTGAATCAGGAGACGCCAGCGTCTGTATGGAGAGCAGTATGATAGCGATAAAAAAAGTCCTGTATATGTCCGTCCCGCTTCTGATGGTCGTGACGTCTGGCGTGCAGGCGGATGATGGCACCGCGTCCGATTCCTTAACCGTCGGGCTGGGAGGGCAGTATGCCCCGCGTTACTCAGGCTCAGACAAGCAGGTGTGGCAGGTGGTTCCGGTGCTGCAGGGTCGTAAAGGCGCTTTCTTTATTGATGCGCAAAAAGGGGTGGGATATGACCTGCAAAATGACAGCGGTTGGTATTTCGAACACACGCTGGGCTACGACTTTGGAAGGGCTGAGAAAAATTCTGGCTGGCGTGAGGGGGCAAACAATCTGAAAGGGATGGGGGACATTGATGCCACCCTGAATACCGGCCTTGCCGTAGGCTGGCAGACCGAGCCATGGCTGAGTATGGAAGGCAAAGCGACGCTGCCGTTAACGGACAGCCAGGGGGTAAGCTATCAGGCCTCCGTGACGCTAATCCCTTTACAAAATAACCAGGACACGGTCGCCTTGCAGTCTGCGGCCCTGTTTGGCGACAGCCGTTATCTGAATACGTGGTATGGGGTCAGCGAGCAGCAGAGTCGCCGCACTGGATATCGCCGCTATTCAGCGCCGGGTGGATTTTATGGCGTCGATACCAGCCTGACCTGGAGCCATCAGTTCGATGCTCACTGGGGGACGGTCCTGAGCGCGGACTATACCTGGCTTAGCGATCGTGCGAATAACAGCCCGATCGTGATGCGGCGCAACGAGGGGTCTGCAACCG
The DNA here is from genome assembly GCF_026420145.1 of Enterobacter pseudoroggenkampii. Lineage (NCBI taxonomy): Bacteria > Pseudomonadati > Pseudomonadota > Gammaproteobacteria > Enterobacterales > Enterobacteriaceae > Enterobacter > Enterobacter pseudoroggenkampii. The sequence goes on from NZ_JAPMLV010000001.1 coordinate 1,227,408, forward strand.
CCGCTATCACCTGGACATTTTAAATTCGCAGAGCACGATGTGAGCGAGGGGAAGAGGATTACTTCTTCTTATCCATCATCGCCTTTAAATCGGCAAACGGGTTAAACGTGGCAACGCCCACGTCTTTTTGCGCGTCTTCCCCGGCGACCACGGTGGTGCCGTACTGATCCGCTTCGGTGTATTTCGAATGCTCGTGATCGTGGCAAAACAGGCACAACAGCTCCCAGTTGCTGCCATCTTCCGGGTTGTTGGTATGGTCGTGATCGATATGGTGAACCGTGAGTTCACGCAGATTGGAATAGACGAACTCGCGCGAGCAGCGTCCACACACCCATGGATAGATTTTTAATGCTTTTTCGCGATAGCCGCTTTCCAGCCGCGCGTAGTTTTTGGGGATCAAAGCCATTGCCGGTTTTACCTGCCATGAAAAAAGTGGGGGATATTATATCCCATTATGGCGCGTAATGACGCCCCGCTCAATTCTGTCAATTTATTTGAATCACTCCGTTAAATAAACGGCATTTATTCTCACCGGGTAATGCGTAAAGTGGACAGAACGCAACGCATTATCAGGACACATGGTTATGAAAAAGATCGGGTTTTTATCCTTTGGCCACTGGACGCCTTCACCGCAGTCCGGCACGCGCTCGGCGGCAGACACGCTGCTGCAGTCCATCGATTTAGCCGTGGCGGCTGAAGAGCTGGGGGCAGACGGCGCGTATTTCCGCGTGCACCACTTTGCCCGACAGCTTAGCTCGCCGTTCCCTCTGCTGGCCGCTATTGGCGCAAAAACGAAGACCATCGAAATCGGCACCGGCGTGATCGATATGCGCTATGAAAATCCGATGTACATGGCTGAAGATGCGGGCGCGGCGGACCTGATTTCCGGTGGTCGCCTGCAGTTGGGCATCAGCCGTGGCTCCCCGGAGCAGGTTATTGATGGCTGGCGTCATTTCGGCTATGTCCCGCAGGAAGGGGAAAACGAATCGGACATGGCGCGTCGTCATACCGAGGTGCTGCTTGAGGTGCTGCGTGGGGAAGGGTTTGCCAAACCGAACCCGCAGCCAATGTTCCCGAATCCGCCGGGGCTGCTGCGCCTGGAGCCGTATTCTGAAGGGCTGCGCGAGCGTATCTGGTGGGGCGCCGGTTCAAATGCGACGGCCGTATGGGCCGCAAAGCTGGGAATGAACCTGCAAAGCTCAACCCTGAAGGACGATGAAACCGGTGAGCCGTTCCATATTCAGCAGGCAAAACAGATCCGCGCGTACCGTCAGGCCTGGAAAGAGGCAGGGCATACGCGCGAGCCGCGGGTGTCGGTCAGCCGCAGTATTTTTGCGCTGATGGACGACCGCGACCGGATGTATTTCGGTGCCAGCCGCAACGACAGCGATAGCGTGGGTTATCTTGATGAGAAAACGCGCGCCATCTTCGGCCGCAGCTATGCCGCGGAGCCGGACAAGCTGGTTGAACAGCTGAAAAAGGACGAGGCGATTGCCGAGGCGGACACGCTTTTACTGACCGTACCGAACCAGTTGGGTGTGGATTATAATGCGCACGTGATTGAGTCTGTTCTCAAACATGTCGCACCGGCAATGGGCTGGCGCGAGTAGTTCCGCTAGCAGCCGTGAGATCGTAATGGAAAACCTGGCCCTCTGGTATCGCCATTTTGGCGAGCCAGAAACCGTTCTGCAACCTGAAACCGCGCCGCTGGGGGCGCTTGCGCCGGGTCATCTCCGCGTGCGAATGCTGTTTTCTCCGGTGAACGCGTCCGATCTCATTCCCATTACCGGCGCCTACCGTCACAGAACCTCTTTACCGGCGGTCGCGGGGTATGAAGGTGTCGGTATTGTCACCGGGGCGCCCGCCTCGTTTAAGCATCTGGTGGGGCAGCGCGTCCTGCCGCTGCGCGGTCAGGGCACCTGGCAGCGCTATGTGGATTGCCCGGCAGAGTATGCGATACCCGTTCCGGACGTTGTCGACTCGCACCTGGCCGCGCGGGCCTACATCAACCCGCTGGCGGCGCAGATGATGCTGACCCGCTACCCGCCTCGTGGAAAGCGGGTGCTGCTCACGGCTGCCGGGTCGGATTGCGCCATTCTGCTGGGGCAGTGGGCGCGTCAGGCGGGGGCGGAAGCGGTGTATGGCATTCACCGTTCTGCCGTGCATGCTGAACGGCTGGAGGCGATGGGGATCATTCCCGTCGCGCAGCATGACGCAAACAGAATCGGCACCGTCGCCGCCCGCAGCGATATCGTCTACGATGCCACCGGCGGGCCGCTTGCGGAAGCGATCCTCAGCGTGATGCCCGAGCAGGGCATGTTTGTTTGCTACGGCCTACTCTCCGGGCAAACCTTCAGACAGCAACGGCCCGTGCCGCGCGTGGCGTGGTTCCATATCCGAAACGGTCTGGACGCGCTCAGCGCTGAGGCGTGGCGCGCCGAGTTTGACCGCATCTGGCTTAATTTGCCCAACAGTGGGTACAGCGACGTCACGGTGTATCCACTGGCGGAATGGCAGAGAGCGATCGGTACGTATCGCGAAGGTGGAAGGACCCGCAAGCCCCTCCTGTCGATGGCGGACTGACCGCTATTGATGGCTCATATCGCTCAGCAGCACGGCGATACTTTGCCCTCCCGCCGTCTGCTCCAGACCAATCTTGACGATGATGGTCAGCGGGACGGAGAGCAGCATCCCAACGGGCCCGAGCAGCCAGCCCCAGAATATCAGGGACAAAAAGACCACCAGCGTGGAAAGTCCCAGCCCTCGCCCCATCATGCGTGGCTCAAGAATATTACCGAACACCAGATTGATGACCAGGTATCCGGCCAGCAGGATCAGCGCGTCATAAAGCCCGCTGAAAACCAGCACCTGAAGGATAGGGGGGATCGCCGCCAGCACGGAGCCGATGTTGGGAATGTAGTTAAGCGCAAATGCCAGCAACCCCCAGACAAACGCAAAGCGAACGTCCAGCGCCAGAAGCATCACCCAGACGACACCGCCCGTGACCAGACTAATGGCGGTTTTCAGCACCAGATAGTGGGAGACGCTGTCCAGCGCGCGTTGAATCGCCCCCATCCCTTCAACCGGACGGACCATCATCTGCTGCAGCTTTGCCGGCAGCTGCGGCACCTCCAGCAGCATAAACACCACCGTTAAAAACAGCAGGAAAATGGATGTCATGGCATTGGAAAGCTGTGCCAGCAGGCTGGTGACGATCGTCATGGCCGCATTGGGGTCGATATATTTCAGGAGTTCCTCAACCGAGACTTCGATACCCGCGCGCTGCAGCCAGGGTTCAAGCTGCAGCAGCGGTATCGCCAGCGAAGAGCGGTATTTTGGCAGCGTTCGCGCCAGTTCGTTTAGCGAGGTCCCCAGATACGCCACCAGCAAGACCATCGCCACAATAATGATGCTGATAAGCAGCGTGATGGCCAGCACGCGCGGAATGCGTAGCCGCGTCATGCGCTGTACCAGTGGATTAAGGATCACTGCAACAAACAGGGACAGAATAAAAGGCACAATAATGTCGGCGGCAAAACGAACGCCTGTCAATATGATCACCAGCATGCCCAGCATGATGACAATTTTTAACCCGTTCAGGGTAATGATGGGTTTAGCCATGGTGACTCCGGAAAATCTTTTTATTTATAATAAAGGTGAAAGGCATTGCAATAAACTAACCAAAATCAAACGGGATGGGTAAAGAATTGCAAAGACTTTGAGTAAAACCCTGGCTTATGGTACAAATTTAGTGTGTTTAACTACCGAGGACAATTTTCATCCGCAAAGACGAGAAGCAACAACGCGGATAATTGTAATTTTATGGACAATATGTTCAGGACGTACTCTTCAAACAATACCGCTGTATACTCCACCTCCTTCTGCCTGCTTTCTGGTGAGCAACACTGGCGCACCGCACTATAGTCATCTCTTCTGCCTGAGCTGGCGCTAAGCGCTTAGCTGTCTGATTTCAATTCGTATTTTTTGGTTTGCTGCACGCAGCGGGCCACGATGGATTATATTCTCAAGCAGGAGAAAAACATGTTTTACTGGATCCTATTAGCGCTGGCAATTATCGCTGAAATTACCGGCACGCTGTCTATGAAGTGGGCAAGCATCAGCGATGGCAACACCGGTTTTATTTTGATGCTGGTGATGATTTCGCTTTCTTATATTTTCCTCTCGTTTGCGGTGAAAAAAATTGCGCTGGGCGTCGCGTATGCACTGTGGGAAGGGATCGGTATTTTGTTGATTACGCTGTTCAGCGTGCTGATATTTGACGAAACATTAACACCAATGAAGGTCGCCGGGTTAACGACGCTGGTCGCGGGTATTGTGCTGATTAAATCCGGTACCCGAAAACCTGGCAAACAGCAGAAGGAGCAGAACCATGCAACAGTTTGAATGGGTTCATGCGGCCTGGCTGGGGTTCGCCATTGTGCTGGAAATCCTGGCGAACGTTCTGCTGAAATTCTCTGATGGTTTTCGCCGTAAACTCTACGGCCTGATGTCGATTGCCGCGGTTCTGGGGGCGTTCAGCGCCCTGTCTCAGGCGGTAAAAGGGATCGATCTTTCGGTGGCCTATGCGCTGTGGGGCGGTTTTGGTATCGCCGCCACGCTGGCCGCAGGCTGGGTACTCTTCGGCCAGCGTTTAAATAACAAGGGCTGGATGGGGCTCATCTTGCTGCTTGCCGGCATGATCATGATAAAACTCGCCTGACAGACCTCAAACCATGATTTACAGGCAGCGAAATTCGCTGCCTGTATTACGCTTAGAAAAGCAAAACATGAAGAGGATGGCTGATGTATCGCACATTAAGCTGGCGCAATATTCCCAATGCGAGAACGTTGTTTGCCATGGTCTTCATGGCGGGGATCGGCTTAATCATCTCCATCATCGCACTGCTCTATCTTTCCCTGCATCTTATCAGCACCAAAACCAACGAAATTGATGAACACCGTACGGCGCTTTCCGTGCAGGGGGCTATTCAGACCTCGGTTAATCGCGTCTCCTCGCTGGTGCTGGATAACGCCGTCTGGGACGATGCGGTGCGGGAGGCCTACCGTCCCACGCTCGATACGGACTGGTTGTATAACACCTGGGGTGCTGGCTTTAAAATCAATAACCTCTATGACGGGACCTTCGTGCTGGATGAGCATTTCAATGTCATCTGGGGATCGTTTAAAAGTCAGCCTTTTCAGGAGACGAATCTCGATTTTTTTGGTAAGGGGCTGAAAGCCCTTATTACTCAGCACGCGCGCGACTTATCAAGCGATAAAAATATCTATGCCGGGATCAGCAAAACACGCAGCGGCGTCGCTTTTGTGGGCATTGGATTGATTCGCCCGATGGTTGGAAGATTACAGGTTACCGACGGAACACGCCGCTATCTGGTGATCACCCGTCATCTGAACGCCAGAATCTTATCCGACCTGGGAGCGACCTTTCAGATCGATAACCTTCACTTTACGCCGGAAAAAATTAACGAGCTGAGTATGCCGCTGCGCAGTTCGGCTGGGGAGCTGCTGGGCTATCTTAACTGGCAGGCGCGGCTTCCGGGGGCGCAGGCCGCCCAGGCGGCATCTTCTGATATCAGGCAGATTGTGGTGCTGGCATCGGCCCTGATCCTGCTCTTTATTCTGGTGAGCAGCGTGGGGCTGTACAAGCTTGCGCGAGGAGAAAGCCAGGCGCGTCTGGTTGCCAGAACGGACTGGCTAAGCCACTTGCCTAACCGGCGTGCACTCATCGAGGCTCTGGATCGGGTGCGTTTACGCGGTGATACCGACGTCAAAAGCGTGGTGTTTATCGATCTCGATGGTTTTAAGGATGTGAATGATATCTATGGTCACAGCGTGGGGGACGATCTCATCGTGGCGATTGCGAAAACGCTGAGTGAACGCGTGCCGCCGGGCGGGATGCTGGCGCGGATGGGCGGGGATGAATTTGCCATGACCATCGGCGGTGATGATGCAGAGGCGCTGGCTACCGCCTTTGCCGTTTCGGTGCTGGATTTTCTCACCACCCCGGTTCAACTGGGGGAACGCACCATCCATATCGGGGCCAGTATCGGTATCGCCAGCGGAACCCTGACTGAATGCAACAGCTCAGAACTGTTTCGCCGCGCCGATATTGCCATGTATCACGCCAAAATGAGCGGGAAAGGGCGTATTACCCACTATGATGCGGAGTTGAACAGCGTCCGGGAACGCAAGCTGGCGATTGAAAATCAGATTCGTGACGGTCTGGCACGCGATGAGTTTGAGGTCTGGTATCAGCCGATTATTGACGCCCACAGCCAGACAATGAGCAGCGTCGAGGCGCTGGTCCGCTGGCCGCGTCGTCCGGACGGGCCGCTTGGGCCGGATATTTTTATCACCATCGCGGAGACCAGCGGTCTGATTTACAAGCTGGGCCAGTTTGTGTTGCAGCGGGCCTGCCAGGATCTGCAGCCGTACGGCGACTTAAAGCTCTCCGTAAATATCTCCCCCGCGCAATTTCGCGATCCCGCCTTTGAAGAAAAAGTGGCCAGCGTGCTGGAGACCACCCGTTTTCCGGCCCACCGACTGCAGCTTGAGGTCACGGAGTCCTACGTGCTGGAAAACCCGGAGCGTGCCCGCATGGCGATAGCCAATCTTAAAGCGTTGGGCACCGCGGTGGCGCTGGATGATTTTGGTACCGGTTATTCCAGCATTGGCTATTTGCGGCGTTTTAACTTCGACACCATCAAGATCGATAAATCCCTGGCCGGGCTGGTGGACCACGATGAACAGGCGGCCGCGCTGGTGAGCGGCACGGTGCGGATCGCCAATGCGCTGGGCATGGCGGTGGTGGCAGAAGGGGTGGAAACCGAGAAGCAAATGAAACTGCTGCGGCTGGCTGGCTGCGATCAACTGCAGGGTTTTTGGTTCAGCCAGCCGATGCCGATTGAGTCAATCAGAGCGTTACGTAAGGTCAGACGCTGCTGATTTACTGCTGCGCCAGCGCTTCCAGCTTGTCGCGAAAACCGGTCACGGACAAGGCCCGGTTATCGGCGCGCCAGCGATCTTTCGCCGCCGGGGCAGAGCTCTGCACACCGATCAGCTGCCAGCCGTTATCTGTTTTCAGCATCAGCGGTGAGCCGCTATCGCCCGGTAACGTATCGCACTGATGGGAGAGCACGCTGGTTTGCGCCCAGCCCGTCACAATACAGTCGGTATGCGTATAAAGCGTATCCAGATGATCGACAGGATAGCCCGATTGCGTCACCTTCCGGTCGGCGGCTTTCAGCGCGGCGGTGAGTGCGGCTTTGTCGCCCTCAAATAACGGCAGCGGCGTAATGCCTGAAGGCGGGTAGCGTAAAACGATCAGGCCAAAGTCCCATGAGGCAGCCCCCGGCGGCACGATCCAGCCGTCACCATCCGGTTTCAGGCGTTTGCCAAGAGAAGGATCAACCCGACCTTCAATGCCGTGGATTTCATAGCGCCAGGTCCCTTTTTGCGACACAAACCGCAGGGCAACCGCTTTATCCGGCTTGCCGTTTGGTGGAGTTAACAGACAGTGGCCTGCCGTCAGGGCAAGCTGCGGGGTGATCAACGTCGCAGTACATAAGTTACCGCTGGCGGTTTCCAGTTGACCTATAGCATCCCAGGGGGCCTGAGTGGGATCGGCGACGCGCGTGCGATCGTCATGACCGAAAAAAAGCGTCTTTAGCTCTTTCGCGCTAATGGTGTCATCACCGCCATCATCCGCATGTGAAAATCCAGAAAAAAGACCAAACGTTCCCAGTAACAACACAACAGATTTACGCATATCACACTCTGGTGGGGGTAATTATGATTATTAAAAGTGAACCCTATGAAAATACTATAGACGGGACAGCGCTAAAGTGGGAGTAAAATCAGCGTGCTACAATCAGGAAAGATAAAAATGGCTGGCGATGAGCGCGCATAAAATAAGCAGGATCAGAATCAGCTCAAACCGATAGCGTCGCAGCATACGCCCTCCGGATAAAAAAAACGGCGCGGAACCTGTTCCGGTTCGGCGCCGGTTTACCAACGTGCCCCGAAGGGCACGGTTTAGCTTGTACTCTTACGCAGCTGGCTGTGCAGCTGGTTTAGCAGCTTCGTGTTTTACTGCTTTTTTGTGATGCTTTTTAGCAGCCTGAGCTTTCTGCTCTACAGCCGGTTTAGCGGCTTTTTTGTGGTGGTGTTTTTTAGCAGCCTGTGCTTTCTGCTCTACAGCCGGTTTAGCGGCTTTTTTGTGGTGGTGCTTTTTGGCAGCCTGAGCTTTCTGCTCGGTTGGTGCTGCGGTTGCAGGTGCAGCGGCTTCTTTTTTCGCTGCAGCTTTGTGATGTTTCTTATGGTGAACCGCTTTTGCTGGGGCAGCGGTGGTGGTTGCAGCAGGTGCGGCAGCCGGTGCAGCAGTTGCGGTAGTGTCAGCAGCAAATGCAGCAGAAGACAGACCCATAGCAGCGGCAACAACCAGAGCTAATACTTTATTCATTCTCATACCCTCGAATTTGGTTTTTCATTTAACCCCACTGCGGGGCCGTTGAAATAACTATATCCCTGTAAATTCGAGGTTTCCGTGAGTGATTGGTATCGGCGTGTAACCATATGTACATTGCCGGGGGGCTAGCACAGACGGCCCACATTCCATTGAGGGAGAGGGCTGGGGTGAGGGGGGAACATACGGCTCTTTTACCTGAGATCCCTCACCCCCGGCCAAACAGATTACAAATAACGGGAGGTCAGATGTTCGCGGAAGTAACGGATGTTCAGATCCTCGCCCGTCGCCTGGGTGATTAACTGCGACGTGCTGAAGCGACTGCCGTGCTGCCAGATGTTCTGACGCAGCCATTCAAAAAGTGCAGAAAAATCGCCTTCAGCGATGGAGGCCTGCAGACCCGGAAGCGCCGTTTTGGCCGCATGGAACAACTGTGCGGCATACATGGCTCCCAGCGTATACGACGGGAAGTAACCAAAACCGCCGTCGGTCCAGTGGATATCCTGCATGCAGCCGTTGCGGTAGTTGTCTTTGGTAGATAACCCGAGCCAGGCCTGCATTTTCTCGTCCCACAGGGCAGGGATATCGTCCACTTCGATCTCGCCGTTGATCAGCGACCGCTCAATCTCATAGCGCAGCACCACGTGCGCCGGGTAGCTCACTTCGTCCGCATCGACGCGGATATAGCCCGGCTTCACGCGCTGGTTCCAGGCGATAAAGTTCTCTTCGCTGAACGCCGCCTGGCTGCCAAAGCGGGCATGCACCGCAGGGAGAAGATGCTTGAGGAAGGCTTCACTGCGTCCCAGTTGCATCTCAAAGAACAGGCTCTGGGATTCGTGGATCGCGGTTGAGCGGGCCAGCGCAATCGGCTGTCCTGCCCATGCGCGCGGCAGGTTTTGTTCGTAGCGCGCGTGTCCGGTTTCATGGATCACGCCAAACAGCGCGCTGAGCAGTTCATCCTCGTCATAGCGCGTGGTGATGCGCACGTCCTCCGGTACGCCGCCGCAGAACGGGTGCGCACTCACGTCCAGGCGACCACCGTTAAAATCGAAGCCGAGCATCTTCATGGCTTCCAGGCCCAGTTCACGCTGTGTTGCCGTCGGGAAAGGCCCCTGAGGAGGAACAAACGATCGCTGAGCCTGCTTTTCCACGACGTTTGCCAGCAGGTCCGGCAGCCAGGACTTCATGTCGCCGAACAGCACGTCCAGACGGGCGCTGGTCATGTCGGGTTCAAAAATATCCAGCAGCGCATCGTACGGCGTACAGCCTTTGGCTTCCGCCCGCAGGCGCGCCTCTTCACGGCTGAGTTTGACCACCTCTTTCAGGTTGGCGGAAAAACCCTGCCAGTCGTTGGCGGGACGTTGTGTGCGCCAGGCGTGTTCACACCTGCTGCCCGCCAGGGATTTGGCTTCCACCAGCGTTTCCGGCAGTAGCGAGGCCTGCTGATAGTGGCGCGTCATTTCCCGCAGGTTGGCCTGTTCGACGTCATTCAGATCTTCCCCTGCCGCCGCCGCTAACAGGTCGCCGACTTTTTTATCGGTCAGGAGCTGGTGCTGCAGGACGCTCATCTCTGCCAGCGCCTCGCCGCGCGCGGCGCTGCCGCTGGGCGGCATCATGGTGAACATGTCCCAGCTGGCGATGGAGGAGAGGTGCGAGAAGCGGGAGAGACGCTGGAAGGTTTTGACAAGTGACTGATAGGCTGATGTTTTTTGCAATTCTTATTTCCTCATGCCGGGGATGTGTTTCAGGGAGCATACAATGAAACGGACCAAATTCCCCAACATTTCCCACGCGGAGGAAATCTGAGCAGATCTCCTCCGTTGAAACCGTCCCCGGCATTCCGGGAGACGGTTTTTGGTGGGCACTCAGGACTTATCGCGCATAACCTGTTGCAGGATCGCCAGCGCCTGGTTGAACTGGGCATCCGGGATGGTCAGCGGATAAAGGAAGCGGATCACGTTGCCGTACTGGCCGCAGATCAATAGCAGCAGGCCCTGAGCGAGCGCCTTTTGCTGGATCGCCTGCGCGATGGCGGCTGAAGGTTCACGGCTCTCGGGGTCAAAAAACTCCGCCGCAATCATCGATCCTCTTCCCCTTATCGCCACGAGCGCAGGGAAGGTGCCCTGAATCTCCTCCAGCGTGGCTTTCAGCCGATCGCCCAGCTGACGGGCGCGCGCGCACAGCGACTCGTTGTCGATAATCTTCAGCACCGCGTGCGCGGCGGCCACCGCAAGCGGGTTGCCGGCATAGGTTCCCCCCAGGCCGCCGGGAGCCGGCGCGTCCATGATGTCGGCGCGGCCCACCACGCCGGACAGCGGCATTCCGCCTGCAAGGCTTTTAGCCATCGTCATCAGGTCGGGTTTGTCCGCGTAGTGTTCCATGGCAAACAGCTTACCCGTACGGGCGAAGCCGCTCTGCACTTCGTCGGCAATCATCACGATCCCGTGCTCATCACAGATGCGGCGGATGGCGGCCACCAGCTCTGGCGGGGCGACGTTGAATCCGCCTTCACCCTGAATGGGTTCAAAAATAATCGCCGCCACCTGTTTCGCCTCAATATCTGCTTTGAACAGGCGTTCTATCGCCGTGATGGCATCCTGCGTCGTGATGCCGTGCAGCTCGGAGGGATACGGCACGTGATAAACCGACCCCGGGAAGGGACCAAATCCGAGCTTGTAAGGTGCGACCTTGCCGGTTAACGCCATGGTCATATAGGTTCGGCCGTGAAAGCCTCCCCCGAAGGCTATCACACCCGGTCTGCCGGTGTGGGCCCGGGCGATTTTAATGGCATTTTCCACCGCTTCCGCGCCCGTGGTGAAGAACGCCGTTTTGGCCGGGCTCTGCACCGGGGCCAGCTCGTTAAGTTTTTCGGCCAATGAAACGTAGCTTTCATACGGCACAATCTGGTAGGCCGTGTGGGTGAACTGGTGAAGCTGTTTTTCCACGGCAGCCACCAGTTCAGGATGACGATGGCCGGTATTCAGTACCGCGATCCCGGCGGCGAAATCAATATAGTCGTTGCCTTCCACGTCGGTAAGCGTGGCATTCTCCGCCGTGCGGGCAAAGAAATCACACATTACGCCTACGCCGCGCGGGGTGGCAGAAAGTCTGCGCTGATGAAATTCCTGGTTACTCATATCAGATACCCTTTTGTCGAAAACGATCATACGCCAAGACGATCGCGCAGGCTGTAGTACGCCGCGCCCATCGCCGTGAATGGAATCCGCAGGCTGCGGCCGCCCGGGAAGGGGTAGTGCGGAAGGTTGGCAAACGCATCAAAGCGCTCAGCGTCACCGCGCAACAGTTCCGAGATCAGCCGTCCGGCCAGGTGGGTGCAGGTCACGCCGTGGCCGCTGTAGCCCTGCATGTAATAGATGTTTTTATCCAGACGACCAAACTGCGGCATACGCGACAGGGTCAGCAGGAAGTTGCCCGTCCAGCGGTAGTCGATTTTGACGCCTGCCAGCTGAGGGAAGGTCTTGAGCAGCTTTGGCATCACCAGGCGCTCGACATCGTCCGGATCGCGCGCGCCATACACGACGCCACCACCGTACAGCAGGCGGTTGTCGGCGGTGAGACGGTAGTAATCCAGCAGGTAGTTACAATCTTCCACGCAGTAGTTATTGGGGATCAGCGTGCGGGCGACCTCTTCCGGCAGCGGGGCGGTGGTCACCACCTGAGTGCCGCAGGGCATGCTGCGTTTTGCCAGTTCCGGTTCGATCTTATCGCCCAGATAAGCATTCCCGGCGACGATCACGTAGCGGGCCGTCACCTGGCCATGCTGCGTGCTCACCACGGCCGGGCTGGTGTGCTGAATGGCGGTCACCGGGGACTGTTCATATACCCGCCCGCCGTTCAGGCGAATGGCGTCTGCTTCGCCGATCGCCAGGTTCAGCGGGTGAATATGCCCCCCGCTGCGGTCCAGCAGCGCGCCGGTATAGCGTTCGCTGTCGACTTCCCGGCGGATGGCGCTGGCGTCCAGCAACTCGAGCTGCGTGTTGCCGTAGCGTTCCCAGTTGGCTTTTTGCTCCTCCAGCGTCTCCAGCTGCTTATGGTTTAGCGCCACAAACAGCCCGCCGGGACGATAGTCGCACTGAATCTGATAGCGCTGGATACGCTCCCGGATGATTTCCCCGCCTTCAAACATCATGCTCCCGAGCATTCTGGCGGCATCGGGTCCGTAGTTTTTCTCGATCACGTCGATATCGCGGCTGTAGGAGTTAACCAGCTGGCCGCCGTTGCGTCCGCTGGCGCCGAAGCCGATGCGCGCCCCTTCAAGGAGCACCACGTCGTAGCCCATTTCGGCGAGGTGCAGCGCGGAGGAGAGGCCGGTATAGCCGCCGCCCACCACGCATACGTCACAGCTGATCGACTCGTTAAGCGTCGGGAAAGGTTCGTAAGCGTTCGCGCTGGCCGCGTAGTAGCTGGTGGTATGTTCGGTCATGATTGAGGCTCCAGGGCAATCCAGATGGTTTTCAGTTCGGTAAATTTTTCCAGCGCGTGCAGGGACTTATCGCGACCGTTGCCGCTCTGCTTATAGCCGCCAAAGGGTACGGTCATATCGCCGTCGTTATAGTTATTGACGAAGACCGAGCCTGCTTTCAGGCGGCGGCTCATGCGGTGCGCGCGGGAGAGATCGCGGGTCCATACCGCCGCGCCAAGTCCGTATTCACTGTCGTTGGCCAGCGTTAAGGCTTCTTCTTCGGTTTTAAATCGGGTAACGACCAGCACCGGCCCGAAAATCTCTTCCCGGCACAGCGGGGAGTCGGGCTCGAGGTCGACAAAAATGGTTGGACCGACTGCGGAAGGCCATGATTGTTCCCGCCCGTCCAGCAGCAGCGAGCCTTTCCGGGTTCCCTCGCGAATAAACGTGTGGACGGCATCGGCGTGTGCAGCGTCGATGAGCATGCCCATCGTGCTGTCGGGGTCGAGCGGATCGCCTGGCTGCCAGTGACGGGCCTGCGCTTTCAGCTCTGCCAGGAACGCATCGGCGATGCTGTCTTCGAGCAGCAGGCGGGTACCGGCGATACAGACTTGTCCCTGGTTATAAAAAATCCCGGCGGCGGTCGCGCTTACGGCCTTGTCCAGGTCCGGACAGTCGGCAAAGATAATGTTGGCGCTCTTGCCGCCTGCCTCCAGCCAGACGCGCTTCATGTTGCTTTCACCCGCGTCCTTCAACAGCTGCTTGCCGGTACGGGTAGAGCCGGTAAACGTCAGCACCTCAACCTCCGGATGCAGCGCCAGCGCCTGGCCCGCTTCGTGGCCGTAACCGCTTATCACATTCAGCACGCCGTCCGGCAGGCCCGCCTCTTTCGCCAGCCCGGCCAGCCGCAGGGCGGAGAGCGGCGATTTCTCCGACGGTTTCAGTACCACGCTGTTGCCCGCGATCAGCGCCGGGCCCAGCTTCCAGCAGGCCAGCAGCAGCGGGAAGTTCCAGGGGACGATGGCCGCAACAACCCCGATGGGCTCGCGCACGATCATCGCCAGCTCGCCCGGACCCGTAGGCGCCACTTCGCCGTAGACTTTATCCGCCGCTTCGGCGTACCAGCGAATAGCGCGAGCCGCGCCGGGAATATCGTCGCGCAGGCTGTGGCGGATGGGTTTACCGGTGTCCAGCGTTTCCAGTAACGCCAGCTCTTCGCTATGGCGTTCCATCAAATCGGCGAGCTTATTTAGCACGGCCTTGCGCTGCGCCGGAGACGCCTGTGACCAGTCACCGCGCTCAAATACCTCACGCGCGGCCTGAACTGCACGGTCCACGTCCGCCTGCTTGCCCCGGGCCACGTTCGCCAGCGTCTTTTGGGTAGCGGGATTGACGGTGTCAAATGTGGCATTATCGGCGGCGTCACAATAGGCACCGTTAATAAATAACCGGGCCTCAATGGCGCTGTTTTTTGCTTTATCCTGCCAGTAAGTCAGGTGCTTAAAATGCATATTCACTCCTTTCTTTCGCAATCAGATAAATAAAGGCATGGCCGTTTCAGGCAATACGAAGCCGTGAGGCATCCCGGGAATTAACCCGTTGAATGCCGACATCGATCGTTTTTATGTGTCCCGGCGTAAGCGTGCTTACGCCGGGACTGAGTGGTAATTAGAACGTGGTGGGGGTGTGGGCACTGATAATGCGGCAGATGCCTGCCGAGGTGTTGCTGAAGCTGTGCGGTATGCCGGTATTGATGGCATAGCTTTGCCCCGCAACCAGGTGATAAGGCTGGCCATTAATGGTCAACAATATTTCACCTTCCAGTATCGTACCGATCTCCTCACCCTGGTGTTTGATCCTCTCTCCGGTCGTGGTTCCAGGCTGGTAAGTTTCAAAAATCATCGCCAGCGTACGGTTCGGATTTCCGTTATGAACCAGCTTCATCGAAACCCCCTGACTGCCTATTTCGATAAGGTCTTCCTGATTAATAACCACCTGCGGTTCATCAGGTTTTTCCGGTTCCGAAAAGAATTCCGAGAGCGACAGCCCATAGACTTTCAGTAGCTTTTGCAGCGTACTGATGGCAGGACTGACTTTATCCTGCTCAATGGTGCTGATGGCACTGTGTGTTAACCCAGACAGTTCGGCGGCACGCCGCTGCGAGAGACCCAGCTGCTGGCGGATCTCTGACAGACGTTTCCCTGGCGCCAGTCCGTCATCGCTCATAGTTGCATTTCCTTTACGATAGTGGTCAAAGCCGTTGCTTCTCGGCAACGTGGCTTTGACAGGCGGTGATAAAACCTTCAAACAACATGCGTGACAGGGCGTACTCGCTGCTGTTCCATTCGGGGTGCCATTGCACGCCGAGGGCAAAAGGGTGGTCATGAACGCTAACCGCTTCGACCAGTCCGTCCGTCGAGCGGGCCTCCACGCGGAGCCGTGGTCCTAACGTTCGTGCGCCTTGCCCGTGTAACGAGTTTACCCAAAATTTGTTACAGCCTGGTATTATTTGAGACAGCAGTCCTCCTTCCTGAACCTGAACTTCATGAGAAGGGGCGTATTGTAGCTCAACCGGCAGTTCAGGATCTTCCCGATGCTCGAGCAGGTCGTTCTGCTCGAACAGGCGGCGATACAGCGTTCCTCCCGTCGCAACAACCAGTTCCTGCAGCCCCCGGCAGATGGCGAAAATGGGGATGCGCCTTTCGAGCGCGGCGGCAATCAGCGCCATACTCAGAAGATCTCGCCCGGGATCGGCGTTAGGCTCATCGCCGTTTTCACCATAAAGGTGCGGCTGCACGTTACTTGGGCTGCCCGGCAGGTAAATCCCGTCCAGGGTTGGCAGCAGAGCGTTCATTAGCTCTGGCTCTGCCAGCGCATGCGGTAAGGCAATAGGTAAGCCCCCTGCGTTAATAACGGCATTCAGGTACTTTTCTTGCAGGGTTTGGGTCTCATGACCCTTAAGCCTGTTTCTGCACATCACCACGCCAATAACTGGCTTGTTCATTATATTTTCCATGATCGCCCTCACAAAGTGGACTAAATTTAGGCCATTCTCACCTCTGAAACGGCCTTTTCGTTCAATATTTTCTCAATCTAGCAACGGGATCTGCCTTTTGCAAACTTAATTTAACATTTGACAAACAATTTGTTTGCATACAGATTCGATAGGGTGGACATTATATTTGACAGTCCTGAGCAGCGAACGCAAAACCCAAAAACGGTGGTAAATCATGGAAACCAATATCGTAGAAGTTGAGAACTTTGTGCAGCACACGGATGAGAGGCGGGGCAGCGCCTTTACGCAGGAAGTGAAGCGCTATTTAGAAAAGTATCCTGACACCCAGTTTATTGACGTCCTCCTGACCGACCTGAACGGCTGTTTTCGCGGCAAACGCATCCCGGTTGCCGGACTGAGCAAACTTGAAAAAGGCTGCTATTTCCCGGCATCGGTTTTCGCCATGGACATTTTGGGTAACGTCGTGGAAGAGGCGGGACTGGGGCAGGAGCTCGGCGAGCCGGACTGTATCTGCGTGCCGGTACCGGGCACCCTGACACCGTCCGCCGCCGACCCGGAATACATTGGTCAGGTGCAGCTCACCATGGTCGATGAAGATGGCGCTCCCTTTGACGTTGAGCCGCGGAACGTACTCAACCGACTCTGGCAGCAGCTGCGCCAGCGCGGTCTGTTCCCCGTGGTAGCGGTAGAGCTGGAGTTCTATTTACTTGACCGTAAACGCGATGCCGACGGCTATCTGCAGCCACCCTGTGCGCCGGGCACCGACGTGCGTAACACGCAGAGTCAGGTCTACTCGGTTGATAACCTGAACCACTTTGCTGACGTGCTGAACGATATTGACGAGCTGGCTCAGCTGCAGCTGATCCCCGCCGACGGGGCAGTGGCCGAGGCCTCCCCGGGCCAGTTTGAGATTAACCTGCACCATACGGAAAACGTGCTCGATGCCTGCGACGATGCGCTGGCGCTAAAACGTCTCGTCAGGCAGATGGCGGAAAAACATAAGATGCACGCCACGTTTATGGCAAAGCCGTATGAAGAGCATGCGGGCAGCGGGATGCATATCCACATCAGCATGCAAAACAACCGAGGCGAAAACGTGCTCGCAGACGCCAACGGCGAGGATTCCGCGCTGCTGAAACGCGCGCTGGCCGGGATGATCGATCTGATGCCGGCATCCATGGCGCTGCTGGCACCGAACGTCAACTCCTACCGACGTTTCCAGCCGGGAATGTACGTGCCGACGCAGGCGTCATGGGGACACAATAATCGCACCGTTGCCCTGCGTATCCCCTGCGGCGATCGCCATAACCATCGGGTTGAGTACCGGGTGGCGGGCGCTGACGCGAATCCGTATCTGGTGATGGCGGCGATTTTTGCCGGCATTCTACATGGGCTGGATAACGATTTACCCCTGCAGGAAGAAGTGGAAGGCAATGGTCTGGAGCAGGACGGACTGCCGTTCCCGATCCGTCAGAGCGATGCGCTGTGGGAATTTATGCAAAACGATCATCTTCGCGAGCGGCTGGGCGAGCGTTTCTGCCACGTCTATCACGCCTGCAAAAATGATGAATTGCTGCAGTTTGAACGCCTGATTACCGAAACTGAAATTGAGTGGATGCTGAAAAACGCCTGATAACGTGCCCCGGTAAGGGGCCGCTTTGTTTTATCGCATACGTATCACCCAACGGCCTGCGCGGAGCCTGGCCTAACTGTTCGCTGGCACGCCAGCTATCTCCCGGGAGTCGCGTTATGGAGCGCAGGCGGCACAGGGATTTTCTTAACGACACTGTGTGACGAGGTAGGAAATGATGCAGATGTTCAACTATCCGCAGGGCGAAGGGGGCCAGTCAGGCGCCTGCTGTGAGTGCGAGAAAGAGACGGTGCGCTGGTACGATCGCGTGTGTTCTTTACAACTTCCCCCTTTGCTAAGCAGGTTTGCGTTAAGGACAGCGCGATTGCAAACCACGGTAAGCATGGGGGGGACGGTTTATGGCGACTAACACCTCTCTTGACTCGCCGCGTGTGGCCGGAAGAACCCGGCTGCGCAGTTCCCTCAAGCTCTGGCAGGTGGTCATGATGGGGCTGGCTTATCTCACCCCCATGACCGTGTTTGATACCTTCGGCATTGTGTCCGGTATCAGCAACGGCCACGTGCCCGCCTCGTATCTCCTGGCGCTGGCTGGCGTCATGTTTACCGCCATCAGCTACGGCAAACTGGTACGGCAGTTCCCGGAAGCGGGCTCCGCGTATACCTACACGCAGAAATCGATCGGCCCCCACTTAGGCTTTATGGTCGGCTGGTCATCGCTGCTGGACTATCTCTTCCTGCCGATGATTAACGTGCTGCTGGCGAAGATCTACCTTTCCGCGTTGTTCCCTGAAGTCCCGCCGTGGGTCTGGGTGGTGGGGTTTGTGACGATCCTGACGCTGGCGAACCTGAAGAGCGTGAATCTGGTCGCCAACTTTAACACCCTGTTTGTGCTGGTGCAGGTCGCCATCATGGTGGTGTTTGTCATTCTCGTGGTGCATGGCCTGCACAAGGGGGAGGGCGTCGGCACGGTCTGGTCGCTCCAGCCGTTTATCAGCGAGAATGCACACCTGATCCCGATTATTACCGGTGCGACTATCGTCTGCTTCTCTTTCCTCGGCTTTGACGCGGTCACCACGCTGTCGGAAGAGACGCCAAACGCAGCGCGGGTTATTCCCAAAGCCATTTTCCTGACCGCACTGTATGGCGGGCTGATATTCATTGTTGCCTCATTTTTCATGCAGCTCTTTTTCCCGACGATCGCCCGCTTCAAGAACCCGGACGCCGCGCTGCCGGAAATTGCGTTATACGTGGGCGGCAAGCTCTTCCAGTCGGTGTTTCTGTGTACCACGTTTGTGAATACGCTCGCTTCAGGCCTGGCCTCGCACGCCAGCGTCTCGCGCTTACTGTATGTGATGGGGCGTGACAACGTCTTTCCGGAGCGCGTGTTTGGCTACGTGCATCCGAAATGGCGTACGCCGGCCCTGAACGTCATTATGGTTGGGATAGTGGCGCTGTCGGCTCTGTACTTCGATCTCGTGACCGCGACGGCGCTGATCAACTTCGGCGCGCTGGTGGCATTTACGTTTGTTAATCTCTCGGTGTACAACCATTTCTGGCGGCGTAAGGGGCTGAACAAAACGTGGAAAGATCGGTTCCACTATCTCCTGCTGCCGCTCATTGGTGCCGTTACGGTCGGCGTGCTGTGGATAAACCTCGAAGCGACGTCCCTGACGCTTGGCCTCATCTGGGCGGCACTGGGGATCCTTTACCTGACATGGCTAACGCGCCGTTTCCGAAAACCGCCTCCGCAGTTTGAAGCCGGTAAGATAGAGCAGGCCTGGGATTCCTGAACGTGAAAAGGCACCAGTACGCTGGTGCCGTTTTTCGGGAAACGGACATCCGCCCGCAAGCCTATTATTTCAGACGTTTATGAAGACTTGCGCCCACCAGCAGTGCGGCACAGAGCATCAGCGCGATAAACCCGCCCACGCCGTTCCAGCCGTAGTTATGCCAGAATACGCCGCCGAGCGTCCCGGCGATGCTGGACCCCAGGTAATAGCTAAACAGATAAAGAGACGATGCCTGACCTTTGGCGCGACGCGCGCGCGGACCAATCCAGCTGCTGGCGACCGAGTGAGCGGCGAAGAACCCCGCGGAGAAGAGCAGCATGCCGGCAAAAATCAGCCACAGGGAGGAGAAGAGCGTCAGCAGCAGGCCGACCAGCATCACCGCCGTGAAGAACAGCATGACCGGGCCGCGTCCATAGCGTGCGGTCATCGCCCCGGCCTTCGGAGAACTCCACGTACCGGTCAAATAAGCAACCGAGAGTAAACCGACAATCGCCTGGCTCAGATGCCATGGCGAGAGCATCAGGCGGTAGCCAATATAGTTGAACAGCGTGACGAAGGAGCCCATCAGCAGGAAGCCGACCAGAAACAGGCGCGGCAGCCCTTTGTCACGCCAGTGCAGGCGGAAGTTGATAAACAGCGTTTTTGGGCGCAAAGAGGTCGGGCGGAAATGACGCGATTCCGGCAGGATTTTCCAGAACATCAGGGCTGATGCCAGCGCAAAACACCCGATGACCGCCAGCGCAATACGCCAGCTAAAGAAGTCCGTAAAGACCCCGCTCAGCAGGCGTCCGCTCATCCCGCCAATCGAGTTCCCGCTGATGTAAAGCCCCATAGAGAAGGCAACAAAGCTTGGGTGGATCTCCTCGCTGAGGTAGGTCATCCCGACCGCCGCCACGCCGCTGAGCGACAGCCCAATCAGCGCGCGCATCACCAGAATACCGTGCCAGCTGGTCATCATGGTCGAGAGTAATGTACAGACCGAGGCCAGCATCAGCGCGGTCACCATCACCTGTTTACGGCCAATGGCGTCGGACAGCGGCCCGGTAAAGAGCAGGCCAATCGCCAGCATGCCGGTAGAAATAGAGAGTGAAACGCTGCTGCTGGCAGGCGATACGCCAAATTCATGCGAGAGGACGGGCAGGATCGGCTGAACGCAATAGAGCAGGGCGAAGGTGGCCAGACCGGCGGAAAAGAGCGCCAGCGTGACGCGCATAAATTGGGGGGTACCACGTTTAATGAACTGGACCGGCTGCGATGCTGCAGGTAAATCATTGATATCTCTTGCCGGATCGATATCAATAGTAGTTGTACGACTCACACAGTTTCCTTGCTTAAACATCCCCGTGATTTCTGGTGACGGGTATGACCACCTCTTCAGGGTAGGAAAATGTAAATATTCTGTCTAATATATTAATAATCTCAAATGATACTTTAAAAATATGAATATCGAGCTGCGTCACCTCCGCTACTTTGTCGCCGTCGCCGAAGAGCTGCATTTTGGCCGCGCGGCGGCACGGCTGAATATCTCTCAGCCCCCGTTAAGCCAGCAGATTCAGATCCTGGAGCAGCAGGTTGGGGCGCGCCTTCTGGCCCGTACCAACCGCAGCGTGAGCCTGACGGCGGCGGGCAAGCAGTTCCTGAACGACAGCCGACAAATTCTGAGCATGGTCGAGGACGCCGCCGCCCGGGCAGAACGGCTCTATCTCGGGGAAGCCGGAGAGCTGCGGATCGGGTTTACCTCGTCGGCACCGTTTATCAGCGCCGTCTCGGAAACGCTGTCGTCATTCCGCCGCCATTTCCCGGATGTTCATATTCAGACGCGCGAAATAAACACCCGCGAGCAGATTGCGCCGCTGAATGAAGGTTCCCTGGATCTGGGACTGATGCGTAACACCCAGCTGCCGGATACGCTGGCGTGGGAGGTGATCCTGCGCGAGCCGCTGATGGCCATGATCCCACACGATCACCCGCTGGCGTCGCGTCCGGCGGTTTCGCTGGCAGAGCTGGCAAAAGAGCCGTTTGTCTTTTTTGACCCGCAGGTCGGAACGGGTCTGTATGACGATATCCTGGGGCTGATGCGCCGCTACGATCTTGCCCCGGTCATCACCCAGGAAGTCGGGGAAGCGATGACCATTATCGGTCTGGTCGCCGCCGGGCTGGGCGTGTCTATTCTTCCGGCCTCCTTTAAACGGGTCCAGTTGCGCGAAATGCGCTGGGTGACCATTGCCGAAGAGGATGCCGTTTCCGAAATGTGGCTAGTCTGGTCAAAACACCGCGAGCAGAGCCACGCCGCACAGCGCTTCAAACAGCAGTTAATAAGCGCCTCTGCCGGGCGGCATTTTCCGGGAAAAGGGGGCAAAAATGTGCGGTAAATCACATGGCTAAGTAAATATTTGACGGCAGCCATGCAAGTGCTTCACCATAGCAAACAGTTTATTTCGAAGCTCGAAAATAAGGGAGTACGAGGTGGTTGCTGATAGTCAGCCAGGGCATATCGATCAGATTAAGCAGACCAACGCTGGCGCGGTGTATCGCCTGATTGATCAGCTTGGTCCGGTTTCGCGTATCGATCTTTCGCGCCTGGCACAACTGGCACCTGCCAGTATCACCAAGATTGTCCGCGAGATGCTGGAAGCGCACCTGGTTCAGGAGACGGAAATTCAGGAGCCGGGCAGCCGTGGCCGTCCGGCAGTCGGGCTGGTGGTTGAGACGGAAGCCTGGCACTACCTGTCGCTGCGCATCAGCCGCGGCGAGATCTTCCTTGCGCTGCGCGATTTGAGCAGCAAGCTGGTGGTAGAGGACCGCCTTGAACTGCCACTCAACGCGGAGGAACCGCTCCTCGACGCGATTGTCTCGCACATCGATCGCTTCTTTATTCGCCATCAGCAGCGGCTTGAACGCTTAACGGCGATTGCCATCACCATGCCGGGCATTATTGATACCGAAAATGGTATTGTTCACCGCATGCCGTTTTACGACGATGTCAAAGAGATGCCGCTGGGCGAAGTGCTGAAAAACCATACCGGCGTGCCGGTCTATATTCAGCATGACATCAGCGCCTGGACGATGGCGGAGGCGCTGTTCGGCGCGTCCCGCGGCGCGCGGGATGTGATTCAGGTGGTCATCGACCATAACGTCGGGGCAGGCGTGATTACCGACGGACGTCTTCTCCACGCCGGAAGCAGCAGCCTGGTGGAAATTGGCCACACCCAGGTCGACCCGTACGGTAAGCGCTGCTACTGCGGCAACCACGGCTGTCTGGAGACCATTGCCAGCGTGGAAAGCGTGCTGGAGCTGGCGCAGGTCAGGCTCAGCCAGTCCATGAGCTCCTCGCTGCACGGACAACCCTTAACGGTGGATTCACTCTGCGCCGCCGCGCGCCAGGGCGATCTGCTGGCGAAGGACATTATTACCGGGGTGGGGAATAACGTTGGCCGCATTCTGGCGATCATGGTGAACCTCTTCAACCCGCAAAAAATCCTCATTGGCTCACCGCTCAGCCAGGCGGCGGAGATCCTCTTCCCGGCGATTACGGCCTGTATTCAGCAGCAGTCGCTTCCCGCCTACAGCCGGAACATTGCGGTAGAAAGCACCCAGTTTTCCAACCAGGGTACGATGGCTGGCGCGGCGCTGGTCAAAGATGCCATGTATAACGGCTCGCTGTTGATCCGCCTGTTACAGGGTTAACTCTTTTCCGCAGATGTAAGAAAAATTGCGCTATCTCAAGCCGGGTAGCGCATGCATCCCGTAGACTTCCTCCACTGAATTATTTACCTGGTTTATATTTTCGAAGCATACCCAAGAGGTGGAGTGAGTCATGCTTAAGCGTTTCTTTGTTACTGGTACAGATACCTCTGTCGGCAAGACCGTCGTATCCCGCGCATTGCTGCAGGCGCTGGCAGCAAGCGGTAAACGCGTGGCAGGGTACAAACCGGTCGCAAAAGGGAGTAAAGAGACGCCAGAGGGATTGCGCAATAAAGACGCCCTGGTGCTGCAAAGCGTCTCGTCACTGGAGTTGCCCTATCACGCGGTCAATCCCATTGCGTTAAGCGAAGAGGAGAGCAGCGTAGCGCACAGCGGCCTGATTAATTATCCCCTGTTGTCCGACGGCCTGGCGAACCTGAGCGAGAAGGTTGATCACGTCGTGGTTGAAGGGACGGGCGGCTGGCGCAGCCTGATGAATGATTTGCGCCCGCTGTCTGAATGGGTTGTGCAGGAGCAGCTTCCGGTGGTGATGGTGGTGGGTATCCAGGAAGGGTGCATCAACCACGCGCTGCTGACGGCGCAGGCGATTGCCAATGACGGCCTGCCGCTGGTTGGCTGGGTAGCAAACCGCATCAACCCGGGCCTGGCGCACTACGCGGAGATCATCGACGTGCTGAGCACCAAACTGCCCGGACCGCTGGTGGGCGAGCTGCCTTATCTGCCACGCGCCGAGCAGCGCGAGCTAGCGCAGTACATCGATCTCTCTGCCCTCGGTGGCGTGTTGACCGTAGACAGAGTCGTGGCGTAACGTCCGCGACAATACGGACGCCAGCACGCAGGCGACCAGCAGGCCGGGCAGTAAAAAATACTGTCCGGTCATTTCACAGACCATCAGCGCCGACATAATGGGCGCATGCGTGGTCGCGGCAAGTAGGGTTGCCATTCCTGCCAGCCCCAGCAAAATTGCCGTCTCAGAACCCGGCAGCCACAGCGCGAACAGCTGTGCAAACAGCATGCCTGTCGCCATGCCGACAAACAGCGTCGGCGTGAACACCCCGCCCGGCGCGCCCGATCCGCTGCTCGCCAGTACCGCCAGCAGTTTGCAGATAAACACCCCGGCAATCACCGACAGCAGCGGCGGCGCGAGCAGAAAAGCCTGAACCACGCTGTAGCCATTCCCCCACACCTTCGGCGTCAGAAGAGACAGCAGCCCGACGATCGCACCGCCCAGCGCTAATTGCCACGGTGGCGAAAGCTTGAGGCGCAAGAAAAGACCGTGGCTGAACGCCATCAGCCACATCAGCAGCGGCCCGCAGAGACCCGCCACCAGCCCCATCGCGACCAGCAGGGCATAATCGGTAGCGGTGAGGATACCGCTCAGATGGACCGCGTAGAGCGTGTCGGTACCCGGCGCCAGAAGCTGCGTGGTGAGAAGCGCCACCACCGCCGCGATAACCACGGGCCCGAGCGAGGCCAGCATCAGGGTGCCAAACAGAATCTCAGCGATGAACAGGCTTCCGGCTAAGGGAGCATGGTAGGCGCTGGCCATCCCGGCGGCGGCACCGCAGGCTATCCATAATTTCCACTCGGATTTGGGCGTAAAGCGCCGGGCGAAAAGGGAGGCGGCGAGGGCGGCAAGCAGGATCATCGCCCCTTCACGCCCGATGGCGCTTCCGCTGGCAACGACCAGCAGTGAGGCGAGGGATTTAACCAGGCTGGCGCCGTAGTCAAACTGGCCGTCACCGGTCTCCAGCGCTTCCATGTAGTCAGTGGGGGCATGAGGCCGTTGCGCGGTCAGCCGTTGCCATCCCCAGAGCAGCAGCCCGGCCGCCAGACCACCCAGCGCTGGCGTCAGCGCGCGCCGCCAGGGGGAGAGCGACGCGGCGGCATTCACCAGGCTGCCGCTGTCGTTGCTGAGAAGCAGCCACTCCAGCAGGTACATGCTGTGGCGGAACACCGCCACGGCCAGCGCGGCCAGCACGCCGGTAACGGTAGCAATCAGCAGTCGGCGAAACATCGCGCGGATGTCGGGGTACGTATGAAGACGTTGCATGAGTCGCGAGTCAACGGGAAAGATACAATATTGTGGCGGCAAATCGTGGGGTTAGCAAAAGGTATGCGTGCGGAAAAGCCGGGCAATGCCCGGCCTGAAAGGTTAACTGTCGCTATGAATATTCAGCGCCCGGCGCGTACGCCCTGAACTCAGGTACTCGGCAATATAGTCCTGAGAAATCTCGCCGTTGTAGCGCCCGTCCTCATCCACGATCGGCATCCAGCTGGTGTTGCTCTCATACAGGCGTGACAGCACCACGCGCAGGTTGTCTTCCGCTTTGCCGGTCATGCGGAACGGATGCAGGATGTCGGCGCAGGTCCCGCTGGCGTTACGTGCTTCGCGACGCTTCACAAAGCCCAGCGGTTTGCCGTGCTCGTCAACTACGGTAACGGCACGAATGTCATTATCATCCATGGTCGCAAAGGCTTCAGGGAGCGGCGTAGAGCCCCGCACCGTAATGGTCGGCTGCTGGTCGGTGACGTCGCCCGCCGAGACCAGCAGCAGACGCTTCAGGGTGCGGTCCTGACCGACAAACGAGCCGACAAACTCATTCGCCGGTTTCGCCAGCAGTTCATCCGGACTGGCGCACTGCACGATTTTCCCCTGACGGAACACCGCAATACGGTCGCCGAGCTTGAGGGCTTCGTCGATATCGTGGCTGACCAGCATGACGGTTTTTTTCAGCTTGCGCTGCATCTCCAGGAATTGATTCTGGATCACCTCGCGGTTGATCGGGTCCACCGCGCCGAAGGGTTCATCCATCAGCAGTACCGGAGGATCCGCCGCCAGGGCGCGGATCACGCCGATACGCTGCTGCTGGCCGCCGGACATCTCGCGCGGGTAGCGATTCAGGAACTTATGCGGATCCAGCGCCACCATATCCATCAGCTCTTCGGCACGGGTTTTACAGCGTGCTTTATCCCAGCCCAGCATGCGCGGCACGACGGTAATGTTCTCTTCGATGGTCATGTTCGGGAACAGGCCAATCTGCTGGATCACGTAGCCAATGTTGCGGCGCAGGGTGACGGTGTCCATCCCACTGGTGTCTTCGCCGTTAATCAGGATTGTCCCGCTGCTGGGGGTAATGAGGCGGTTAATCATCTTCAGGGTGGTGGTCTTCCCGCAGCCGGACGGGCCGAGCAGGACGCACATTTCCCCTTCGGGCACGTTCAGGTTGACGTTGTCCACGGCCTTAAAGGTCTGGCCGTGCTTCTGTGAAAATTGTTTGGTGAGGTTTTCCAGTTTTATCATTATCGAATCCCCTTTGGAGTCAGAACCACCTGCAGACGATGCAGCAGCCAGTCGAGCACAATCGCTAAAAGACAAATCATCAGCGCGCCCGCAATCAACATGCGAATATCGCTTCCGCCGATGCCGTTGAGCAGCAGCAGGCCCAGACCGCCCGCGCCGATCACCGCGGCAATCGCCATCACGCCGATGTTCATCACCACGGCGGTGCGGATCCCGCCGAAAATCACCGGCAGCGCCATCGGGATTTCGACCCAGCGCAGCCGCTGCCAGAAGGTCATGCCGATGCCGCGTCCGGCTTCGCGCAGGCCCGGCGGCAGGCTGTCGAGCGCGGTATGGGTGTTACGCACAATCGGCAGCAGCGAGTAGAGAAACACCGCCGTGATCGCGGGCAGGGCACCAATCCCCTGACCGATCAGCGAAAACAGCGGGATCATCAGGCCAAACAGGGCGATAGACGGAATGGTCAGCACGATGGTGGCTATCCCCAGCACCGGCGTTGCCAGCCACCTGTGGCGGACAATCAGAATGCCCAGCGGTACGCCGATGATGATGGCTAAGCCTACGGCCAGCGCCACCAGCCACAGGTGCTGCAGCGTCAGGGTTAAGAGGTAATCCCAGTTGTCCAGAATGTAGTGAATCGTCTCCATAGCGCCTCCTACAGCAGCTGTTTGCTACGCAGGAAATCGCGGGCGACCTGCTGCGGTGACTGATGGTCGATATCCACCTTTTTGTTCAGCTCGGTGATAACGTCGTTGTTGAGCTGGGCCGAGAGGGTGTTGAGCGCCTCTTCCAGGCCGGGGTTGGCCTCCAGCGTGTCCTTACGCACCACCGGGGTGACCGCATAGCTCGGGAAGAAGCCTTTATCGTCTTCCAGCACCTTGAGGTCGAAGCCCTTCACGCGACCATCGGTGGTATAAATCAGCCCGGCGTCAACGAAGCCGTCGCGCACCGCGTTATAGACCAGGCCGGGGTCCATCTGACGGATCTGCGGGCGGTCCAGCTCCATCTTATAGGCCGCCTGAAGCGGCTTCATGCCGTCGCTGCGCCCGGCAAACTCCAGGTCCAAGCCCAGCAGCCAGTTTTTGTCCGGGTTGGTTTTACGGATCTGCTCAATCTTCGCCACCATCTCCGACATGGTGTTGATGTGTTCCGCCTCGGCGCGCTTGCGCTGCATGGCGAAAGCATAGGTGTTGTTCATATCGGCGGGCTTGAGCCAGACCAGACCGTGCTTCGCGTCCAGGCGTTTTACCGTCTCGTAAGACTCCTGCGGCGACATGCGCTTGTTGATGTGGTTAAAGATGATCAGCGACGTGCCGGTGTACTCCCAGGTCATGTCAATCTGCTTGTTGATCATCGCGTTGCGGGAGATCACCGTGGCAATGTTGGTTTGCGGCTGGACCTGAAAACCTTTCTTTTGCAGGTACTGCACGGTCATCGCCGAGAGAATGTGCTGCTCGGTAAAGCTCTTGGTCGCCAGAATCAGCGGGGCCGCCATCGCCTGGCTGGTGAACAGCGCCGCGGCACACAGCGCCGTCAGGCCGGAAAACAGTCTCATAAAAGCTCCTTGTTATTGTTATCGAGCGAGATGGGGACTCATCACGCGACCCAGCGCCGCCAGCAGGGTATCGAGGATCAGTGCGAACAGGGCGGTGGCCGCCGCGCCGAGGATCAGGGTCGGGAAATCGTTCAGATAAATGCCGGGGAAAATCAGCTCGCCGTAGCTGCTGGCGCCAATCAGGAACGCCAGCGGCGCGGTACCGACGTTAATGGCGGTGGCGATGCGGATCCCCGAGAGCATGACCGGCCAGGCGGCTGGCAGCTCAACCTGACGCAGACGCTGCCATTTGGTCATCCCGATGCCGTTTGCCGCTTCCAGCAGCGACGGCGGGACCGAGCACAGCCCGGCATAGGTGTTACGCACGATCGGCAGCAGCGAGGCAAGGAACAGGGCGATGATGGCGGGCGTATCGCCAATGCCAATCACCACCATTGCCAGCGCCAGAACGGCCAGCGGCGGCAGCGTGTTGCCGACGTTGAAGATTTGCATCACATATTCGGCGATACCCCGCGCGGCCGGACGGCTCAGCAGAATACCGGCTGGAATACCCACCAGCAGGGCAAAAAACATGGATGAGAAAACCAGAATCATGTGCTGTTGCCCGAGATAGACCAGGTCAACCTGACGCGCCTTTATCGTCTCCATCCCGATACCCCAGACGAGGAGGGCGAGGACCACAATAATGGCGCCGACAAACAGCAGCGAACGTTTGAGTAATGGGTGCATTGCGGTGTGTCTCCCTGTGCGCATGCGTTATAGCAACCACCGGTTGCCTGTTGTTATGCCATGTTTCGGCAGGGGTATTTCACCTATAGCAAGCGTTTGGGAAGGGTTCCAGCGAAGGGGTAAAATCAGTAACCCTATGAAAACAGTGACAACCTCGGGTTAAGCCTTATGGCGTAAGGGCTGATTGAGGAAGAGGCAGAATAGTCCTAAAGACGAGAAGTGAAAGTGACGTTGTCACGAGTAATGGCCGCACCTTTGTCGGTGCGGCAGTGCATTTACGCTGTTTTGTGCGCTTTTGATCTCCATTCCTGCCAGATGTTTTCAAGACCGTGCCGGTATGAAGTGACGGGAAAGTCGGGAAAATGCCGCTTAAACTTCGTCGAATCAAACAGGTTGTCAACGTCGTATCTGGGCAACAGCTCCCGCATTTCGCGCGCGCCCTGCGAAAACAGTGCCGTCGCGGCGAAGGCCAGCTCGCCCAGCACGGCGTAGTCCGCCTTCTGGCCGAAGATATCGCAGGCGAGGGTAACAAACTGTTGATACGTCAGCCTTTCGTCGCAGCAGGGCAAATGCCACGTCTGCCCGTATGCCTCAGGCGTATTGCCCAGCAGGGCGAGCGCGCGGCTGGCATCCGGCGTCCAGATGAGGGTGCGAAGCGTATCGTCACGTACCGGAACGCGCGGACGTTTGTGCTGCTTCAGCCTGTCGATAATGAGCGTATTCGTGAAGCTCTGCGTTCTCTCAGGCCCGTAAAACTCCGGGGCCCGACCGATGAGGACGGGAATGTCGCCCCGCTGCATTTCGGCAAGCACCCGGTTGGCCATCAGCGCACGCACGTTGCCTTTCCGTCCCCGGGGCGCAAAGCGCGTCTCTTCAGTTTGTGGCACGTCGCTCTGGGGGTACATGTAAGTATTGTCAAAATAGACGAATCTTGCGCCAGCCTTTCGCGTGGCCTCCAGGGCATTGTCCAGCATGGTTGGGAACTGACGCTCCCACAGCGCGGAATCAGGCGGCAGACCAGCGGTAAAATAGACCGTATCGCTGCCGTTAACCGCCTCCTGCGTCTGCTGAGCATCCAGAAGATTGGCCGCAGCCGTGATATCGCTGGCGTGGACTTTCTGCGGATGGCGGCTGACCAGCCTGATATCGTCGGTATAGGCGCGTTTTAATTCGCGGGTCAGTTCACGGGCGATTTGCCCGCTGGCACCCAGAATAGTTTGCATATGAGCTCCCTGATGAGATGACGATCCGGTTGACCGTATAAAAAGTTTAAGCTTAAAGTTAACTTTAAGGTCAAGACGTAAGAGCAGATCAAATGAGAATTGGCGAGCTGTCGAAAATGACGGGGATTTCCCCGTCGCGCATTCGGTTCTATGAGGCGGAAGGTTTACTACCGAGACCCGTCAGGCAGGGGAACGGCTACCGAACGTATTCTCAAGAGGCGGCAGCGCTGCTGAACATCATCGACAACGCGCAGCGTACCGGGTTCTCACTGGAGCAAATACGCTGCTTCCTGCCGCAGCCGCAACAGCACTGGGATCATGAGGGACTGATCCAGTCCCTGAAAACGCGTATTGCCGAAATAGAAGCGATGCAGAAGCAGCTTGAGGAAAACCGCAGAGAATTGCTGACGCTGGTCGCGAGTATCACCAACCGTCCGGATGGGATCTCCTGCGACGACAACATGCAGCGCCTGCTGGGGCAGCTGCAACACTCAGACGGTAGCGCGAACCCGTCGAACCCGCGTCGAGACGGTGATAATTGAAACGATAGCGATCACGGCAAGCATCAGTCCGAGCGCCAGCATGGCGTTAAAGCCAATCCATCGGAAAAGCAGCAGCCCCGCGATACCGCCCGTAATAAACGAAAACAGGGTGGTTAAGTGGGTTTTCAGCTGACTTTTTTGCGCCGCCGTATCTTTGGAGTAATCCCTGCGCATCATCGCCACCAGTACGGAGGCCAGGGATATCCCCGCGTCCGTCAGCGTGCCGGTAATGTGCGTCGATCTCACCCGTCCGCCGGAAAGCTGCGTAGAAGTGGAATTATGAATGCCCATCAGGCCGCACAGGAAAAGAATAATCTCGCGGTTGCTGGTGAGGGCATGAAAATACATCTCGTAGAAGGAAACGCCGGTCAGTAATATCCCCTCGACAAAAAGGATCTGGCAAAAAACCAGCCTGACGTTATGGATAATACCCCATATGACGATCGTGCGCGCAATAATGGCGCCAGCCACAAAAGAGAGAATTATCGAGCCGAAGAAAATAATATCGCTCAGATCGGTAGAAGAAACTTCGCTGGATAATTGTGAGGTGTTGCCGGTCATGTGTGAGGGGAAAAAGCCAAATGCCCCGAGGGCGATGGCGTTCAGCAAACCTGCTGAGGTCGCCAGCCAGAGAGCAAGCCGGCGATCCTCCTGATGCGTTCGTTCTTTCTTGAGTTTAATCAGCAAGAATACCTCCGGGTTGAGCTTTGCCTGACTATTCAGGCTAGCAAAGCGGTGCAACGGGCTGTCCAGGATATGGCTTAATTATTATTCCCTCTGACGACAATCAGGGTTTCGTAATTAAAAAAACAGCCTCGTTGCGGTATTCATTCAGGCATTAAGTTTTACACCATGCCGTTATTGCCGTGACGCAAAAATGCCGGACGCTGGTTAAGGCGCTCGAACCAGGCCTCAATGGCGGGCACGTCTGGCTTATCAAACGGCGTCATTTTCCAGCGATTCACCGACAGCCCAAGCACCACGTCAGCGAGGGTAAACGTCTCGCCCGCCGCAAAGGCCCCGGTGCGCTGTAACTGGTTTTCCAGAATGGTGATGCAGTGGTTCCACTCTTTGATTCCCGCCGCAATGCGCTCAGGGTCGTTAAAGTCCGGGTTTTTACGCCCCAGCGCCGGGAAGACATAGCGCCAGGCGTTGTTAAATTCAGTGGCCTGCCAGTCCATCCAGCGCTCAACGTTGGCGCAGGCCTGCGGTTCTGCGGGCAGCAGATCGTGACGTTCGGCCTTGCGCGCCAGATAACGGCAGATGGAATTGGACTCCCACAGCACGAAATCGTCATCGATCAGCACCGGCACCATGGCGTTGGGGTTCAGGGCGCGGAAGGCATCCGTTTCCGTCGAGGCAAAACCGCTGCCGTAATCTTCCTGTTGATACGCGAGGCCTGTTTCTTCGCAGGTCCAGAGTACTTTACGCACGTTGATGGAGGTGGTTTTGCCGAGGATGGTGATCATTGCGCAGGTGTCCTTTAGAGGAATGAATTGTCTAAAAACAATACACCAGTTGCACGGGGAAGGTTGGGGCAAAATTTGGTGGGGAGTGCTCTGTCTGGCCCCGGTAAACGTTTCTGGAAGGCGCCTCGCAAACCGCAAAGTAACCTTGTGAAATTCAGTGTTATGACTTTTCCTCAACGGAGCGCAGTCGTAAAGTGCCTGCGTTGCGGCACATCCGCAATCGGGCGTAGGAACCCGTCAACCATATAGTGACATTACGTATGTCGCAGCAGTGCCGATCTCGTTACAATAACGGTGGCGCTGGCGGAGCAGCCGTAAGGCTGGCCGTTTTTCTATATGGGCGGTATTCCTACCTCTGTCAGCGCTACCCCCCGAGCGTAGGAACTCACTGGGTGGTTAAATGAATTGCATATAGAAGGATGCCTTGTATGGCTACTATCCCAACCCTGACTTATCTTCCATCTGACGAAAACGTCATTCTGCAACTTATCTCCCGGCCGCTTCCGGCTGATGCCGATCTGTTTGTCGTCGCCGACAACTGCGCCGCACTGGTGAGCGTGCTGGTCGAAATCGATGATGTCGCGAGCCGCACTGCGCTGTGCGAGCGTCTCCTTCAGACCCTGCGCAAGCTGCGTGAGCTCTGCGATGCCGATCTTCCGCCATACCTGATTGAACAGTTGATCATGGGTGAGAAAATCAACTCCTGCGTGCCGGACTGCTGGCAGGACACCCTGACTCAGGTGGACTACGTTCTGGCGCTGACACAGGCGGTGATGGGGGGAACGCTGCCCGCTCACGTAGCGAAAGAGCTGACGGGCCTGCTGCACGATATGGTGTGGCTGCTGGCTGAGTTTGTGAGAGAGCCACGCATCACTACACATTAAGGGCTCAGGCGTGGAGGGGCGGCAGTGCCCCTTTGAAAGTGTGATTAACGCGATCGGTTCCCGGTATCCAGAAGCGACGTACCGTAAGAGTTGTCGATGGTACAAAGCCAGCGACCGTCGCTTTCCTGTCGAAAAACATAGGTCGCGCGGCGCGACATTTCTGTTATTCCACCCTGACCATCAGGAAAACGCAGAACGGTTTCCATGATAACGAGGGCATTACCGCCACCTTCGATCACCTGCATCTCCCCTTGTTCGACGATCAGCTGATCCTGAAAATAATCAGAGATGGCAATAAACGCGCTGCGGATGTTCTCTTTGCCTTTAACCGTCATGCCTGGCTTGACCACCAGAGCTGCGTCTTCGGCGTAGTACTCCATCAGGGCGTCATAGTTTTTGGTGGTGATGGCGCGATCGCAGGATTCGATGATCTGGCGTAGCGGATGCGGGGTCATGCGCGTTTCCTCGTTGTAGTGGGTAACGCGTATTAACATAACAGTCTGGTGTGTTTGTATAGCTACCAGGTTTTGTGGCGGGGCGGCATGATATACGGCAGTTATTGTTCAAGCGATTGATCCAGGCTTAAGAGAAACCGGCTTACGCCGGTTTTTTTACATGTACCAGCCCTTAGCTAGTGTGACATGAGTTACAACAGTAATAGCAACCATTAATCCTGTTATTCGGCCAACGGCGTTTGGCATCAAGAACAGCGCCATGACAAGATGGATGAAAACCTAATGAAATTTGATTTTCTGAAGCGGGCATATAGGTACAACCATTAGTCACATCATGTACTTCATGGTCACCATTGGCTTGCTGATTTTTGTTAATAACGTAATTAGGCATAACACTCACCTCATTCTGAGTATGAAAATAGTGTGCAGTGCTCTTTTCCGGAGGAGGTACTACTCGCCTTTTTTATGGTCGTGCTCTTTCAAACCTGGATGCTTTGGTTTGTTTTCAGGCGTAACTCTTTGACGTTTATCTTCTTTACCAGTTGATTTGGCAACCGGCTTTGGACCAGGTTTAATCCCCATATAAATCTCCTGAGTGACAAGTAGATTTGAACTTACGTGCTGTGGTAGTAATACCATAAATAGTTATGGGGATAATTCTTTATAAAAACAACTGGAGCGTATTTAAAAGCTTGGGCTTTGTCACACTGCAGTGGAATAATTTATCTGTAAAGTCCAAAAAGAGCAGAAGGCTTAGCCTTTCAAACTAGCTCGGGACTTTTCAGGATTAACCAGCATTAACCTTGTTTTTAAAGAGATGTTCAGTGAAAAATTTATCTATCGCTCTCAGTCTGGCCATTATTGTGTCCCTATCCGGACAGGCGGCTCAGAATAACAACCTGCAGTCCCCAGAACGAGGAGTGCTGTGTGATCGCTATATGTGTGCCAGTGGCACAGAAGGTATTTCACAAGCACTGACTGAAAAATATCTTGGTAAAAAAGTAGCTGCCAGCCTCTTTGCGCAGGGTGACTTTGACAGGACTGAGTTTACTTTTTCGAACGGCATTTTTTGCGATACAAAAGAGCAATTATGTCGCGGGGACCGCTACTATGGAGCTGATGGTAAACGCAGCGGGACTAGTTCAGACAAGTACACAAAATTACTCTTCGGCCACCCCGGGAATTAAAATAACCCTAGCCCCCCTCTCGGAGGCTGATTTAAACCAAATCAATTTGATGTCATGAGCTTATCCTTCTAATCGCCCACATCCCTTGTGTAAATACAGCTCACAGCTATCCGGACAGGACATCCACGTGCATTCGGGTTACGGGCGCAGTTGACATACACTCAACGCCCCCGGTCAGCTCCCTGCAGGTTAAGCGGTATGGAAGCTTTGCCGTACTTACTCGCGTTAGGTGGCAAGAGACGAAAATGTGAAATGCGAAGACGCTTCAGAGAAATAAGCGAATGAATATATAATGACATTACTTCCGCGTTTCCAGCCGTAGCGCCTGCGTCGGTTCTCGCGATAATAACGTACACACCGTCCCCTGACCCGAATCCGCATAGATAAACCGGAATCCATTACTCACCGAAAGAATATCCCCATTGGTAAACGTATAAAAACGATTATTCTGGCTGCGTCTGGCATCGGAAATATAAAACAGATTGTTCTCCCACAGCACGCTGACGTGCTGGTATGAATGGAATGTCACTTCCGCCCAGCCTCTGTCTGGGCAACGTAACGTCACTTTCTCCCCGGCTAATGCCGGCAGAGGCTGCAGTAATAAGGCAACCAGTGCCCTTTTCATTATTGTTGCCATGGTTATTATCGTTCTCATCCTGATATCGTTGTGCGATAAGGTAATCAACCCCGCAGCTGACGCATTGGATCACAGCGACATTTTGCATAAACTGACGGACATCTGCAGAATAAACGCCTCTGTAACTGGCTAAAGGAGACCGCCACAGTGACGGAACAGACGCGCGATATTTCCTGGCAATTTATCGATGAGATAGATAATTTTTCTGAGGGATGGACAAACGGCGGCGGGCCGGAACTGAGTATAGGGATCCTGCTGTGGCCCGAGTTTCCCCTGATGTCACTTGCCGGATTGCTGGATGCACTGCGTCATGCGGCGGACATGGGCGACAACAGCCAGCAGGTACGCTGTTCGTGGACAATCCTGAGTCACGATCCCGGGCTTCGCATGGCGTCGAGTTCCGGCATCACCATTCAGCCCGACAGCGGCTATCTACCGCCGGAAACCTTCGACTATATCGTGGTCATCGGTGGGCTGCTGCGTAGCCTGCACCTGGGGAGCCCGCTTAGCAGGGAGTATCTGCACGTCGCGCGCGCCGCGGGCGTGCCGATCGCCGGGGTGTGTACCGGTAGCTTTGTGCTGGCGGAGGAGGGGCTGCTGGCAGGAAGGCGGGCGTCACTGCATCCGTTCCATATTGCAGATTTCCGTGCCCGCTTCCCTGACGTGTATGCCAAAACGGGGAGCGATTTCATTGATGACCGGGGCGTGCTGACCTGTCCGGGCGGGATATCCACCATTGGTCTGGCGAGCGAACTTATCCGTCGCCACTGTGGGCCGGATCGCGCCACCAAAGCGATTCACCAGATGGCGGTACCGAACCGCATTGATGCTGCGCCGGTGTCCGTTTCGCGCGCGATTGGCTTCACCCGCGTGGCGGATGAACGCCTGCGCCGGGCGGTGTTCCTTATAGAGCAGTCACTGGTGCGCCCGATCAGCACCGGGTGGCTGGCAGACCAGGTAAATATTAGTGCCAGGCAACTGACGAGGTTGTTCCGCCAGGAGTTCGAACAGACGCCCGGCGAGTTTATTCGTGCTGTGCGACTGAAATATGGCCGCTGGCTGCTGAAGAACTCAGCGGAGAGCGTCACTGAGATTGCGCTGCGTACCGGTTTCAGCGATTGTGCGCACTTTATTCGCGCCTTCCGTCAGCGATACAAGTGCACACCGGGGAATTACAGAGCTTCGCGCGAGCCAGAAAATGGCCAGAATCTGTTTTGAGCGAGGAGCGGAAGTTTAAGTTTCTACTATTTTTAGCTGCCAGATTCTGGAAAAAATAATACATAGCATACTATTTTTGCGACCCCAACCAGTACTCCGGATATATTGATCGTATGCGTAAATTACAAAAACTAGTTGCAGCCGAGCGTACCCCCTTTTCACCGTACAGCAGCCTCTCTCCGAAGGAGATATCTCGTATTGCATCTAAATGTCGGAGAGATGAAGTTGCCGATGCGCATATCTTGATAAAGGAGTTCATGGCTGAGTTGGCCACAGTTCCTGATTGGGATGGTGATACACATGATGACATCTGGAGGTCCATCGAGCTGTTCAGAGCAATCCTGCAAAAGGTGAGATAAAAAATGATGCTAGCGTCCCTTCCCGGCACGATGTTGCAACAGCAGCTACTTTGGGTTTGACCAGATCACAGCCTCTGGCCTGGAAATTGACGGCGAGGTATTGCGAACCTGCTCTTTGCGTTTCAATCTAGGTTTAGACGCAGGTTTTACAGGGCTAAAACAAGGTTTCTGATCTTTTCAGCCTTTTCAAAATGGTCCAGCTTCATCTCCATAATCCACCAGTGCGCCACTTCCATAAGCAGTTCAGGATCGTCGTTTTTATTAGCAAAAAAAGCATAAAACGAAAGCCCAACATCGCTTCCCTTAGCGGCGATTTTTGAATCACAGATCCTGATGATTTTTTCCTTCATTCCTTGCCGCACGTCATCTCCTTTACGCTTTTCATGTTCGGGCTAAAAAAAGCCGCAAGCAGATGGCTGCTTACGGCTCCAGGGTCGGTGATAATTTTTCTGACAATCAGGCCGCTTTCACAGCCCTGATTTTTTTCGTGTCAGCCGCGTCGGATTCAGTTTTATCCGTTGCAGCTGGGGCATTGAGATCGGGAAGCTTGCTGGTACGCAGAATATGCTGCACGGTCTCCTTCTGCTCGGCGAGATACAGGCCAAGATTTTCAGCCTGCGTTTCATCCATCTGCATTCCGCTTTGCAACAGCCAGTCGGTGAACGCGTCTGCCATATCGAGCAGCTTGTCGTGAGCGTCAGCCTCTTTCTTACTGGCAAATGTCATTTTCTCTTCACCTTTTCTTACGACAACAAATTTTGTTTCAACAGCCATTATGCGCACCTCATACTGTAATTATATACAGTATAGCAGCTCCGGGCTTATGATGCAGCTAAAAATTGCTCACATTTTAGCGGGCAGGGGGCACATTCGAAAAGCGTGCGCTGATCGCATCACGTTCATAGCCCTGCGGCTGCGTCAGTATCTGGTATAAATCAGGGCGGCGACCGTGGATCCAGCGGCGTCCGGTGCTCATAGCAAGCAGGCTTAAATCGAGTTCAGCGCTCACCATCGCATCTTCAGCCGCCCAGGTTTCGTTCACGATCCTGCCATAGGGGTCGAGGATCATGGCATTGCCCGTGCGCACTTCGTCATCATCGGCACCGACACCGTTGCTGAAAAGAAGGAATAACCCGTTGTCATGCGCGCGGGCTGGCAGCCAGCGCATGAGCCATTCCCGACCGCCTGGCCCTTTGAATGCAGCCGTAATTTCTTCCTTGCGCGTTTCCCGCTCCTCCCAGAGCGCCAGCGGAATGGGCTTCATCCCGTGAGGGCTGCGGGAATCAGTACCGCCAGTTTGATGCGGTGCGAGAAGAATATCGGCACCCAGCAGCGCCGTCGCGCGCACGTTTTCGACCAGATTATTGTCCCAGCAAATCAGGATACCGACCTTCACGCCCCACGGCGTATCAAAGACGGTAAAGCTGTCCCCGCTGCTGATGGCCGGATGTTCAAATGCATGGAGTTTACGATGCGTATGCATTGAGCCATCCGGCATACAGGCAACATACGCATTGTAGAGTCGGCCATCGTCGGCGCGTTCAATAAGCCCGGCGCCAATAAGCATTTGATGTTTTATCGCCAGGGAACGAATGAGCGTCAGGGAAGGGCTGTCTGCAACCGGCTCTGCCAGCGCAGACACCTCCGCTGCGGTGAGCTTAGGGACATGCCAGTAGCCGGTGATGCACATTTCAGGGAAAGTGAGAACGTTCACCTGCTCAAGCGCCGCCTGTTCAATAA
The DNA here is from genome assembly GCF_026420145.1 of Enterobacter pseudoroggenkampii. Lineage (NCBI taxonomy): Bacteria > Pseudomonadati > Pseudomonadota > Gammaproteobacteria > Enterobacterales > Enterobacteriaceae > Enterobacter > Enterobacter pseudoroggenkampii. Next base: position 1,265,720 of record NZ_JAPMLV010000001.1, read on the forward strand.
ATTTCTCCATTATCAGGAGATTGTATTTTTTGTTACTGGCCTGATGCTGAAACTGTACGGTTGCCGCCTTTAAGGATGTCAGTTCGTTCATGTTGCGTCTCCGGTTGTCATCGAGACTGAATTACATAACGATTGCCGATAACTGTATAATCAAATCATTTCCGAGTTCGATAACCATCTGGAATGCAAAAATGAACACCCGGTTGCTAAAGGCCTTTTTGATACTGGCTGAAAAGGGAAATTATGCCGATGCGGCGCGGGCGCTGTTTATCTCGCAGCCGGCATTAACCAAACAGATTAATCTCCTCGAATCCCTGGTGAAGATGTCGCTTTTTTCACGAGGTCGTCACGGCGCAATACTGACGGCCAGCGGGAGGCGTTTGCTGCCAGAGGCTGAAAAAGTGGTCAGGCAGACCCGGCAATTTATGCAGCATGCTGAGCGGGTATCAAAAGGCGTGGAGGGGCATATCGCCGTCGGGTTCGGACTCTCAAGCTTTTATCTGGCGCCACGCTGTATCGCTGATTTTCGTCGAGACTATCCGGAAGTAGAGATGTCATTGACGGATCTGCCTTCCTTCCAGCAGTACGAGCGATTGCAAAATGATGAGCTACAGGTCGGTTTTGTCAGGGTTCCTCCTCCCGTGGAGCTCGAATACCTGCCGTTATTTACCGATCGGCTGGTTCTGGTTGCGCCCGCCGCGTCGCCAGCAATGTCTGCTGCAGAGTGGCTCACGAAACGCCCTCTGTTGCGGCTGTATGATGAGCGAGGGCGGGGTTTAAACGCGCAGATTGACCGCTTCCTGCATGACAACGGTCTTTTCATCTCTTCGACTCAGCTGACGGACGATATCCAAACTATCGTCGCGATGGTGGTTGCGGGTATCGGCGTGGCCATTCTGCCCACCAGCGTGACGCATATCGCGCCGCCGGAGCTGGCGATTATTCCGCTAACGGGGGAGTCAATCAGCTGGGAGGTGGGTATTGCCTGGGACGCAAGCAGGGAGGATGTCATCCGTGACAATTTCATTGCTAGCGTAGCTGCTGCGTTTCCGGGCCACCCATGCTCCGCCGCCATGCCCCAGGCGCCTGACCATACTGACGCTTAAAGCTGCGGTTGAAAGACTGCTGGGAGTCAAAGCCAAGTGCTATCGCCACGTTCAGAATCGGTTCATCGCTGCGGGTTAAGCGCTCAACCGATTTTTGCAGCTTTTGCGCGCGAATATATCCGGCGAGGGGATAGCCCGTATGCTCTTTGAACAGGCGCTGGAGGTGCCATTTTGAGTAGCCGGAACGCCTGGCGACGGACTCAATGTCCAGACGGCTATCCAGGTTGTTGTCGATCCAGTCGAGTAAATCATGCATAAATGCGCCAGTGTTCATCTGGTTACCCTCACGCTGCTTGTCTAAACGTATCTTTGTCTGTTGCATTAAAAGGTGGCGCGTTTTTGTAGTAATTGCAAGTTTTATTGTTGCATTTAAATCCCTGAGCGAAACGGGTCTTTTTACATCCGCTCAAATAGCACATAAAGTGCAACAATTATTCTTGCACTTAGTTAAGCGCCTTCCTACAATCGCCGCGATAGTGTACTCGCAACTGTTACAGTTTTGTGGCGATGAACGACACAAATGGCCTTGAGACAGCCACCGGACAAAGGAAGTGGCGCGGTGCCTCCTGCTGCGTCTTGCCCGGCGGCGATAATGACTGGAATAAAAATAATGAGCCTGCAAAAAACCTGGGGTAACTTTCATCTGAACGCGCTGGGGGCAATGTTGCTCTCCGTGCTGCTCGTCGGATGCGATAACAGCGTCGCGCAAAATGCCGCGCCGCCTGCGCCCGCCGTCAGCGCTGCTGACGTGGTGGTGAAATCTATTAGCCAGTGGGATAGCTTTAACGGACGGATTGAAGCGGTGGAGAGCGTTCAGCTACGTCCGCGCGTTTCCGGCTACATTGATAAAGTGAATTACACCGACGGCCAGGAAGTGAAGAAGGGCGAGGTGCTGTTCACGATTGATGACCGAACCTATCGCGCCGCGCTGGAACAGGCGCAGGCGAACCTGGCGAGAGCCAAAACGCAGGCCAGCCTGGCGCAAAGTGAGGCTAACCGTACCGATAAGCTGGTCAATACCAACGTTGTCTCCCGTGAAGAGTGGGAGCAGCGTCGTTCGGCCGCCACTCAGGCGCAGGCCGATATTCGCGCCGCGCAGGCGGCAGTGGACGCCGCGCAGCTCAACCTGGACTTCACCAAAGTCACCGCGCCTATTGATGGTCGCGCCAGCCGGGCGCTGATCACCAGCGGGAACCTGGTGACTGCGGGCGACACCGCCAGCGTCCTCACCACGCTGGTCTCGCAGAAAACGGTTTACGTTTACTTTGACGTGGACGAGTCAACCTACCTTCACTACCAAAACCTGGCCCGCAGCGGGCAGGGGGCGTCCAGCAATCATACGGCGCTGCCGGTTGAGATTGGCCTGACGGGCGAGGAGGGCTATCCCCATCAGGGCAAAGTGGACTTCCTTGATAACCAACTGTCGCCAGGTACCGGCACCATCCGTATGCGCGCGCTGCTGGATAACGCGCAGCGTCAGTTCACGCCGGGACTGTTTGCCCGCGTACGCCTGCCGGGCAGCGCCGAGTTCAAAGCTACGCTTGTCGACGACAAAGCGGTGCTGACCGATCAGGATCGTAAATACGTCTATATCGTGGATAAAGAGGGGAAAGCGCAGCGTCGTGACATCACGCCGGGACGTCTGGCAGACGGTTTACGCATCGTGCGGCAGGGGCTGAACCCAGGCGATAAAGTCATCGTCGAGGGTTTACAAAAAGTGTTTATGCCGGGCATGCCGGTTAACGCGAAAACCGTTGCCATGACCGCCACCAGCGCCCTCAACTGATCCCTTGACCTGAGAATCCACCCATGGACTTTTCCCGCTTTTTCATCGACAGGCCGATTTTTGCCGCGGTCCTGTCGATTCTGATCTTTATCACAGGGTTAATCGCCATCCCGCTGCTGCCGGTGAGCGAATATCCTGACGTCGTGCCGCCAAGCGTGCAGGTGCGTGCGGAGTACCCGGGCGCCAACCCGAAAGTGATTGCCGAGACCGTGGCGACGCCGCTGGAAGAGGCGATCAACGGCGTTGAGAACATGATGTACATGAAGTCCGTCGCGGGTTCCGATGGCGTGTTGGTCACTACCGTCACCTTCCGTCCGGGAACCGATCCGGATCAGGCGCAGGTTCAGGTGCAAAACCGCGTCGCGCAGGCCGAAGCGCGTCTGCCGGAAGACGTGCGGCGTCTGGGCATCACCACCCAGAAACAGTCCCCGACGCTGACGCTGGTGGTGCATCTGTTTTCGCCTAACGGTAAGTACGACTCCCTGTATATGCGTAACTACGCCACGCTGAAGGTGAAGGACGAACTGGCGCGTCTGCCCGGCGTCGGCCAGATCCAGATTTTCGGCTCGGGTGAATACGCGATGCGCGTCTGGCTGGATCCCAACAAGGTGGCGGCCCGCGGGCTGACCGCTTCGGACGTGGTCACGGCGATGCAGGAGCAGAACGTGCAGGTCTCCGCCGGACAGCTTGGCGCCGAGCCGCTGCCGAAAGAGAGCGATTTCCTGATCTCCATTAACGCCCAGGGGCGTCTGCATACCGAAGAAGAGTTCGGCAATATTGTCCTGAAAACAACGCAGGACGGCACGGTCGTCCGCCTGCGCGACGTGGCACGTATCGAAATGGGCTCTGGCAGCTATGCGCTGCGTTCCCAGCTGAACAATAAAGACGCGGTCGGGATTGGTATCTTCCAGTCGCCGGGGGCGAACGCCATCGATCTGTCTAACGCGGTGCGCGCGAAAATGGACGAGCTGTCCACGCGCTTCCCGGCGGACATGAAGTGGGCGGCACCTTACGATCCGACGGTCTTTGTGCGCGATTCGATCCGTGCGGTGGTGCAAACGCTGCTGGAAGCGGTGGTGCTGGTGGTGCTGGTGGTCATTCTGTTCCTGCAAACCTGGCGCGCGTCGATCATTCCGCTGATCGCGGTGCCGGTGTCGGTGGTGGGTACTTTCAGCATTCTCTACCTGCTGGGCTTCTCGCTGAATACCCTCAGCCTGTTCGGGCTGGTGCTGGCCATCGGTATCGTGGTGGACGACGCCATCGTGGTAGTGGAAAACGTCGAGCGAAATATCGAAGAGGGGCTTGCGCCACTTGCGGCGGCGCATCAGGCGATGCGCGAAGTGTCCGGGCCGATTATCGCTATCGCGCTGGTGCTGTGCGCGGTGTTTGTGCCGATGGCGTTTCTGTCGGGCGTTACCGGCCAGTTCTACAAGCAGTTTGCGGTGACGATCGCGATATCTACGGTGATTTCAGCGATTAACTCGCTGACGCTCTCTCCGGCGCTGGCGGCACTGCTGTTAAAACCGCACGGCGCGCCGAAAGATTTCCCGACCCGGCTTATCGATCGTCTGTTCGGCTGGATTTTCCGTCCGTTTAACCGCTTCTTCCTCCGCAGCTCGAACGGCTATCAGGGGCTGGTGGGCAAAACGCTCGGACGACGCGGCGCGGTATTTGTGGTGTATCTGCTGCTGCTCTGTGCCGCAGGCGTCATGTTTAAAGCGGTGCCCGGCGGGTTTATTCCGACACAGGACAAACTGTACCTGATTGGCGGCGTGAAAATGCCGGAAGGTTCATCGCTGGCGCGCACCGATGCGGTGATCCGCAAAATGAGCGAAATCGGGATGAATACCGAAGGCGTGGACTATGCGGTTGCGTTCCCGGGGCTGAACGCGCTGCAGTTCACCAACACGCCGAATACCGGGACGGTGTTCTTCGGCCTGAAGCCGTTCGATCAGCGTAAACATTCCGCGGCGGAAATTAATGCGGAGATTAACGCGAAAATCGCGCAAATCCAGCAGGGCTTTGGCTTCTCCATTCTGCCGCCGCCGATTTTAGGGCTGGGTCAGGGGTCGGGCTATTCCCTGTACATTCAGGACCGCGGTGGTCTGGGCTATGGCGCGCTGCAAAACGCGGTGAACACCATGTCCGGTGCGATTATGCAGACGCCGGGAATGCACTTCCCGATCTCAACCTACCAGGCTAACGTGCCGCAGCTGGACGTGCAGGTTGACCGCGATAAGGCGAAAGCGCAGGGCGTGTCGCTGACCGATCTCTTCGGGACGCTGCAAACCTATCTGGGCTCGTCGTACGTCAATGACTTCAACCAGTTCGGGCGCACCTGGCGCGTGATGGCGCAGGCCGACGGGCAGTTCCGCGACAGCGTGGAAGATATTGCGAATCTGCGCACCCGCAACAGCCAGGGCGAAATGGTGCCGATAGGCAGCATGGTGAACATCACGACCACCTACGGGCCGGATCCGGTGATCCGCTACAACGGTTACCCGGCGGCGGACCTGATTGGCGATGCCGACCCGCGCGTGCTTTCATCTGCGCAGGCGATGACGCAGCTGGACGCGATGTCTAAGCAGATCCTGCCGAACGGGATGAACATCGAATGGACGGACCTGAGCTTCCAGCAGGCCACCCAGGGGAATACGGCGCTGATCGTCTTCCCGGTCGCGGTGCTGCTGGCGTTCCTGGTCCTGGCGGCGCTGTATGAAAGCTGGACGCTGCCGCTGGCGGTGATCCTCATCGTGCCGATGACGATGCTTTCCGCGCTGTTTGGCGTCTGGCTGACCGGGGGCGATAACAACGTCTTCGTGCAGGTAGGGCTGGTGGTGCTGATGGGGCTGGCCTGTAAAAACGCCATTCTTATCGTGGAGTTTGCCCGCGAGCTGGAAATTCAGGGCAAAGGCATCATGGAGGCCGCGCTGGAGGCGTGCCGCCTGCGTTTACGCCCGATTGTGATGACCTCCATCGCCTTTATTGCCGGGACCATTCCGCTGATCCTTGGTCACGGCGCGGGTGCAGAAGTGCGCGGCGTCACCGGGATCACGGTCTTCTCCGGGATGCTGGGCGTGACGCTGTTTGGCCTGTTCCTGACGCCGGTGTTTTACGTGACGCTGCGTAAGTTAGTGACGCGTGGTAAAGAGGAAAGGGAAGTTCTGCCTGCCTAGGGATATTGCAGATAATAAAAAACCGCCTTCATAGTGAAGGCGGTTTTTTTCGCAACAAATAACGCGTTACGACGTTTTTTGATACTGGGCAATGAGGTCGGGGAGCGGATCCCATCCGCTGCTGTCGGCATTTTTGACCGCTTCCAGGGCGCTTGCCACGGTATGGCGGGCCAGTACCGCTAACGACGCCTGCTCAGCTTCTTCGGAAATCGATTTGAAATACCAGCAGGCGTTCGCGCTGACCACGCAGCGGGCCGGTACGTCAGGGCGCGACGCCCACAACTTTTTATCTTCGATGACCGAAAGGTAGATGTCGCGCAGGGAGATCTCTTCCGGCGGGCGACCAAGGTGAATTGAGCCGTTACGGCCAAGCGTTGAGACGATAATGCCGTCACGCGTCAGCGGAACCATCAATTTGCGGATGAAGCTCGGGTTCGCTTCCAGACCGTAGGCCAGAATCGCACTCGTAGAACGTTCACCCAATTGCTCCGCCATCGCTACGCTGAGAACCATCTGCAAAGCTGTCGGGAAGCGGTAATCTAACATTTTTTGTATCCTGGGTTGCGGTGAATCTTGTTCTTTTTGGCACCGCAGAGGTGAATAAGCAATAAACAACAATATAACAAATACGGTAATTATTTTGAAGCAATCTGCGGCATTTGCGATCAAACCCCCTGTTCTGCTTTAGCTAAACGTGCGGTTCGGGAAGTCAACCGTCACCATGAGGCCTCCTTCAGCGGAAGTGCTCAGGTTTACGCTGCTGCTGTGTTGCTGCGCCACCGCTTTGACGATGGCAAGCCCTAGCCCGCTGCCGCTTTGCACCTGATTGGGATCGCGGAAGAAGCGGTCGAACACGCGCTCCCGCAACTCGGTCGGAATGCCGGGGCCTGCATCTGAAACGCGAAGCCGCGCGAAGCTATCTACTACACGGACATCGACCTGAATCCGCCCGCCCTCGGGGCTGTACTTCACGGCGTTCTCAATAAGATTATCAATGAGTGACACCAGACGTTCCCTGACGCCTGAGATCCAGATTTCATCCTCGGCGAAGAATTCCAGCTCAATGTCGCGCGCAGACGCTAGCGGCTCCAGCTCGGCCATTCGTTCCTGAATAAGCGTTGTCAGCGGCACGGGCTCCATAGCCGTATCAATACGCGCTTCACTGTGCATCATCAGCAGCAGTTGGTTGACGAGACGCGCGGCGCGGCTGTTGCTGCGAACCACTCCCGCAAGCAGCTCCTGCTGGTTCTCGCTGATGACCCAGGACTGCAGCGCTTCCACGTTGATGCGCATCGCCGCGAGGGGGGTACGCAGCTCGTGCGCGGCATCCGCAATGAAAACCCGTTCCCTTTCCGCGCTTTCACGGACTCTTGCAAGGAAGTCATTGATCGCGTCCACCATCTGACGAAGCTCCCTGTGCCTGGGAACGGCTTTTAAGGGGGAGAGATCGTCAGGCGTGCGTAACGTAATTTCATTGACCACCTTACTCCAGGGGCGCATCGCAATGCGTATTGACAGCCATGCGGGAAACAGCAGAAAAGGGAAGCAAACCAGCAGCGGCAGGATGTAGTAGCCACGTGAGTTCAGATAGATAAAGAAGTTCCAGCCGCTGGCTGGGGTGAAAAGGGTAACCTCCACATCGGAGTGAGGGGATTTGAGGGTGCGGCTGGTCCAGGTACGATCTCCACTCTGAACGTGCTCCAGTTCGCCGAACTGGGTGTTTGTTATCCCCGCGGGCGCACCGTCTGAGGCAAAAATAACGGTATTATTTTTGCGAACGATGAGGTTAATCGACAGCACGGGATCGTCCCCGCCGCCGTAACCTTCACGAAGGGCCTGGCTGAAGTCTTCCAGCACGGCGGTACGGTCCTGCGGGCGTCCGTCCATACGCTCGGCCAGGGTAAAAACGGTGTCGTACGTTTTACTGCCCGTGAGGATGGGAGGGCTGCGCAGGTCCTCCCAGAGAATGAAGGTTAAAAAAAGACACCACAGCAGGGTCAGCAGCAGCATCTGGGCGATGATAATTCGACGTACCAGCGTCGGGCGTCTCAGGTGATACCAGACGTTTTGCATCAGCCGGTCACCTTCTGAATGGATACGGTATCAATGACGTACCCGACGCCCCGCACCGTTCGCACATAGCCGTCGCCGATCTTTCGCCGCAAATTCCCCATATGCACGTCGAGCGCATTACTGAGGTTCTCTTTGTTGCCGAATATCCGTTCTTCCAGAAACCGTCGCGTAATCACGCGGTCAGCGCGCAGCATCAGCGTTTCCAGTAGCGCGTATTCACTGGCCGTCAGATCGATATGGCGCGCACTTACCGTCACGCGACGCGTCGGGACATGAAGAGATAAGCCTCGAATTTCTATCGCCTCATTCTCGAAACCGTAGCTGCGCCGCGCCAGGGCTCTGACTCGCGCGAGCAGCTCGGCGAGAATAAAAGGTTTGACGAGATAGTCGTCTGCACCGGCATCCAGCCCGCTCAGCCGATCCTGCAACGTGCCTCGCGCCGTCAGGATGATGACCGGGATTCCCTTGAGCTGCTGACGCAAACGCGTCATCAGGCTCATGCCATCGCCGTCAGGCAGTCCCAGGTCGAGCAAAATAAGTTCCGGCACGCAGACGTCCAGCTGATGCAGCGCATCCTCTTTACGGCGGACCCATATGACGTCAAATCCTTGATCTGAGAGGGCGATACGTACGCCATTGCCGAGATCGAGGTCGTCTTCGATTAGTAGAATTTTCACACTGGTAACTGTATCAACCGTGAATGAAGAACATCTTAAGAAAAAAACGGTATCAGGAAATCTGTCCGGGTTACAGCATCTGCTCGCGCTTCAGTGTTTCTTCATTTTCGGCTCATCAGAACCTTAGGGTCAGTATTCAAAATGGGCGTTCTGGCGGTTAACCGCATGCATTGTCATCATTTGAATCCAAAAGGGCTTCTGTAATGAGAAACATCGAACTGCGTCATACGTTCCCCCATTTACTTTCGGGCCGCAGCCTGAAAAACATCGCGCCGGGCGTCGTTCTGGCGTTACTGGCCGCGCCCGTACTGGCGGCAGAACAGAGTCAGGATAACGTCTTAACCCTGGGGGGCGGCGTGGACGTCGCGCCACGCTACTCGGGTTCAGATAAAACTCGCGTCAGCGCAGCTCAGGTGGTGGATTACGCCATGGCCAACGGTTTTTTTATCGGTACCACGCGGGGGATCGGTTACGGCAACAACATTGGTAACCTGGATTACAGCGCAGCGCTGAGCTATCGAGTTGGTCGTAAAGATAAAGACGTGAGCAGCGATTCGATCAGCTCCGGCAGCGACGAGCTACGGGGGATGGGCGAGATAAAAGGCTCGGCTGTCGTTGTGCCTGGGCTGGAGTACAAGGTGACCGACTGGCTTCATCTGCAGCTGCAGGCTGAGGTACCGGTTTCTGAAAGGGACAACGGTGAAGCGGTACATTTCGGCATTTCCAGCCCGTTCTACACCTCACCAAAAAATGCGGTGACGCTGGCGCTGACCGGCAGTTGGGGTTCCGGCAAGTATATGCAGACCTACTACGGGGTAAACGCCGCCCAGTCGGCCGCATCGGGATTTGCCCGACATGACGCCGGGGCCGGGATTTATGCCTGGTCGATGAACCTTGACTGGACCCACAAGCTCACCTCTCGCTGGAGCGTGCTTGCCTCAGCGGGCGTTACGCAGCTGACGGGGGATGCGGGTGATAGCCCGATTGTGCATCGTAAAACGTCGCCTGCGGGGAGTTTGAAGGTGACGTACAGTTTTTGATGGTTGGCCGTGGTGGCTTAACGTTTTGAGCGCGCACTAACAGTGTAGATAAACCGCTCCGGTTGAGATGGCGGGGCGGTTATCCTTGCTGATAGTTACAGCACTGCACACGTGGTTGTCGGATTTATCTAAAGCTCCATTGTGCTGTAATGACAAACACGGAGGGGATGATAATATCCACATCCATTCCAAAATAAGACATAAATCTATAGTTTATTGAGTACAGTTTTATTTCATCGGCAGAGCAGCCTCCAGGTATAATGTCCGCTCAGATAAACGGCAAAGAGGGTGTGATAAGATGCTGACATATATCACCATAGGTACAAATGACCTTCAGCGCTCCGTGGCGTTTTATGACGCTGTTTTTAGAGTGCTTGGCTATTCACGTGTGCCTGCCTGGACAGAAGGTTGGGCAATGTGGGGAGATGAAAATAATACGGAGGAGGGTTTCAGCTTCTGTATTTGCCCTCCTTTTGACGGGCATACCGCAACGGCGGGAAACGGGACAATGTTCGCATTCCGTGCCGATAACGCGGACCTTGTCAGACGGTTCCATGCGGCAGGCCTCCTTGCGGGCGGGAAGAATGAAGGCGCGCCGGGTACACGAACCGCGTACGGACCCGATTTTTATGTTGCCTACCTGCGCGATCCTGATGGGAATAAGCTGGCATGTGTTTGTCAGCATTATTCTCCGGAGGCAGATGAGGATTCAAAGGAACAATAGTTTCTCCATGGATGAAATTTAGGATGTTTGGCGGTGACTAAATCAGCCGTGTAATAGGGCGTTCCCTACGAGTAATCTCAATTCAGAACACGGCTGGCGCAGTCCGCCTCTGGCTCGATGCGGACGATCTGACTGTGCTTAAGGTCCGCAGTGAGCGAAAAGCGGACCTTAGTGTTGTCCGCCGATTGGCCATGTTTCGGCGAGTCGCGTGGTATTCCGTACCGGAAACGTCGCCAGTACCTTACTGGCGCTGCTGGTAACGACGTTATGGTCAATCACCTGCTTTTAACAAGCCGATTGCATGGTCAAGTTGCTTGTAGAGCTTGTATCTCAAATCATCTAATGCGTCATTTTCTCGAATTAGAGGCAGCCCATTTTTATGGAGAACAATATCGTTAAATGATCCCATCCCGCCGTAAAGTTTTTTCAATGAATAAATGGATGATTCAAAATCAATATCGAGTTCGATCGCCAGTTTTTCAAATGTTTTTGCCCATGAATCCTCCTCATTGGAGGATAGTATTTTAATGATCTCAATTACTGTTTTCTTTATTTCATTTTTCATTTCCAGTCACCACTTCCAGGTATCTTAACGCCATTTTCTTTAAAAATAAGAAAACTGCATATAGCCAATATCCATACAGAAACTGAACCATAAATCATCACCCATCCGAAACCTTGAGATAGCGCTCCCTGGACAGTAGTACTGGAAATGTTCATAACTGGGGTGATCTGTTCCATCATCGTAATATTTCCTGCAGACAGCCCCTCAGCCAACTGACGCAATTGCGTGAAATCTGTTGCTCCTGATAATGTGGAACGAAGGTGGTCGGATATCCCTTCGACAAGAATAAACCCCATCAGTGCAATATTGATGGCAAGGCTGATCATTCGTGCGCTGATGTCAATGCCAGAAGCCATTCCAGCGCGCTCATTCGCCACTGAACCTGTTGTGGTATTCGTCACTGGCGTATTGGTAATACCCAGCCCAATACCCGCCAGCAGACATCCCGGCAGCATTGTTAACCAACTTGCAGACTCCAGGCTACTGCCCCATTTCATCAGAAGAAAACCTGCTCCTATAGTAAATAGCCCGGCCGGAATGACAACCTCTGCACGGTATCGTAGGGACAACTTTTCGCCCACTGGTGGAAATACCAATGTTGGCAATGTATAGGCCAATAGTGAGAGTCCTGCAGCGACATTGCTATAACCTAAAACATTCTGAAAATACAGTGGGATATATATCATGAAGGGCCAGAAGCTGAAGTTCATACCAACCGAACCGAGCAATGCTCCAGAGAAGCGACGGATACGAAACACCGAGAAGTCAAACATAGGCGCACTATTACTCCGTTCTGCCATGATAAAGATGACCAAACAGAGTAGCGTTGCACCGAGGAGAGTAATGGCAACAGGACTTATGAAGCCTAATGTGGGTGCCTGAGTGATGTACCAGACAAGTCCAAATACGGACAGTGACAGGAATACGATACCTTTGACATCAAGACTGCGTTCCTGAGGGTCACGAGATTCCTCAACCCCCATAAATACAAGTGCTAACGCGATAATAGCTATCGGAACATGAACGAGAAAGACCCATTCCCAACTTGAAATAGCGACAATTGCGGCGCCGATAATCGGACCAAAACCCAGCCCCAAGCCAAAAACAATGCCCCATGAGCCAAAAGCCTTTCCACGTGCCCCACTTTCAGTAAACTGATTGGACAACACTGCGATCTGGCAAATTAACATGGCTCCTCCCGCCATACCCTGCAAAAAGCGACCGGCAATGAGAACTGACGTATTTGTTGCCAGTCCGCAAACTAACGTCGTCACGCTGAATAACATCAGGCTGACAACAAAAAGGCGTTTGCGCCCGTAACGGTCAGCCAAAGTGCCAATAGCCATCAGTATAGCGGTGCAGGCGAGCGTATAGGCATTCATAATCCACTGCAATTCTTTGAAATCACTAAGCAATACTGTTTCAAGTGTAGGTAGTATCACTGGAATGCTTGATATTTCCAGACCGAACATCAACGAAGCCAGACAGACAGCCGCAAGAGTTAATGCGTTTTTGGCTGAGGGGGAGATGGTCATGGTGGTTCCCTGTAGCTTGAGATAGCTGAACATTAATTCCCGGCTTTAAAACAAGCCGGACATTATTATCATGAGGTGCAATTAATATTTGAGCTCTTATTTTGGCGTCATTGACGCTATGACGGAAATGATATAATTTCGTTACATTAATTAAATTTCATCATTAATCGTAGATATGGACTTTGACACCAATCTTTTACGGGCTTTTATCGCAGTCAAGGACACTGGGAGTTTCACGAGGGCGGCTCAGCGAATGAACCTTACCCAATCCGCCATCAGTCACCAAATCCGTCGCCTTGAAGAGCAGGCGGGCACGCCTTTGCTGATGCGAACGACACGTAGTCTGACTCTGACAGAAGATGGAGAAGACTTCGTTCGTTACGCCGATCAGGTTTTACGTGCTCAGGATGCTTTGGTCCGCCGTTTCCAGCGTTCCTCAGTCTCCGGCGTGGTGCGGTTTGGTGTGCCCGAAAACTTCATGGGAAATCGGCTTCCGCCTCTGTTGTCAAGATTCGCCCATCTTTTTCCGGATGTTCGACTTGATGTCACTGTGGATACTTACTTGAACTTGCAGTCAGAAGTCGATGCTAACGGGCTGGACCTGGCAGTGGTGATGTCTTTGTCAGGTAAGCACGATGATGGCATGGTGTTACGAAAAACACAGTTTGTCTGGGCAGCAGCGCGATCTTTTGAATATAAGTGTGACACGCCACTACCTCTGGCATTTGCTCCGGAACCTTGTGTTCATCGACAGATTGGAGTTAAAGCCCTGGACGGAGCCGACGTTAAGTGGCGTATGGCCTTTACATCACCAAGCCAGCAGGGATTGCGTGCTGCGGTTCTGGCTGGACTTGCTATTACGGCCATACCACATAGTGACCTGGAGCCGGGGATGACCGTTTTTGACAGACAATACGGTTTACCAGAATTGCCGACCGCTTACTTCACTCTCATTTGGAGTAGGAGGGGAAAGACTCCTTCCGCTATTGAGTTTGGAAATCTTCTGTATGAGATGGCAGGTGTTGTTTCCGAATAAAAAGTTCAGCTTGCCTGCTCCCCATTGCTCCACACAAACAGTTATTCGTTACGTCCCCTCCTGGCACGAAGCGGACAAGATGGCTAGGCTGAAGGTCTGTTGTGAGCGAGGAGCGGACATACTTGTACAAAGCATAGCGTCGGATTACAGTGAGGACATTGATTGATAAGTAAGTCGAATCAAAGCTGTAGCCAATGAAACAAAAACTTCGCAAACGTAACCAGGACTGGATATCAAGGCAATTGCAACGTGCGCACAAAGAGGAAATGCCGTTAAGTTTCTTTATTAACTTTCCCTCAATACGAGCAAGTTTGTGTAATGGTGAGCGCCTTAAACGGCGTGGTCGTCTCAAGCCGGACTGGGGTCGCGCGTTGTTTCATCAAGGATGGGGAGAAGGGCCGATGGTTGGGCCACAAGGCTCAGTGTATTGGTTTAACGGGTTTGATAAGGAACAATTACCTGTAGAATTGTTGCCACTGTGGAAAGATCTCTGATTGTTTAGAATTTGATTAAATAGCTTTCAGTGTAACGCCTCAACCACGCATAAGACAGCGAGGAGTAGAGGCCAATTCTACGCAAAGATTACAGTATTCCTGTTGGCCATTAAACGATATTGTCTAGTGAAAGATAATCTACATCGCTGACCGAATCTGCGTATCCCCAAATCCTATAACCGGTTGAGGTCTCCATTCCAGGGAGATGAATAGCACGAAGAATAGTACCTACCGTGGTATGCTGTTCAACCGTGTTGGTAAAAATATCAAGATACCGGATTTCCAAATAGCCACCTCCACTGAAATGGTAAAACCACTCGCCATCAAGTGCGGATTCATAGCCATTGAGAAGAGTGACTTTCCATAAGGGAGGTGATTCCATGCTAACCATTGCGACGCGGATCTCATTCCATTTTGTATTATTCATGCAGCTATAAAGCATTCGAACCTCCCAAGGTATGCTCCAGAAAGAATAACACGCACCTGGATAACAACGTCAGCGCTTGGCACTTTGCAGTCATGAGATTGCTTATACTGCTCGGACCAGAACCCAGGCCCAATCAGAGCTACAGAGAACACGATAGAAAGGTTTCACGCGGCATTTCACAAAATCAAGAATTTCTGCTTCGCTCCTCGCTGAGGCCCTAGAGGGGTAGCCAGGCCCCCAATCATCATAGAGATCATCGTATATGCGGTAAAACTGCCAGCAGATTTTGCTGAGGATACGAGAACCCGGAGATGAGTGAAACGCTGGGATTTGATGCAGCCGTAACTCTAATTCTTTGGAAGTCTCGGCATGCATCAGAAACCAAGCTTTGATCCTTAGCCACGTCATTGCACTAGCGTTAATGTTGGGCATAACTATGTTTTGTTCAAACATATATGCACAAAGGTAGCGCTCAATTTCATCTGAATCAGGACGTTTATCTAAATTGAGGGAGGCTAAAATTAACAATGATTCAGAACTTTTGCCGTAGAGTAGCTCTCTTTCTGCCCACTCAATGATCATCTTGTCATAATCATCGACGCGATAAGCCTCGAAAGATTCACCAAACGTTTTCAAACAAAGAATTTCGTGAAGGTCAAGTATGTATTTATTTTCCATAACGTCTTTCAATCCTTGTTGTTAAGAGGGGCAAGTGGTTGGCTTCGTTGAGACGATCCGGTGCAAATTGAGCGTACGCCATTGCCATCTTAATATCAGCATTAACATCCTTGCAAAACTACCGTTCCGCTATTAAAGAGTCTCCGGCACTCCAACTTCCGCTCCTGGCATAAAACTGACATTGCAGAAATAGTAGGTCAGTTTGGATAGAGGAGCGGAAGTATGCAATCGCTATCATAGCTGATGTCAGCGGCACGCATGTCAGCCCAAGAAATGTTGTCAGTTACTCTATCCAGGGGACAGGTTCACCAATATAGGTGTGTGTGCAGCAGCGGCAAGTTACTTTCACGTCCTTTCCCGTAATTGAAGGATTTACCTGTTGCAGAATTCCATTCTCATCAACAAACAGACCCGGATAAAAACTACTTTCGCCAATGCAGACTAAATCTCTTCGCTGATGCTCATGTCGTGCAACTAACCAGAATACAGGCTCGGTAGTATCAAGACGCCCACATACTTCACTGAATATTTCATCCCATGGTTTGCCAATGTGTTTGATCAGAAAATGAAACAATGGTGTGTAATCTCGGCCACGCTTCTGTCTGCCATGTATTGTCCCGCGCTTTGCAAGTAGCTCTTTTCCGACTTTTTTACAATTGCGCTCCCAGCGATACTCAGCACCAGGATTATTAGAATGGTGTCGTGTAGTGGTGTTGACGCTGCGATACAGCTTACGGGACTTATTCTGTTGATGAGTACGCATAGCTCGATCTCGGGCATCCTTTCTTTTGTGGGTCGGTAGCGCCTGCCGGAGCTAGATTCAATAGTGTGTGGCTGTATTAAAAACAACCATGCTTACAGACAGGTGCATTATGCTGAAATACAGTCCTACTGAAACTACCAAAAAATCCGCTCATGACATAAAGAGTACATGGCCTGAAGCAGCATGGCGGAGTTGAGCAAAGCGCGCCATTCAACACATAATCATGATGCTAGCCGCGCATGTCGAAGCCGGATTTTTGAAAATCTCTATAAACTTCTGGATTGCTGAAGGCCGGGAATTTGGCTTTATGGGCGGCTGATTTTATCGCTTCGCAATAGGCTCTATTGCCGTTACTGGTTGAGATGCTTAAAGGTGTGCCATCCTGAGCAAATTCCATATGCAACCTGCATTTTTTCCCTTTCCAGTTTTGTGGCTCTTCAATTTCGGCGTTTATTGCCGCCCTGATTGCCCGCGCCTGCGCGCCCCATTCATCCCGATCGTCCCAGCGTCCTGAACCGCAATTACCCGTTGCCGTGGTCTTATGGCAACCGGAAGGGTGTAGCGGCGCGCATCCCGCGGCCAGGTTCACCAGTATAGCCGCCATAGCGATTTTCTTTACTGCTTGAGACATTCCCACTTCTTACCCCGCAATCCATTTAAGCTTCAGTAATGTTTAAATATTCTTCCGTAATTCCTGGCCTCTTTTCAACTACCAATAACGGGTTACAACGTCGGCGACCTGGCTGCCGGTTCCACCTCCGACTAACCGTTCGTTTTTGAACTATGTTTAACACCAGTCAGAATAATAAAATGGTTAAGCATTTACAGGACCTGAGCGGCGGGGCCTCCGTCCGGAGCATTTGAAAGCCAGAACCTCACATAAAAGTGTGCCAACATCTCGTGGGTAATATTAATGTCCGGAGAATAACGTGGTCGGAAAGCTATTGTTGAACTACATGCCAGGGCTACAAAATTTGTTAGCCTACGATAAAAGCTGGCTAAAACATGATGTTAAAGCCGGGTTATCCGTTGCGGCTGTCGCGCTACCCGTTGCTATTGCTTATGCTGAGCTGGCGGGGGTTGGGGCAATAGTAGGACTGTATTCCTGCATTTTACCGATGATAGCTTATGCACTGTTTGGCTCTTCACGTCAGCTTATTGTTGGCCCTGATGCTACGACCTGCGCGGTGATTGCGGCCGTCGTGTTTCCTCTCTCTGCAGGTAACCCCGAACTGCACTGGCAACTGACGATCATCATGACATTGATGATGGGCGGGTGGTGCCTCCTTGCCAGTAAATTTCGCCTGGGCGCACTTGCCGATCTGCTTTCTCATCCCATTCTTACGGGTTTGCTGAATGGCGTAGCCGTGACGATTATTGTCGGGCAATTAGGCAAGGTTTTTGGGATTAAGCTAGATGAAGCGCAGGTTATTGAGAAAATAATGGCCTTGCCAGGCCGACTTTCGGACAGCCATTTATTAACGATAGGGATATCGCTTATAACGTTAATTATTTTAATGGTTATCAAAACGTACCGCAGCCAGTGGCCAGCACCTTTAATTGCCATTGTGATAACAACGGCACTGGTATGGGGGACATCTGCGCAACAGTATGGTATTGCCACTATCGGTGGGGATGGCTTCCAGTCTGGTTTACCCGTCGTTCACTGGGGGGCGTTCCAGCCCGGTCCGATGCGTGATTTGGTGATCCCGGCGCTGAACCTGGCGTTGGTGAGTTTTGTCAGTCTGATGCTGACCGCCCGCAGTTTCGCTGCGAAAAATGGCTATGAAATTAATGCTGATGCCGAGTTCCGGGCTCTGGGTATTGCGAACATTATGTCTGGGTTATCTCAGGGGTTTGCTATCAGTGGCGCCGATTCCCGGACCGCGGTTAATGATTCGGTTGGTGGGAAAAGCCAGCTAGTTTCCGTGGTCGCAGCCTTACTCATCGGTATTGTCGTGGTGTTTTTCACTCAACCATTACAATACATTCCGGTATCTGCGTTAGGTATTGTTCTAATGTATGCATCGTGGTCATTGATTGATTTACGAGGGCTATGGAACCTGAGGCGCAGAAATAAACAGGCATTTCGCCTGGCTTTCTTCACCTTTGGCTGTGTGTTAATTATCGGCGTTATCCAGGGGATCGGCCTTGCGGTGTTGCTTGGGCTGTTACAGTTCCTTCGTACGGTGTTTCGTCCCTCTGAGCACCTGCTGGGCACTGACGAAGATGGAATGATTCACTCGTTAGGGAATACCACCGATATTAAAATGGTTCCTGGCGTACTGATGTATCGATTTAACTCACCGTTGACCTATTTTAATGTGGCTTATTTTAAACGCCGGGTATTGAACCTGGTTGATGGTGCCGCTTTACAGCCTAAATGGGTGGTGATTGATGCCGTTGCCTGCTTCACCTATTCAGACATCAGTGTCCTGGCAACCATTAATGAGTTAAAGCGTGACCTGAAAGGTCGACAGATTAAATTAATCCTCGCGGGCAGGAAAACGGAATTAACACGCTGGTTTAAAGACAGTCGGCCAACAATGAATGATGATGACATGATTCTGGCGCCAGACCTCTACCTGGCACTTCGGTTCATTCAAAGTAAAGAGAGTGCGAGTGAGGGGGAATCAGTCGGTGACACATAACCAAATACTGGTTAAAGGCTTGTAACGCATGCTACTGGCAGGCAGGGAACCCTCACAATTTCTACCACCGAGGCTCAGCTACTGTTGGCCTGGACAGTGAGATGTTCCTTGCCTGTCTTACTTTCTTCTGCCATCTATCTCAGTAAAAACTGAATCAGCTGAACAAAGATATACACTGCCGCCGCCACTCGTATTGCCTGCCAACCCCATCTGAGATAGCGCCATTCATAGCGTTCTCTGGCATTAGCCTCTGCTATAGCGGAGTCATAACGCTTTTTTTTCTTTCTCCTGACTTCGTCTATTACCCACAGGATGAGAATAAAGATAATGATGGTTTTCTGAAATATGGGATTATCCACTAAAAATGACTCCGGCTTGCTCGCTGAAAAAGCAGAATAGATGAACAGCCGTCACGTATCCACCACTAAATGTGGGGGTGTGAATGAAATTTACCCTGATTCGATTTTGAGATGACCCTCCCATAGCCGGTTTCTCCGCTGTGAATGCGCAATCTCTGGTGCGAAGTATCAGGCTGACGGCTATAAGCAAGGAGCGGACCTTAAGTACCATTCATTTTCGCCGGAACAAAAATAGATAGGGTAGTGCCTACAAATAAATGAACTCATAATTCACAATGTAACTTCCAATATTATTCACACGTGCCGTTACCCACACCCCAGTCATTCCCTGCTTACGATGGCTGTGCAGATATTCTTTGTTTGTACAAAGCTTTATCCATCTGTTGGTGTTCTGATCTTTTAACCAGAGACCCGCTTCACAATGGCCATACTTACCTCTCGAAGGCCCCGGAAAGACAACCTCATATTCAGATTCATAGCCAATTATTTTGTCCGGGAAGAGATAGACATAAATATCATAACAATTTAAGCTCAATACAAAACCAAGGCAAAAGCCGCTAAAAAAAGCATTGGCAATATATTCTAATGTTTTGTTAAAAGTGCGCAGATAAAAAGCGCGCATAACAAAAATTGTTCCAATCAAAACGCCAAGTGAAATATATGTCATCCATTCAGGAACGGATTTTTTTAATATAGTATTATGGGAGATGCCAGATGCCCATGACATATACCAGAGCCATCCACCTAAAACGATGAATATCACGGCTGTAACAAGTAATTTCTTGCGTTTATCTTCGAAGGAATAATTTTTAGTCATGGTTTTGTTTTGTATGTATCAAACGAAAGTGTTGACCTTACCAGGAAAAGCTATTTTATATTATTAAATTCAATATGCCTCCTGTTTCGAGTTAAATTTTTTAAGCCTCCTCTTTTGACCGTAGCTTGCCCGCAAACCGCGAGCAAGCCACACCCCTTAGCGATACAGCGTCTTTTCCGCAACCGGAATAAGCAGCCCGGATCGCCAGTCCGCAAGCGTCAGCTGCGCAAGCTTACCCAGCGCGATATAAAACGGATGGTTGGCGTTCTCGACAAACACCGTCAGGAAGCGGGTGCTCCACGGCAGCAGGTGCCACGCCAGAAGCTGAGCGCACTCCGCCTCGCGGCCGTTCTCGGCCAGCCATGCCGCCAGCAGCAGTAATGTCCCGAAGTGATCTTCCGGTTCATTCTGCTGCATTTCAAATGCGATATTGTTCTCCCGCATCCACTGGCGCAGCGCGAGGGTCGAGTCGCCAAACAGCACGGATTCGCGGTCCAGCCAGACGGAGCCCCACGGTGGAGCGGGCAGGGCGTAAGGGCCAATAAACAGTCGTTGCCAGGCGTCCGCCAGCGGCTCATCGGCAGACGCGGCAAAGGTGTCGGCTACGGGCCGCAGCGTTTCCGGCGGCAGAGGCCAGTCCTGAACCCATTCGCCCGCAGTGAGGGCCTGCACCAGCGGCGCGGCCTGCTCGCTGTCTGGTGCGAAATAAAACAGCGCACCCAGCACCCGGGCGCTGAACGCGAACGATTCACGATGTGAGACGTCTTTCATTACATCTTCCTTGTTCGCGCGGAGGGTGTCCGCGCGACGGTGTTAAACGATCATACAAACCATAGAATAAACTACGGTCAAGCCATTAACCCGCTACACCTTCTCGATCTGTACCAGATTGGTGTGCTGCGGGTTGCCTTTCGCCAGTGGTGAAGGGCGGTGTGTGGTCAGGGTGTTGATGCATGAGCCGTAGTCGATACGATCGCCACTCATATTGGCGTCGTGCCAGGCGCCCTGGCCCATGGCGCTCACGCCGGGCATGATGCGCGGCGTCACTTTTGCTTCAATTCTCACCTCGCCGCGACGATTAAAGACGCGCACCGTATCGCCGTTCTTGATGCCGCGCTTTTCTGCATCGACGGGATTAAGCCAGACCTCCTGACGGCAGGCCGCTTTCAGCACGTCGACGTTACCGTAGCTCGAGTGGGTACGGGCCTTAAAGTGGAAGCCAAACAGCTGCAGCGGAAACTGCGCACGCTCGGGCGCATCCCAGCCGTCGAAGGTTGATGCGTAGACCGGCAGCGGGCTGATGGTTTCATCTTTTTCCAGCTCCCAGGTGGCCGCAATCTCCGCCAGCTTACTGGAGTATATTTCAATCTTGCCCGATGGTGTTTTCAGCGGATTGGCTTCCGGGTTCTCGCGGAATTTTTTATAGGCCACGAAGTGTCCGTTTGGATCTTTACGCTTGTAAATACCCATTTTTTTCAGCTCGTCATAGGACGGCAGTTGAGGGTCTTTTTCGAGCATTTTGGCATACAGGTACTGCAGCCACTGTTCCTGCGTGCGTCCTTCGGTAAATTTCTGATGAATATCCGGTCCGAGGCGTTTCGCCACTTCGCTCATGATCCAGTAGATCGGCTTGCGTTCAAACTTCGGCGCGGTCACGGGCTGGAGGAAAATCAGATAGCCCATATTGCCCGCATAATCGTTCGGAATGATGTCTTCCTGCTCGACGGTCATCAGGTCCGGCAGCACGATATCGGCGTACTTCGCTGACGAAGTCATGAAGTTATCGATGACCACGATCATCTCGCACTTGCTTTCATCCTGCAGGATTTCGTGGGTTTTATTGATATCGGAGTGCTGGTTGATGATGGTGTTGCCCGCGTAGTTCCAGATGAACTTAATCGGCACGTCCAGCTTATCTTTCCCGCGCACGCCGTCGCGCAGGGCGGTCATCTCCGGCCCGCGGGCGATGGCGTCCGTCCAGCTGAAGCAGGAGATTTGCGTTTTGACCGGGTTGTCCGGCAGCGGCATACGTTCAATGGTGATGGTGTAGGTTGACTCACGCGCGCCGCTGTTACCGCCGTTGATCCCCACCTTCCCAGTCAGAATAGGCAGCATGGCGATGGCGCGGGACGTCAGCTCGCCGTTTGCCTGGCGCTGTGGTCCCCAGCCCTGACAGATGTAGGCCGGCTTCGCGGAGCCGATTTCGCGGGCAAGCTTAACGATGCGATCCGCCGGAATGCCGGTGATGCGTGAGGCCCACTCTGGCGTTTTCGCCGTGTGGTCATCACCCTGGCCGAGAATATAGGCTTTGTAGTGACCATTAGCGGGCGCGCCTTCCGGCAGCGTTTTTTCGTCATAGCCAACGCAGTATTTATCCAAAAACGGCTGGTCGACCAGGTTTTCGTCGATTAACACCCAGGCAATACCCGCCACCAGGGCGGCATCGGTACCCGGACGGATTGGGATCCACTCATCTTCGCGCCCGGCTGCCGTATCGGTATAGCGCGGGTCGATGACGATCATGCGCGCGTTGGACCGCTCGCGAGCCTGTTCCAGATAGTACGTAATCCCGCCGCCGCTCATGCGCGTTTCCGCCGGGTTATTGCCGAACATGACCACCAGTTTGGTGTTTTCGATGTCGGACGTGCTGTTGCCATCGTTGCTGCCGTAGGTATAGGGCATCGCGCAGGCGATTTGCGCCGTGCTGTAGGTGCCGTAGTGGCTCAGAAAACCGCCGTAGCAGTTCATCAGGCGCGCCACCAGCGAAGCGTAAGGGGAGGAGCGGGTGATATTGCCGCCGACAATGCCGGAGGAATAATTAATATACACCGCTTCGTTACCGTATTTGGCCACCACGTCTTTCAGGCTGGCGGTAATGGCGTTCAGTGCCTCATCCCATGTTATGCGCTCGAACTTGCCTTCACCGCGTTTGCCCACGCGCTTCATCGGGTAGTTCAGACGGTCAGGGTGATTGATACGACGGCGAATTGAACGTCCGCGCAGGCAGGCTCGCACCTGATGGTTACCGTAAATATCCTCGCCGGTGTTGTCCGTTTCGACCCAGTACACTTCATTGTCACGTACGTGCAGACGCAGCGCACAGCGGCTGCCGCAGTTGACCGAACAGGCGCCCCACACCACGGTATCTTCAGGCGGCTGGACGGCGTTCTTCACCGCCGCGGCGGCGCTTTTAAGACCAAACGGAAGCGAGATCCCACCAGCGGCAAGCGCCAGAGAACCAATTGCGGTAGATTTCACGAGAGTTCGACGGCTAATTCCGCCGTGATGTTCAATATCGGACATGGCTCACCCCATCATTATAATTGCGTATTATTTTTCCCGAAATGATATCCGGGCTAATGATGGGGTGAGTGTTACTGATTTGGGGGGACTAAATATTAATCCTCATCAAATCAAAGGGGATTGAGGGTCAATTACTGAGGTTCAGCTGCCGCACCACTGCCTGTGCGGGTGTACAAAATTTTAAAGGTGTCGTTCGCGCAGTGGCCCACCACCTGCGTGCCCGCCTGATCGGCCTGGTCGTTAGGCACAATGCTCAGCGTAAAGCCTGATTCAGGCACGCCGTTATTGATAATTTTCTGCTGAATGTCGCTTTTCACGCGCTCGCAGGAATCCGGTGCCGCCAGCGCGGCCGTTGAGGCACTCATTAACAGCAGGGCGGTAATCCAGGGTAACCGTTTCATCTGTAGCTCCTTTTCTCTGTGTAGAGATTAATTTTAGCAGGCTTCGTGTAAACAACTGTATTTGCTAATATGATTGGGAATAATCTCCCTGTACGGTAATAAATGTGAAGAAATACGCAGCGATAACGCTACTGGCAGCAACACTGGTGGGGTGCGACAACAGCTCCGCGCCGCTGTCGTTTACGCCCGAGATGGCGAGTTTTTCGAACGAATTTGATTTTGATCCGCTGCGCGGCCCGGTCAAAGACTTTACTCAGACGCTGTTCAACGAGAAGGGCGAAGTGTCCAAACGGGTCACCGGCACCGTCTCGACAGAAGGGTGTTTCGATACGCTGGAGCTGCACGACCTGGAGGCCAACACCGGCGTGGCGCTGGTGCTGGATGCCAATTACTATCTTGACGCAGAAACCCAGCAGCGAAAAGTGAAGCTCCAGGGGAAATGCCAACTGGCCGAACTGCCGTCAGCCGGGGTGACGTGGGATACCGACGACAACGGTTTTGTGGTGGCGGCGCACGGCAAAGAGATGGAGGTGAAGTATCGCTACGATGCGGATGGCTATCCGCTGGGCAAAACCACCGTCTCCGGCGATCAGCACCTGTCCGTCCAGTCGACGCCGTCTAAAGATGTTCGCAAAAGAATGGATTACTCGGCGGTGAGCATGTTGAATGACAAGCCGCTGGGTAACGTCAAGCAGAGCTGCGATTACGACCGCCACAATAACCCGGTGAGCTGCGATCTGACGATCACCGACGACAGCGTCAAACCCGCCGTTGAGCGCAAGTACACCATCAAGAACACGATTGATTATTACTGAGAATAAAACCGCGCAGGTTACTGCGCGGTAGGTTTCAGCAGGCTGGCGCCTGACGGCTTGTGCCCGGCCAGGTGCTGATGCTGGAAGATGCACATGCGAATGGTATTGCGGTATTCACCGTTGATAAAGAACTCGTGAATCAGCTCGCCTTCCACCATAAAGCCCAGCTTGCGGTAGATATGGATCGCTTTCTCGTTCTCTTTGTCCACAATCAGGTAAAGCTTGTAGAGATTCAGAACGTTGAATCCGTAATCCATTGCCAGCTTCGCTGCCCGTGAGGCAAGGCCTTTTCCCTGATGCTCAGGGGAGATGATGATCTGGAACTCCGCCCGACGGTGAACGTGGTTGATTTCAACCAGCTCAACAAGACCGGCTTTTTCGCCTTCACACTCCACCACAAACCGACGTTCACTCTGATCGTGAATGTGCTTATCGTAGAGATCGGATAGCTCGACAAACGCCTCGTAAGGCTCTTCGAACCAGTAGCGCATCACGCTGGCATTATTATCGAGCTGGTGGACGAAACGAAGGTCTTCACGCTCCAGCGGACGGAGTTTAACGTCGCAGGATCCAGACATTACGGGGCTACCGTGCGGCCAGTGCGGCGATCCAGGCAGCGCAGGGTGTTAGGCTCCCAGTAGGCATTGACGTTTGCACTTTGCTGACACTTATCGCGCGCGTCAAAAGCGACATCTTCTTTGTCCCACTCTTTTTCAGCACGTTTGTTGACCTTCTGACGAAGGTTACGGGTGTCATTCCATTGTTCTTTGTCCATGGCGGCGTTCTGACGGCTTTGCGCGCTGTCACCAGACTCAATAATGAGCTTGCTGGTTTCCGCTGTCGCAGAGGCGGCAAAGGCGAACGATGACAGCGCCAGCAGGGCTGTCAGACAAAGGCGTTTGCTTAATGTGGTCATAGCGTTTCCTTTTAAATGGGTGCAGATAATCAAGTTACCCCGTACAGATTCTACACTAAAGCGAAATGACGGCATACCCGCGGAGCAAGTATGGAAAAGTAAAGGGCATCATCAGGTATGATGGTTAAATAAATCCTCACCTGACGTGAAATATGCTTAAAACGACGCTGCTTTTTTTTGCCACCGCGCTATGCGAAATCATCGGTTGCTTCCTGCCCTGGCTCTGGCTGAAGAAGGGAGGATCCGTAATGTTGCTCATCCCGGCAAGCGTCGCGCTGGCCCTGTTTGTCTGGCTGTTAACGCTGCATCCGGCGGCCAGTGGGCGCGTCTACGCCGCTTACGGTGGTGTTTATGTGTGTACTGCGCTGCTGTGGTTACGCGTGGTGGACGGCGTCAAGCTCAGCGCATACGACTGGGCCGGGGCGCTGATTGCCCTGTGCGGTATGCTGATTATTGTGGCGGGATGGGGGCGCGCCTGAGTCCCCGGGTTTTGTGATCGCTAGCTGATTTTATGATCATTATACTTGTATGGTAGTAGGGTTGATGGGTAGATTTCCAGCATCACAACGAACGATGTAAGGAAAGGAATTATGAAGATTGTCGCAGCTGACGTGTTTGTTACCTGCCCGGGGCGGAACTTTGTCACCCTTAAAATCACCACCGATGAGGGGATTGTCGGTCTCGGTGACGCTACGCTAAACGGACGCGAGCTCTCCGTGGCCTCTTACCTGAAGGATCACCTTTGCCCCCAGTTGATTGGCCGCGATGCGCACCGCATCGAAGACATCTGGCAGTTCTTTTATAAAGGCGCCTACTGGCGTCGCGGTCCGGTTACCATGTCGGCCATCTCCGCCGTGGATATGGCGCTGTGGGATATCAAAGCCAAAGCGGCCAACATGCCGCTCTACCAGCTGCTGGGCGGCGCCTCCCGGGAAGGGGTGATGGTCTACTGCCACACCACCGGGCACACCATTGACGACGTGCTGGAAGATTACGCCCGTCATAAAGAGATGGGCTTTAAGGCGATCCGCGTGCAGTGCGGCGTGCCGGGCATGAAAACCACCTACGGCATGGCCAAAGGGAAGGGGCTGGCCTACGAGCCTGCGACCAAAGGTGACTGGCCGGAAGAGCAGCTCTGGTCCACCGAAAAATACCTCGATTTCACGCCGAAGCTGTTCGACGCGGTGCGCAGTAAATTTGGCTTCAATGAGCATCTTCTGCACGACATGCACCACCGCCTGACGCCAATTGAAGCGGCGCGCTTCGGCAAGAGCATCGAAGCATTCCGCATGTTCTGGATGGAGGATCCAACGCCTGCGGAAAACCAGGCCTGCTTCCGCCTGATCCGCCAGCACACCGTCACCCCCATTGCGGTAGGCGAAGTGTTTAACAGCATCTGGGACTGCAAGCAGCTTATCGAAGAGCAGCTTATCGACTATATCCGCACCACCATTACCCACGCGGGCGGCATTACCGGCATGCGTCGCATCGCCGATTTTGCCTCGCTCTATCAGGTGCGTACCGGTTCACACGGTCCGTCGGATCTGTCGCCCGTTTGCCATGCCGCCGCGCTGCATTTCGACCTGTGGGTGCCGAACTTTGGCGTGCAGGAATACATGGGCTACTCCGAACAGATGCTGGAAGTCTTCCCGCACAACTGGCGCTTTGATAACGGCTATATGCATCCGGGCGATAAGCCGGGGCTGGGCATTGAGTTTGATGAAAAGCTGGCGGCGAAATACCCCTACGATCCGGCCTATCTGCCGGTGGCCCGCCTTGAAGACGGCACGCTGTGGAACTGGTAAGCGAGGAGCAAACGATGAAAAGCGTAGTGATTCAGCAGCCAAACCAACTGGTGATTGAAGAGCGGCCACGCCCGGAACCAGGCGCAGGCGAAGTCCGCGTGAAAATCACGCTGGCGGGTATCTGCGGGTCGGACAGCCACATCTATCGCGGCCATAATCCTTTTGCGAAATACCCACGCACGATTGGCCACGAGTTCTTTGGCGTGATTGACGCCACAGGCGAAGGGGTTGACGCTGCCCGCCTGGGCCAGCGCGTCGCGGTTGACCCGGTGATCAGCTGCGGGCACTGCTACCCGTGCTCCGTGGGAAAACCGAACGTCTGCACCTCGCTGGTCGTGCTGGGGGTGCACCGTGATGGCGGCTTCAGTGAATATGCGGCAGTGCCCGCTCAAAATGCCTGGGCCATTCCGGATGACATTCCCGATCGACACGCCGTCATGGTTGAGCCCTTTACCATCGCCGCCAACGTAACGGGGCAGGCGAAACCGACGGAACAGGACGTCGCGCTGATTTACGGCGCTGGCCCGATGGGACTGGTCACCGTGCAGGCGCTGAAAGGCGTCTATCAGGTGAAGCAGGTTATCGTGGTTGACCGCATAGACGAGCGCCTGGCGATGGCGCGGCGCAGCGGCGCGGATTGGGTCTTTAATAACGGCGAGCAGTCGCTGCAGGCCGCGCTGGAGGAAAAAGGCATCAAACCGACGTTAATCATTGATGCCGCCTGCCACCCATCTATTTTGCAGGAAGCGATAACCCTGGCCTCTCCGGCGGCGCGCATCGTGCTGATGGGCTTTTCCAGCGAGCCTAGCCAGATTGTTCAGCAGGGCATTACCGGCAAAGAGCTGGCGATCTTCTCCTCGCGCCTGAATGCCAATAAATTCCCGGTCGTCATCGACTGGCTGAAGAGGGGGCTGATCGACCCGGAAAAACTGATCACCCATACTTTTGACTATCACCACGTAACAGACGCCATCGAACTGTTTGAGAAAGATCAGCAGCAGTGCTGCAAAGTCTTACTCACGTTCGGCCAATAATCATTTACGCGATTAAGAGCCTGCGCAGACAGGCTCTATGTGGTTCGCATCTTACCTTTCAGAGATAGCCATCATGACACAAGTACAACCGCAACGATCCACCGCCGATCTGGTGAAAGCCGCCGTTTCCGGCTGGCTTGGCACCGCTCTGGAGTTCATGGATTTTCAGCTTTACTCGCTGGGGGCCGCCCTGGTCTTCCATGAGATCTTCTTCCCCGAACAGTCTGCCGCGATGGCGCTGATCCTGGCGATGGGGACCTACGGCGCAGGCTATATTGCGCGCATCGTCGGGGCCTTTATCTTCGGCAGAATGGGCGACAGCATTGGCCGTAAGAAAGTGCTGTTTATCACCATCACTATGATGGGGATCTGCACCACGCTGATTGGCGTCCTGCCGACCTACGCGCAGATCGGGATTTTTGCCCCGGTTCTGCTGGTGACGCTGCGCATTATTCAGGGTCTGGGCGCCGGGGCTGAGATCTCCGGGGCGGGGACCATGCTGGCGGAGTACGCGCCGAAAGGGAAACGCGGCATCATCTCCTCGCTGGTGGCGATGGGCACTAATTGCGGGACGCTGAGCGCAACGGCGATCTGGGCCATCATGTTCTTTGCCCTTGACCGTGAAGAGCTGCTCGCCTGGGGCTGGCGCGTGCCGTTCCTCGCCAGCGTCGTGGTGATGATCTTTGCCATCTGGTTGCGTATGAACCTCAAGGAGAGCCCGGTCTTTGAGAAAGTGAACGATGCACAAACCGTGCAGCCGGACACGTCGCTCGGTTCAATGGTGAAAAGTAAATCCTTCTGGCTGGCGACCGGCCTGCGTTTCGGCCAGGCGGGCAACTCGGGTCTGATCCAGACGTTCCTCGCGGGCTATCTGGTCCAGACGCTGCTGTTCGATAAGGCCATCCCTACCGATGCGCTGATGATCAGCTCCATTCTCGGGTTTATCTCTATCCCGCTGCTGGGCTGGCTTTCCGATAAAGTGGGGCGCCGTCTGCCGTACATTATCCTCAATATCTCCGCCATTCTGCTCGCTTACCCGATGCTGTCGATCATCGTCGATAAGAGCTATGCGCCGGGGACGATCATGCTCTCTATCATCGTTATCCATAACTTCGCCGTTCTGGGGCTGTTCGCGCTGGAAAATATCACCATGGCGGAGATGTTTGGCTCGCGAAATCGCTTTACCCGTATGGCTATCTCGAAAGAGGCGGGCGGTCTGGTAGCTGTGGGCTTTGGTCCGGTACTGGCGGGGATCTTCTGCAATATGACCGGCTCCTGGTGGCCGATTGTTGCCATGCTGGTGGCCTATTCCATGATTGGGCTGCTCTCGGCGATCCTGATGCCGGAAGTGCGCGACCGTGATTTGAGCGCGGCGCAAGACGCAGCGGAGTCCTCACCAGAAGAGCGTGTGGGTTACGGTGCGATCTCCTCGCGGCGCTGACGGTTTATATCTTGAGCGACTTATCACACAACTTTATGTTTATGTCACACCACATGAGCAAAAGTTAATATAAATCAAAATCTCAAACGTCAGTATCAGTATGGTTGATGGCAGTTATTTTTTTACCCCAACTGCCATTCTAGTTGGTGTAGTCAGCAGGCGCTGCCGCTTCAGAAGGAGCGGCAGCGAACCACAGCTTTCTAATTAACGAGTCTTAATCATGGAAAATACCTTATTACAGGCCAACGCGACGCTGCCTCAGTACGATCGCGACAGCCTTAAAGCACGCATCGTTCATTTAGGCTTTGGCGCATTTCACCGGGCGCATCAGGCAGTGTATGCCGATATCCTCGCCGCTGAGCACGGCAGCGACTGGGGTTACTGTGAGGTTAACCTGATTGGCGGCGAGCAGCAGATTGCCGATCTGAACGCGCAGGATAATCTTTATACCGTGGCGGAGATGTCTGCCGATGCATGGACCTCCCGCGTGGTGGGCGTGGTCAAAAAGGCCCTCCATGCGCAGGTAGACGGGCTGGAGACGGTGCTGGCAGCGCTGTGTGAACCGCAGGTGGCGATTGTCTCGCTGACCATCACCGAGA
The DNA here is from genome assembly GCF_026420145.1 of Enterobacter pseudoroggenkampii. Classification (NCBI taxonomy): domain Bacteria; kingdom Pseudomonadati; phylum Pseudomonadota; class Gammaproteobacteria; order Enterobacterales; family Enterobacteriaceae; genus Enterobacter; species Enterobacter pseudoroggenkampii. The sequence goes on from NZ_JAPMLV010000001.1 coordinate 1,295,941, forward strand.
AAGGGTACTGCCACTCACCAGCGACCGGGCAACTGATGCTCGATCATCCGTTTATCGTCGCCGACCTGCAAAACCCACACCAGCCGAAATCTGCGCCGGGTGTAATCGTGGAAGCGCTGGCGCGTCGCAAAGCGGCGGGTCTGCCGGCGTTTAGCGTGATGTCCTGTGACAACATGCCGGAGAACGGCCACGTGATGCGCAATGTCACCTGCGCGTACGCCCGGGCGGTAGACGGTGAGCTGGCGGACTGGATCGAGGCTAACGTCACCTTCCCGTCAACCATGGTGGATCGCATCGTGCCCGCGGTCACCCCCGATACGCTGGATAAAATCGAACGGCTGACCGGCGTGCGCGATCCGGCGGCAGTAGCCTGTGAACCGTTCCGTCAGTGGGTGATCGAAGATAACTTTGTTGCGGGCCGTCCGGAATGGGAAAAAGCTGGCGCCGAGCTGGTGTCGGACGTGATCCCGTTTGAAGAGATGAAGCTGCGCATGCTCAACGGCAGCCACTCGTTCCTGGCGTATCTGGGCTATCTGGCCGGATACCAGCATATCAACGACTGTATGGAAGATGAGAACTACCGCCTCGCCGCGCACGCGCTGATGCTTGACGAGCAGGCGCCTACGCTGAAGGTCAAAGGCGTTGATTTAGGACGCTATGCCGATCTCCTGATTGCCCGCTACAGCAACCCGGCTCTGCGCCATCGGACATGGCAAATTGCGATGGACGGCAGCCAGAAGCTCCCGCAGCGTATGCTGGACTCCGTGCGCTGGCATCTTGTGCATCAGAAACCTTTCCCACTTCTGGCGCTGGGCGTGGCAGGGTGGATGCGCTATGTCGGCGGCGTGGACGAGCAGGGTAATGCGATTGACGTGAGCGATCCGCAGCTGGCGGTGATTCAGGCGGCGGTGAAGGGCAGTGCGGAAGGGGAAAGCCGGGTCAAGGCGCTGCTCGGTATCGAGGCCATCTTCGGTAAAGAGTTACCGCGTGAAGCAGGCTTTGTTGATGCGGTGATGAAGGCATACCAGACGCTGCTGCAACAGGGCGCGAAAGCGACCGTGGCCCAGTACGTCTCTCAACGGTAATTCAGCACATGCCGCCGTTCGCGGCGGCATGTCTGCGCACAGCTTAGTGCATCCCCAGGCGAATCAGCTCAATCGGCTCGAACTTACCTTCGCATCCTTCCACTTCAACCGTTTTGCTGCGGCGCACCTGCGCGGCATCCAGCCCGTCGCTGTGGATCGCTTTAATCACGCCAGTTTTGCCCGTGCCGCTAATCATGACGCGGCTGCCGGTGGTGATTGCATTGCGGTTACGGTCGTATGTCATCATGGTATTTTCTCCTCTCTAACCTGTTCGTTACGGCGCTATTTCAGGGTTGCCGTTCACGGAGCATATAAATACGCCTGTCTGCATCACATGTTTTTGTTTTTGATCAAACTCACACTTTTTTCTTTATTGTGCCGGGCGCTGACGATTCACGACAGCAATTTACAAAGCAGACCGTTATTTTCATTAATTGATAGTTTCGGAAGGGTAGCGTTGAGGGTTGGTTTATATTCCCGGTGCCATTCTGGGTACAGGAAATAACCCTTTCATCGGAATAAGGAGTCAGGCTTATGTATAAGAAGATTTTGATGCCTGTTGATGTGTTTGAAATGGATTTGAGCGACAAAGCGGTTCGCCACGCGGCAAACCTTGCGAAGGCAGAAGGCGCCTCGATTACCCTGGTCAATATTCTGCCGGCCAGCAGTCGGTCCCTGCTGCGCGGATTTAACGCCGATATTAAAAAGTTCGAAGAATATATGACTGAAGAATCCGGGAAGAAAATGAACGCGTTAAAAAGACTGTTCGATATCTCGCCGGAGAAAATTGACACCCTGGTTCTCTTTGGCAACGTCCGCGATGAAATTATCAGGCTGAGCAAGGAAGGGGAATATGACGTGATTGTCATCGGGTCGAAAAATCCGGGCATCACTACCCATCTTCTGGGATCAAATGCGGAATCTATCCTGCGCTACGCCACAATTCCGGTGTTAGTCGTTCGCTAAACCCATCGCCGCACCCGAAAGGGGCGGCGAATATCACTCTTCGCTAAACCACTCGCTATTTTCCTGACGAATCAGCTGCACGGATTCGCTGATTTCCTGCAGATGCAGCGTCATCGCTTTTTCCACAGCGTCCGCATCGCGTTTTTCCAGCGCGCTGAAAATATCATGATGCTGTCGGAGCAACATTTCCGGCGGGGAGACGTGATCGAGGCTCATGTAGCGCACGCGGTCGATGGTGGCCTTGATGTTCTCGATGGTGTCCCATGCAAGCTGACAATCGGCAATCTGCGCCAGTTTCTGGTGAAATTCATCATCAAGCTGGAAGAAGTCATTCAGCTGCTTACGGTCAATCGCAATCCGCTGCTGATGCAGGTTCTGCTCCAGCAGGTAACACTGGTTGTCGTTGATGAGCGTTGCGGCACGGCGCGCCACCGCGCACTCAATGGCCTGGCGAACGAAACAGCCGTTGCGCACCTGAGAGAGTGAAATTTTGTTCACGTAGCTGCCGCGCTGCGGGCGGATCTGAATTAGACCGTTTTCCGCAAGCTTAATAAACGCTTCACGCACCGGCTGCCGGGAAACGTCAAACCGCACGGAGACCTCTTTTTCTGAAAGCGGCGTTCCCGGTGGGATCAGGCAATGGACAATATCACGTCGCAAAATGCGATAGATTTGCTGGTTTACGGGCTGGGTGGGATTGAGTTGCGATTCAGCGGCCATGAGTTGTCATTTCTCAGAGAGTTAGCCCGAACATACTACCATTCTTTTATAACCCGAAACAGACCCGGCCCGCAGGCCGGGAAGGGCAGCGTTAGCCACGATGGACGCTAAGTCCGGCAAAACTCTGGCTGACCGGCATCATTTCTACGGTATTGATGTTGACGTGTTTTGGCAGCGTCGCCACCCACCAGACCGTTTCGGTGACATCTTCCGGCGTCAGGGCGTTCGCGTTTTCATAGGTTTTGTCTGCTTTCGCGTCATCGCCTTTGAAACGCACATTGGAAAACTCGGTGCCACCCACCAGGCCCGGCTCGATGTCGGTGACGCGAATGGCGGTGCCGTGCAGATCGGTCCGCAGGTTAAGGCTGAACTGGCGCACAAACGCTTTCGTCGCCCCGTAGACGTTACCGCCTGCATAGGGCCAGCTTCCGGCGGTGGAGCCGATATTGATAATGTGGCCATGATTGCGCTCGACCATGCCCGGCAGCACTGCGCGGGTCATATAGACCAGCCCTTTGTTGTTGGTGTCGATCATGTTTTCCCAGTCTTCCACGCTGGCTTTGTGGGCAGGCTCCATGCCCAGCGCCAGACCGGCATTGTTGACCAGCACGTCGATAGCGCGCCATTCTGCTGGCAGATTCGCAATCATCTCTTCGATCGCCGCGCGGTTACGCACGTCCAGCTGCGCGGTCAGGATGCTGTCGCCTAGTTCGTCTTTGAGCTCCTGTAAACGCTCCTGACGGCGGCCGGTCGCAATAACCTTGTGCCCGTTGGCGACGAAGCGACGCGTGATGCTTTCACCAAAACCTGCCGTTGCCCCGGTAACTAAAATAATCATCTCACTGTTCCTCAACGCTTTTTGTGTTGTACTAACATAGCACGGCCGCAGAGGGTGCGTTAAGGCAACATTTGTATGACAGCGTTGCAGGGGATGGCGGCCTGGCCTACTCTGGGAGGATACCCGTACTCAGGAGCGAAAGATGACGGCCACGAATCCCTTTTTCAACATCAGCCTGTTGCCTTACCAGGCCCCCCATTTTGATGAGATCAACGACAGCCACTATCGTCCGGCCTTCGATGAAGCCCTTCGCCAGAAGCGGGCGGACATTGACGCGATTGTCGCTCAGGCCGCTGCGCCTGACTTCGCTAACACCGTGCTGGCGCTGGAGAAAAGCGGCGCTTTGCTCCAGCGCGTCAGCAGCGTGTTCTTCGCCATGACTTCCGCGCACACCAATCCGTATTTACAGGAGCTCGAGGAACAGTTCTCCACCGAGCTTGCCGCGCTGGCAAACGATATCTGGCTGAATGACGTACTGTTTGCCCGCGTGGAGAGCGTCTGGCAGGACCGTGCCGTGCTGGACGCTGAATCCCGTCGTCTGGTCGAGGAGACGTATCAGCGGTTTATTCTGGCCGGCGCGCGTCTGAATGAGACAGAAAAGGCCGAGCTAAAGGCGTTGAATACCGAGGCGGCCTCCCTGACCAGCCAGTTTAACCAGCGTCTGCTGGCTGCCGATAAAATGGGTGGGCTGGTGGTGGATTACGCGCACCAGCTTGACGGGCTAAGCGCCGGTGAGATTGCTGATGCGGCGCAGGCTGCCGCGGAGCGAGGGCTAAACGATCGCTGGCTGATCCCGCTTTTGAACACCACCCAGCAGCCCGCGCTTTCCGCGCTGCGCAATCGTCAGACGCGCGAAAACCTCTTCAACGCAGGCTGGACGCGTACCCAGAAAGGGGATGAAAACGATACTCGCGCGCTGATCCTGCGTCTGACGGCGCTACGTGCGCGACAGGCCCGTCTGCTGGGCTTTGAGGATTACGCCAGCTGGAGCATCGCCGATCAGATGGCGAAAACCCCGGCCGCCGCGCTGGAATTTATGCGCGGCATTGTGCCTGCCGCCCGCGCCCGCGCGGAACGCGAGCAGGCCGACATTCAGAACGTTATCGACGATGAGCAGGGCGGTTTCACCGTGGAGGCCTGGGACTGGGCCTTTTATGCGGAGCGCGTGCGCCAGGCAAAATATGCCCTTGATGAGTCGCAGATCAGGCCCTACTTTGCGCTCAATACCGTGCTGCAGGATGGCGTATTCTGGGCAGCCAGCCAGCTGTTTGGCATTCGCTTCGTCGAACGCTTCGATATCCCGGTGTACCACCCGGACGTCCGCGTATGGGAAATTTTCGACCATACCGGTGAGGGCATGGCGCTGTTTTACGGTGACTTCTTTGCCCGTGATTCCAAGCAGGGCGGGGCATGGATGGGGAATTTCGTCGAGCAATCCTTCGAGTTTGCTGCCCGTCCGGTGATCTACAACGTCTGTAACTACCAAAAACCGGCGAATGGCGGTGTCGCGCTTCTCTCCTGGGATGACGTGATAACCCTGTTCCACGAGTTTGGCCATACGCTGCACGGTCTCTTTGCCAGCCAGCGGTTCGCCACGCTTTCCGGCACCAATACGCCGCGTGATTTTGTTGAGTTCCCGTCGCAAATCAACGAGCACTGGGCCAGCCATCCACCGGTGTTTACCCATTATGCGCGCCATTACGAAACCGGTGAGCCGATGCCGGACGCGCTGCGGGAAAGCATGCTCAACGCGACCCATTTCAACAAGGGTTATGATATGACGGAGCTGCTGGCTGCCGCGCTGCTGGACATGAACTGGCACGGCATCAGTGAGGCCGTTTCGAGCGTAGACGCATTTGAAGCGGCAGCCCTGAAAAAAGAGGGACTGGATCTGCCCGCCGTACCGCCGCGCTATCGCAGCAGCTATTTTGCCCATATTTTTGGCGGCGGCTACGCGGCGGGATATTACGCCTATCTCTGGACGCAGATGCTCGCTGATGATGGCTATCAGTGGTTTGTTGAACAGGGCGGCCTGACCCGTGAAAACGGGCAAAAATTCCGCGAGGCGATTTTGTCCCGCGGGAACAGCACGGATTTAGCTGAGCTGTATCGCACCTGGCGCGGGCACGATCCGAAGATTGAGCCGATGCTGGAGAATCGCGGGCTGAGCGAATAGAGTCAGTCTCATCAGAAAAAAAGAACCGGGCTTTACGCCCGGTTTTTTTATACGTTTCATCGTTCCTGTGACCGCTACAGCAAAAAATAGTCTTAATATCCATTCTGTGTAAATACAACCGCTGAGGTGATAAGTTACTTTGACCGGTATATTTAATTAACCGAATTTAGGCTGTAAAAGAGTTAATGATTAATAATTTGATCTGGGTTGTAAAAACCACATATTCTTTAGCTTCAGATTTTTTGCTATAAAATTTTATTATTTTTTGCCGATAAATGGAGGTGGCATAAATATTGACGTAATAGCAGTTAAGAAGGCGAAAGATGACCCTACCTCTGAACAATCCGGCTTTCACGGATACCGAGCCTTCTAAAGGCCTGATAAATAAAACCTTTACCTATATTGTTACGTTGTTGATAAGTATTTTCATCGCCGCAATAATATCTCTGCTAATAATAAAAGATAATGTTAATGAAATCAGCGATAAGCACGATGAATTTTTGTTAAGGGAAGCGCTGGATACCCGCCAGGAAAGCATGCGAAGTCATTTGAAAGACAATGCAGAGTGGGGAGATGCCTACAAATATCTTCATCTGAACACTGACGTTCACTGGGCATGGGATAAGCAAAACCTGGGTAAGTCCCTCTATGACAACTTTGGCTACGAAGGGGTGTTTGTTCTCTCCCCGGAAGGGAGAACGCGGTACAGCGTGGTTGACGGGAAACTGAAGCTTCAGGATCTGGATCGCTGGTTAGATAAATCCACCAAAGACCGTTTACTCCGTGAGGTGAGCCTAAAAAATGGATTGCCGGTTTCTATGCTAACGCTTATCGATTCCGTTCCGGCCATTGTTTCTGCGGAATGGATAACGACGGGCGATGATACGAGCGTGCAGCCCTTACCGGGGAAAGCTTCGACAATGGTGTTTATAGACAAGCTAACGGCTAAAAAACTCCTCACGATTGGGCAGGATGCCGGCGTCAAAAATGTTCGTACTTCACCCGATCCAGTCACTTCTCAAATAAACAACCAGACTGAATTTACCTTAAGTGCCCAGAATGGTGATGTGCAAATTATCTGGGACAGCGAAAACCCAGGCCAGGCGTTGATTATTTATTTTTTACCCTTACTCATCCTTTCAGTCATTCTGACGGTATCGATGACGGTTATTCTCATGCGTCATATTATGCAGAAGGCGAGAATGCTTGACGAAAATACCTTTCTCCTCGAGCAGGCACGGTTAAATCTCATCACGAGTGAAAAACGATTCCGGGACGTCAGTGAAACAACCAGCGACTGGTTCTGGGAAACAGATTTATCGTTAAAGATAACGTGGCTTTCAGGTCGTTTTTCTACAGTGACGGGATATGAAAATAGCGAATGGATAGGCCGCAGGTTGGATGAACTCTTTCCCTCGACAGCTGGATTATTACATGGCTGTGTCAGCCGCCGCGAGTTAACTGAACGCTTTGAATTTAAGAACTGCCCTTATACTCACGCGCAACAATCCACGTCCTATTGCACGCTTCTGGCAAAGTTTTCTGCACAGCCTGACGGAACGGTGGTGTTGCGGGGCGCGGCAACCGACGTCTCTCAGGAAGTTGAAGCAACAAAACGTGTGGAGTTCCTGTCACGCCATGATGAATTAACCGGTCTGCCGAACCGGTATCATATTAAGGAGTTTCTTGCAGGCCAGTTCGCTAAAGAAGGCGTCAATCATTATCCCTTTGCCATGATTTGCCTCGATTTAGACAAGTTTAAACCCGTCAATGATATTTTTGGGCATTCCGCGGGCGATGCTCTGCTTGGCGAGGTCGCTTTACGGCTTAAAAACTGCGTTCGTCGAGGTGATTTTGTCGCAAGGCAGGGAGGGGATGAATTTATGCTGCTCCTCGGCAACAGCAGCCAAAAAGAGCACATTGAGGAGGTGTGTCACCGCATCGTGCAAGAACTTAACCGTCCTTTCTCCATTGAGGGCAATGATGTGGCGATAGGCGTAAGCATGGGTATTGCGCTGGCTCCCCAGGATAGCAGCAGCGCAAACGATCTTTTACGCTATGCGGATATTGCGCTTTACCAGGCGAAACAATCCGGCAGAAACAGATGGGTCTATTATCGCCCGGATATGTCGGAAAAATTGACCGAACGGAGAAAACTGGAATTAGAACTGAAGACAGCGATTCGCGAAGAGCAACTCTATCTGGTTTACCAGCCGCGTTATAACCTCCGATACTCGAAAATAGACGCCGTCGAAGCGCTGGTACGTTGGAAGCACCCGCAGAGAGGGACTATGATGCCCGATCAGTTCATCACCCTGGCGGAAGAAACAGGCCTGATTATTAACCTCAGCAACTGGGTCATACGCACAGCGTGTGCGGAAACAAAAGATAAATTGCCGGGGTTATCGGTATCCGTAAATATTTCTGCTATCGAATTTCAGGCAAGCGATCTTGCCGAAAGGATAAAAGAGATACTTCACGAAACAGGGCTTGAGCCTAACCGTCTGGAAATAGAAGTGACTGAAAATGTCACGCTTTCCGATCCAGAAAAAACCTTGCAGACCATGAAGTCTCTCAAAAAAATGGGTGTCCGCATTCTGATCGACGACTTCGGTACCGGCTATGCATCCCTGAGCTATCTCCGGAAGTTTCAGTTTGACGGGCTCAAGCTCGACAAGAGTTTTATTTTTACCCTAGGCGATTCACCGCAGAATCAATCAGTCGTAGAGAAAATTATCGATCTGGGTAAAGCCTATTCGATGGCGGTAACCGCAGAAGGGGTGGAGACTGCCGAACAACTCTCTTTTCTTAAAAAAAATAAATGTGATGAAGTTCAGGGCTACTTGCTTGGAAAACCGGCCGCTATTACGGACTTAAATTTAAACGCAAACAGAGTCAATCTCTAAAGCGTGCTTTCATTCAGGGAAACGTAAATGAAAAACCGGGCTTTGCGCCCGGTTTTTTTATCTTACAACCAGCACAGGGCATTTCGCATGCCGCACCACTGCCGCAGCGTTTGAACCCAACAGATAGGTCGATATGTCAGGCTTATGGGAGGCGATGATAATCAGGTCGGCGCCGATCGTGTCAGCGAGCTTAAGGATTTGATCCTTAGGGGATCCCGTCACGGCGTGAGTCTGAATCTTATCTGCAGGGATTTTGAATTGCTTAACAATTTCATCCAGTTTAGCTAAAGCAGCGTGCTGGAACTCTTTCATCTTCGGCATTTCTACGGAGTAGGCCAAACCTAATGATGAGTAATAAGGAAGAGATGGAATAACAGTAAGAAAGTGAACTTTAGCTGTGTTAAGTGCTGTATGTGCCTGAACGAAGGGGATAACCATGTGCGTCAGGCTATCCTCGGAGATATCAATGGGAACCAAAATTGAATTGTACATGTGTCCCTCCTGAGTGTTTTTTGCACAGCTCAGGGTAAACCGTTATTTCCAGCAAAACAGAGAGCAGGCTTTCATAACGGGGACAAATTTCGGTTCTGTGATTTAGGTACAGTTGAACCTGCCTGTCATTCCGTCGTGACAATGAACATTCTTGCTTCCTGGGCGAGCTGGCGTTCAGCCTTAATCGGCGCATATTTTTCCGAATGATAGAAGGCAATGGCCTGATCTAACGTCGGGAATTCAAAAATGCCTGCATAGGGTAACGGCGCTACTTCCCCTTCCAGTACCTGTGCGACAGCTCCAAAATGGACAATTTTTCCGCCTGCTTCCTCTAATGCCGACGTGAAGCGAGGGGCCAGGCTGGCCTGTCTGGCAGGGTCAATGACCCGTAAGTTGATATGAACAAAGGCAGGCATAATGGTTCCTCAAGCAGTATAAATAGTGTATATACAGTATTAACTTTAGCATTGCTTGTCGAGATGAAATGATGAACAACATTGATGTGGCGCTGTTGGAGAGCATTCCGGAGGTCTGTCCGGCGTTTCAGGCGCGCGCTACCGCTCGGGCTATTACGCGCTATTACAACGCCTGCTTCAGACCGTTTGATCTGACCGCTGAGCAGTTCAGTCTGATGGTTGGCATCGGGGGTTCTCCTAATGAAACCGTTGCGGAACTCGCCGCCAGAGCAGGAGTGGATGCGACAACACTGAGTCGTAATATCCGTAGTCTGGAATCCCGGGGCATTATTGACTCGGCTGGAGGCCGTGGACGTGCCGGAAAACGACTCACGCTGACAGCTGAAGGCTGGCGTCTGCTTGAAGAGGTCATGCCGGTATGGCAATCCGCTAAGCAGGAGTTGTCCCAACTAATGGGCAGCGAGCAGCTTAGCCTGACGACGGAGATGATGAAACGTCTGGCTAAAATCAGTGCTGCCTTATGAAGCTCTCCGCGTTATTGTCAGAGGCCGTGCAAAACGGAAAGGTTATACCGGGCGTAATGCCCGGTAATAGACTTAAATTGCGTGACAGCTGACGGACGCGATAATTTTATTCCCGCCGATATTACCCATAATCAGATCGAGTAATTTCCCGTATTCCTCCCGGGTCATCACCTCGGCCCGAATTTCAGTTTTACCTTCTGCTTGCGCCGTATCGCAATAAATGGATTTCAGGCTTAAGGTCAACTCTTTCGCCATGTTTACCACGCTCTGTCGGACCGCATCTTCATGCTCATCATTGCAGGTGATTTTCAGGACATAGCATTTTTCGCCTTCATGGAGCGCGGGCAGTTGATTAATCCGTTGCGCAGCTTCGCGAAGCAATATGTTGGCACAAAGAATAATCACGCTGGCCATACCGGCATTCCAGAATTGACCTAAGCCGCACAGCACACCAATTCCGGCCGAACACCATAGCGTTGCGGCGGTATTTAGACCACGAATATTCATTCCTTCACGCATAATGACGCCAGCGCCAAGGAAACCTATTCCGGAGACGATCTGCGCTGCAATGCGTCCCGGGCTATCGGGTGACGTCGAGATGGAACTTAAAATAAACACGGCAGCGCCCGTCGCAACCAGTGCATTGGTACGAAGCCCGGCCATACGCTGGCGCCACTGTCTTTCCGCGCCGATAATTGCGCCCAGCAGCATCGCTGCGAGCAGATGAGAGATATAAGGGAACATCAGCCTGTCGCCTGTTAACATGATTAAACGATAAGCGTCAGTGCTTCACAAAGCACAGTATGACGCCGTTAAAACGCAAAGCATGTCAGCGCGAGGGTGGCGGAAAGAGTGAATGATTAAACATGAACATCGTGATGCCCCACAAATTTGGTCGTTCTTAATGTATTGGGATGCAATCACGTAAAGAGGATTGCTGCCCACCGTAAAGGTAAGCAGCGAAAAAATCGCGTCAGCTTACCTTCGTATCGACGATAAAATAACTTTCCAACGAAGGACTCCTGTGAAAATTTATTGCCAGTATAGTCAGGGTCGATAATGAGTAAAGTGAAAAAACAACGTCCGTTATGAATTGTTTAAGTTCGGAAGACATATTTTTTAAGACGTCATCTGATTTTCAAAAATACCCGGTATACTACATTTCCTTTTTTACAGGCGATAACAGACAAAGGCAGGATGTATGTCTCTTCGTTCGCTGCGGGCGTTATGCCTGACAAGTTTTTTCATTGCGGATGTCCGCGATGGCCTGGGGCCTTTTCTCGGTATTTTTCTGACCGAACGCCACTGGACCCCTGATGATATTGGCATCCTGATGACGGCCGGCGGGCTGGCGGGGTTACTGGCCACGCTGCCGGCGGGGTTCATCACCGACACCTCCCGCAATAAGCGTGCTGTGCTCGCGCTGCTGTGCATTCTGATCACACTAAGCACGCTTCTGCTCTGGTTTAGCCAGCAGAGCGGCGTGGTCGCCGTGTCGCAAATCGTCACCGGTATCTGTGCGGCATTTGTCGGGCCGTTGATCGCCGGGATTACGCTGGGGCTGACCGGACAGGGTGGGTTCAGCGCGCAGATGGGCAGAAACGAGGCGTTCAATCACGGCGGCAATTTCATGACCGCTCTGATTGCAGGCGGAATTGCCTGGTACTGGGGCGTGGGCGGGATTTTCCTGCTGATGACCTGTACCACGCTGCTAACGCTGTGTGCGCTGCTTGCCATTCGCAACAGCGATATCGATAACGACGCGGCGCGCGGGCTGTCCTCTTCAGCGAGCCTGCCGGTCCCCGGTTTTGCGATGCTGATGAAAAACCGGGCGCTGTTTGTGACCGGGCTGACGCTGCTGCTGTTCCACCTGGCGAACGCCGCGCTATTACCGATGCTGAGCATGAGGGTGGCTGCGGCACCCGCCACGATCAACCCCGGTTTGTACGCGGCGGGTACCGTCATCATCTCGCAGGCCGTGATGATCCCCGTCGCCATCTGGGCTTCGCGCCGGATCGAACATTTTGGCTACTGGCGCTTAATTATGCTGGCGCTGCTGGTCATGCCGGTACGCGCGGCGCTGGCGGCATCCACGGACGCGCCGTTAATGATGATCCCGGTACAAATTCTCGACGGCCTGGCCGCCGGGATCCTCGGTGTCGTCGTACCGTCGTTTATTGTGGTGCTGCTGCGCGGAAGCGGGCACGTCAATGCCGGGCAGAGTGTGGTGATGCTGATGCAGGGGGTTGGGGCATCCATGAGCCCGGCGTTAACCGGGACGATCGCCGGTCATTACTCGTTTGCGACGGCATTCAGTGTCCTGAGCGCGATTGCGCTGGCCGCCGTTCTGATCTGGTGGCGCGTTGCGCACCGCAGTTGGGAAACAAACGCGCCGGGTGAGGCTTAGCCACCACCCGGCTTAGCACTTAAGCCAGTTCGTTAGGGCACGGCTCACCCTTTTCTAACTGCTGAAGATTGCCCAGCGTGGTTTCCGAAATGCTGATCAGGGCTTCGGCAGTCAGAAACGCCTGATGTCCGGTAAACAGGACGTTATGGCAGGCAGAGAGGCGACGGAACACGTCGTCCTGGATGACATCATTAGACTTATCTTCAAAGAACAGATCGCGTTCGTTCTCATACACGTCCATCCCCAGCGCGCCAATTTTCTGGGTTTTCAGCGCTTCGATTGCGGCCTGAGAGTCAACCAGTCCGCCGCGGCTGGTGTTGATGATCATCACGCCATCTTTCATCTGGTCAAACGCCGCCTGATTGAGCAGGTGGTAGTTTTCCGGCGTCAGCGGACAGTGCAGGGAGATCACGTCGGACTGCGAGAACAGCGTCGGCAGGTCAACGTACTCCACGCCCAGATCCAGCGCTGCGGCGCTTGGGTACGGATCGAATGCCAGCAGACGCATGCCAAAGCCTTTCAGAATGCGCAGGGTAGCCACGCCAATTTTACCGGTGCCGATCACGCCAGCGGTTTTGCCGTACATGGTAAAGCCGGTCAGCCCTTCCAGCGAGAAGTTGGCGTCACGGGTACGCTGATAAGCGCGGTGAATACGACGGTTGAGGGACATCATCATGCCAATCGCATGTTCCGCGACCGCTTCCGGGGAGTACGCCGGAACGCGAACCACCTTCAGACCCAGCTCTTTTGCCGCATCGAGATCCACGTTATTAAAGCCCGCACAGCGCAGGGCGATGTACTTCACCCCCTGTTTTTTCAACTCTTCCAGCACCGGACGACTGCCGTCATCGTTTACGAAAATGCAGACGCCTTCACAGCCGTGCGCCGTTTTGGCGGTTTTTTCGGACAGCAGAAAGTCGAAAAATTCAAGCTCAAACCCGTAAGCCTCGTTAACATGTTGCAGATACTTTTTGTCGTACTGCTTTGTGCTGTATACCGCGAGTTTCATAAGACTTTCTCCAGTGATTTTGCATTCACGTTAGCATGATTAAAATTATCTTACAATTTATAAAATATTATTGAATTCAATAAGTTCTATCAATTATTCTAGAGCATATGTGCACCCTAACTCCATGATATTCTTACTACGAGAAATCTTCGGCGCGGATCTGATCAGGACATATAGCGGAAAATGAAGTGGGTAGAGGATGCGAGAAACGCCTGTCTGAATTACGTTAAAGAATGGCAAGAGGGTGCGAAAACTGCAATCCTTCCTGATGTGATGGGACGATATCAGAAACTGGGTGAGTTTCTGATAAAGAGGGAGAATGATGCATGTCTCAACAATTGGAATTGTCCTTATCTCCGCCGATGCTGCCTGCTTTATGCTATTTTATTGTTTCTATTGTGATTTTCTTCTTATTGTACTTCGGGAAATTGAAAGTTAACCGGCTCCGGAAATATCCACTGTTCATTGCTTATACGCTGTTTGTGATAGCCATTGCTGCCATTCAAATTAACGTTTTTGCCAACGGCTATGAGTTTGTTCGCGCATTTTTACTTATTGATTTTGATCCCTGGCGGTACAACTCGGTGTATTGGGGGTCGTTGATATTCGCCATGCTTTACCTTCTGGCGTTGCCTCGGAACAGGCCCTAGTTTCGCAACTTAACGTTACAGCATCTATTCTTAAACCTGGCTTTGACTTCAACTGACCAGCTAAACATGCGACAATGATCGGCACTGCCGGCTTAATTCTTTTGCTAAATCAGGATATTAACTGCCCATGAAGGGTAAATACAAAGCCGCTCTTGCGCTTTTACTGCTGTTCATATTGTTGCCGCTGACGCTGCTGATGACGCTCGCCCAGTGGGTACCGACGCTCGCCGGGATCTGGCTGCCCGTCGGGACGCGCATCGCTTTCGAAGAGAGTCCGAAACTGACTCGCCACGCGCTGGTGATCCCCGATCTTCGCTATCTGGTTGAAGACTGCGAAATTGCCCGCATCGATAACGTGACGCTGTCACATCCCAGCCGCTGGAAGCTGGATATCGGCGCGCTGGATCTTAACTCCGTTTGCCTGAGCAAAATTCCCCAGTCCGCGCCGTCAACGGTTGCTCCCAAAACGCTGGCCCAGTGGCAGGCGGTATTGCCCAATACCTGGCTTACGGTTCACCGCCTGACGCTGTCGCCCTGGCAGCAGTGGCAGGGTGAGCTTAATGCGTCGCTGACCCCGTCCAGCCAGGAGATCGCCTATAAAGGCGAGCAGGTCAGCATTAAAGGCACGCTTCGCGGCCAAACGCTCTCGGTCAGCCAGTTTGATGTACAGCTCCCGGACCAGCCGCAGCCGATTAAGCTGGTGGGCGAGTTTACTTTGCCGCTGGTTCCGGACGGCGTGCCGGTGAAAGGCCACGCGGTGGCGACCTTTAACGTGCCACAGTTAACGTCCCTGGTCGACGCCGATCTGGACTGGGAAGAGAATCAGGGACAGCTGGTGGTGATGGCGCGGGACAACCCCGATCCGCTGCTCGACCTGCCGTGGCAGATCACGGCGGAGCAGCTGAACATCAGCGACGGGCGCTGGAACTGGGATCTCTCGGGTATGCCGCTGAGCGGGCGGGTGTCCCTTCGTGCAGACAACTGGCAGCAGGGGCTGGAGAAAACAACCCTGACCGGACGACTGAATGTGCTGACGCACGGCGATGCGGGGAAAGGCAACGCGGTACTGAATATTGGGCCCGGCAGGCTCAGTATGGAAAACAGCGACATGCCCCTGCATCTCAGCGGCGAGGCGAAGCAAAACGATCTCATTCTTTACGCCAAATTGCCCGCTACGCTGACCGGCAGCCTGTATGAACCGCAGCTGGCCTTTGAGCCGGGCGCGCTGCTCCGCTCGCGCGGGCGCATCATCAATTCGCTCGATATCGATGAAATCCGCTGGCCGCTGGCGGGCGTGAAGCTGACGCAGAAGGGCGTGGACGGTCGTTTACAGGCGATTCTGCGCGCCCATGAAAACGAGATGGGTGATTTTGAACTCCACCTGGACGGCCAGGCCAATGACTTTTTACCTGATAACGGCCTGTGGCAGTGGCGCTACTGGGGAAAAGGCGGTTTTACGCCGATGCATGCCCGCTGGGATGTCGCCGGGAAAGGCGAGTGGCGCGACAACCTTATTGAGCTGACGGCGCTCTCCACCGGTTTTGACAAGCTCCAGTACGGCACGATGGAGGTCAGCAAGCCGCGTCTGGTGCTGGATCAGCCGGTACGCTGGTTGCGCGATGCCGAAAAACCGGCCTTCAGCGGCGCGCTGTCGCTCAATGCAGGACAAACCCGTTTCTCCGGCGGCAGCGTGTTGCCGCCCTCGGTCCTGACCTTCAGCGTCGACGGCACCGACCCGACAATTTTTCAGTTTAAGGGCGACCTCCATGCGGACAAAATCGGTCCGGTACAGGTGAACGGTCGTTGGGATGGCGTGCGCCTGCGCGGGCAGGCCTGGTGGCCGAAACAGTCCCTCACCGTATTCCAGCCTTTGATCCCGCCGGACTGGAAAATGACGCTGCGCGACGGGGAGCTTTATGCGCAGGTCGCCTTCTCGGCGGCGGCCGATCAGGGCTTTGAAGCGGGCGGGCACGGCGTGCTGAAATCCGGCAGCGCCTGGATGCCGGACAACCAGATTAACGGCGTCGACTTTGTGCTGCCGTTCCGCTTCAGCGAGGGAACCTGGTCCCTCGGCACGCGCGGTCCGGTCACGTTGCGCATCGGCGAAGTGGAAAACCTGGTGACCGCGCGCAACATTACTGCAGATTTACAGGGCGATTATCCCTGGACGGAGGACAGTCCTCTGCTGCTCACCAACGTGAAGGTGGAAACCCTCGGCGGGAAGATCACCATGCAGCAGCTGCGGATGCCGCAGCACGATCCGGCCCTGCTGCGGGTGGACAATATCTCTTCGAGCGAGCTGATTAGCGCCGTCAATCCGAAGCAGTTTGCCATGTCAGGGCCGGTGAGCGGGGCACTGCCGTTCTGGCTGGACAACGAAAAATGGATCATTAAAGATGGCTGGCTGACCAACCCGGGGCCCATGACGCTGCGCATCGACAAAGATACGGCCGACGCCATCGTGAAAGATAATATGGCTGCGGGTGCCGCGATTAACTGGCTCCGCTATATGGAAATTTCGCGTTCGTGGACGAGAATCAATTTAGATAACCTGGGTGAATTAACCATGCAGGCGACCATCAAGGGGACCAGCCGGGTCGATGGCAAAAGCAGCTCCGTCAACCTGAACTATACCCACGACGAGAATGTCTTTACCCTCTGGCGCAGTCTGCGTTTTGGGGACAACCTGCAAACCTGGTTTGAGCAACATGCGGCGATACCTGCTCCCCGCAGTTCGACTGGCAAGGAAAGTGAGGAACAACAATGAAAAAGATGGCTGGTGTGCTCACCGTTGCCGTTGCCGCGCTACTGTCCGGCTGTACGCCGCGTATTGAAGTCGCTGCGCCAAAGGAGCCGATTACCATCAATATGAATGTCAAAATCGAACATGAGATCCACATCAAGGTCGATAAAGATGTTGAAACCCTGCTGAAATCGCGCAGCGATCTGTTCTGAGGACGCCATGAAACGAGTAGCTCTGATTTTGCTGGCGCTGGGGATGAACGTGCAGGCAGCTGCGCTGACCTTAAACGATGCCCGGGCCCAGGGGCGCGTGGGGGAAACCCTCAGCGGTTATCTTGCCCCGGTTCAACAGGACGCGGAAACGCTGGCGCTGGTTAATCGCATCAACGCGGCGCGCACGGAAAACTACCAGAAGCTGGCTGACAGCAATAATTTGCCGGTCGATGAAGTGGCCAAAATGGCAGGGCAGAAACTGGTTGCCCGCGCGCAGCCGGGCGAATACGTGAAGGGCATTAACGGAAAATGGCTCAAAAAGTAGCTAGCGGTAGCGCCTGCGGTATTCACCAGGCGAGACGCCAAAACGCTGCTTAAACGCCGTTGAAAAATGGCTATGGTCGGTGAACCCCCAGCTGTAGCCAATGCCCGCCAGCTTTTCATCATCACCGGCAGCGCGCAGGACCTGCGCGCAGAGATCCAGACGACGGTTTTTGATGTACTGCGCCACCACCAGCCCTTTCTCGGCAAACATGCGGTAGAGGCTGCGCACGGACATACCGCTCTCGGCGGCAATCCATTCCGGGCGCAGCGATTCAGACTGAATATGGTCGTCAATCAGCGCCACCACATGCTGGAACTGGCGCTCCTTGCGCGGCTGAATGATTTCACGCTGCTGGAAAGCGGGACGAAGCAGACAGATCATCGCCTCGAGCGCCGCTTCACTTTCGCGGTCACTCAGGTCGGGATTGCTCATGCTCTCCATCAGCAGGCGATGGCTCAGCTGTACCGTGGGCAAGGTGCGCGAAAGGGCGGTCGCGCAGCTTATCTCCTGGAAACGACACTGCTGCTCAATTATCTGACGGGGAACCAGCAGCGAAATCTGGCGGGACTTTTCCCGCCAGTTGATCGAGCAGGGACGCGACGCGTCAATCAGCGTGATATCACCGGTCCTGAGTAGCGCGCGACGGTCATCCTGTTCAATTTCCGCGCTGCCTTCTAGCTGGAACACGGTATAGAACCAGGCATCGTTACTCTGCGTGATCTCCTGACGGGAGCGGAACAGATTAACGCCGCCTGCGGTCACGGTACTGAGCTTCAGGCTGCGCGCATAGCTGGTCTCCAGCTCGCCGTAGAATTTTCCCTCGGTGGGCTGCGCGTTAAAACGCCCGCAAACCTGGTTAATTTGCGCCAGCCACTGCTGATACTGTTCCTGCTCGCTTGCACACGCCATCGTTTCTCTCACTGCACCGTCAACGTTTTCGCATTGTTACATTTGTGTTGCATTTTGTCAGAGCTATGAGGCTGACTATAGGAAAGAACACTCACCGGTAACAGCGATATAAGCGGCAATTATCGCGATTTGCGGAGCCTGTCACAGGTGGCAAAGCGAATGTCACAGAGACAAAAGCGAGAATGCAAAACCCCACTTAGACTGGATGGACACCCTGCGAAGAATAACGAAGGAGTATCCTATGTCTGAATCACAGGTGGCCATTCAGCCTGCCGTACAACAATTTTTAGACCGACAGCATGGCCTGTGGATTGAAGGGCGTCAGGCCGCATCGGACAGTGAAAAGCGGCTGAACGTCTACAACCCGGCCACGGGCGAAGTCATTGCCTCGACTGCCGATGCCAGCGTCGACGACGTTGACCGTGCCGTCATGTCCGGCTGGCGCGCGTTTGTCGCCCGCAGCTGGGCCGGAAAACTCCCGGCGGAGCGCGAGCGGATCCTGCTCCATTTCGCCGATCTGGTGGAACAGCACAGCGAAGAGCTGGCCCAGCTTGAAACGCTGGAGCAGGGGAAATCCATTAACATTTCCCGCATGTTTGAAGTCAGCTGCACCCTGAACTGGATGCGCTATACCGCCGGGCTGACCACCAAAATTACGGGTAAGACCCTCGACCTTTCCATCCCGCTGCCGCAGGGCGCCCGCTATCAGGCGTGGACGCGTAAAGAGCCGGTTGGCGTGGTGGCCGGGATTGTGCCCTGGAACTTCCCGCTGATGATCGGGATGTGGAAAGTGATGCCTGCGCTGGCCGCGGGCTGCTCTATCGTCATCAAGCCGTCAGAAACCACGCCGCTGACCATGCTGCGCGTAGCGGAACTGGCCAGCGAAGCGGGCATCCCGGACGGGGTGTTCAACGTGGTGACCGGGAGCGGCGCGGTGTGTGGCGCAGCGCTGACCTCGCATCCGCATATTGCAAAGGTGAGCTTCACCGGCTCAACGGCGACGGGTAAGCAAATTGCCCGTGCGGCGGCGGACACGCTAACCGGCGTGACCCTGGAGCTGGGCGGGAAAAACCCGGCTATTGTACTGAAAGACGCCGACCCGGCGTGGGTGATCGAAGGCCTGATGACCGGCAGCTTCCTGAACCAGGGGCAGGTGTGCGCGGCGAGCTCGCGCATCTATATTGAAGCGCCGCTGTTTGACACGCTGGTCAGCGGGTTTGAGCAGGCGGTGAAATCCCTGAGCGTCGGGCCGGGCATGTCGCCGGAGGCGTTTATCAACCCGCTGGTGTCGCGCGCCCACTGTGACAAGGTGCAGACCTTCCTTGATGAGGCGAAGTCGCGCAACGCGGAGCTAATCGTCGGTAACCGGGGGCCGGAAGGCAAAGGCTATTACGTTGCGCCTACGCTGGTGGTGAACCCGGATGCCTCGCTGCGCCTGACCCGCGAAGAGGTGTTTGGCCCGGTGGTCAACGTGGTGCGCGTCGCCGACGGTGAAGAGGCGCTTCAGCTGGCAAACGACAGCGACTATGGCCTGACGGCCAGCGTCTGGACGCAAAATATCAGCAAGGCGCTGGAGTATACCGACCGGCTGCAGGCGGGCACCGTCTGGGTAAACAGCCATACGCTGATCGACGCCAACCTGCCGTTCGGCGGCATGAAGCAGTCCGGTACGGGGCGTGACTTTGGTCCGGACTGGCTGGACGGCTGGTGTGAAACCAAGTCGGTGTGCGTGCGGTATTAAAAACATTGCCGGGTAACGCTGCGGTTACCCGGCAGGCTTTAACCCGGCGGCTATTTCAATGCTGCGGCAATGACCGATGGAATAGCGTCAAACGCCTGCGCAACGCCTTTAGTCCTGACTTCTTCACTGCGCGTAGCCCCTTCAGCACGGACAAATTCCACTCTGTCGATACCCAGAAAACCAAAGAATCGCTGCAGGTACCTCTCCTGAAAATCCATGTCTTCGATTGGCGTACCGTGATATATCCCGCCGCGGGTTGAAACGACAATAATCCTCTTGCCGGTCGCATGCCCCACCGGGCCCGTCGGGGTATAGCTAAAGGTTTTTCCCGGCTGGGCGAGTCGATCTAACCAGGCTTTAAGCTGAGTTGAGACGGAGAAGTTATACATAGGCGCACCTATCACGATGAGGTCGCTATTGAGAAATTCGTTCACAAGTTCCCCGGACAGCGCGTGTTCGCGGACATCTTCAGCCGTCGCATCGGTGGCTATCCGCAGCGGCCGGAACCCAGCAGCAACGGTGCCGGTGAGATGGGCGATGGGGGTTTTAACGACGTCGCGATAGACCACCTTCTCTGACGCGATCTGGCGAACCACCTCTGCCGTCAGCTGACGTGAAAGTGAGAACTCGCCGTTAATACTTGAATCTATATGCAGGATATTCATTTCTCTGTTTCCTTTGCGTCGGTTTGGGTTGCTTGTTCGATAAACTGACTCACGGCGTGCGGGTGGGAAATCATCGACATATGGCTGCTCTTAATACGCAGGACGGTGGCGTTCATGGTGCCGGCGAGCTGCTGCTGGATACCGGGAGAGAGGGCGCGATCCTCTTCGGTTATCAGATACCATGAGGGTTTTTCACGCCATGCTGCATGTTCTACCTTCTCGCTGAAGGCGCTTGCCGCGATAGGCTGCTGCGTTGCCGTCAGCAGTTTTACGCGTTTGAGGGGCAGATCGTTGGCCATCGTGCGCTGATAGGCAGCAGGATCGTCCAGCCAGATTAACCCTTTTTTATCCGGGCGCATGTCGGCCATCGGGGCGTTGAGGCGGGTAAGAAGAGAGGTAACCGATTCACCGCTGTCGGGGGCAAGGGCGGAGAGAAAAACCAGTTTTTTCACCTTCGGGTTATTGCCTGCCTGAGTGATGACCGCGCCGGCCCAGGAGTGGCCAACAAGCACTACGTCCCCTTGCTGACGGTCGATGACACGCTCTGTGGCGGCGACGTCCTCTTCAAGCGAAGTCAGAGGGTTTTGCACTGCCGTGACGTGGTAGCCCCGGGTCTGCAAACGGCCTATCACTTCCTGCCAGACGGAACCATCGGTAAAGGCACCATGCACGAGGATGATGTTATTAATCCGCGCCTGCACAGACTGCGATGCAGCCATGCAAAGCAAGGAAAGAAGAACGGGCAAGCGTGTCGGTTTCATAAGCGTGACGTAATTTCCTGAGAGACGTTGAATCACAGTGTAACGAGAGACGCAAAGAGGCTTGTAGTGTCTGAAATGACTGTTAACATACGAAATCAGACATTTTACTCAGGCCTGAATCATGAGAATTGCCATTTTAGCGTTACCCGGAAGCATGAAATCCGCCGTGGCTGGGCTCTGCGACATGTTCTGGCTGGCTAACGAAGTGATTGCCCAGCAGCCGGACGGCGAGGGCATTTCGCCTTTTGAGGCGGTCATCATCACGGCGGAAGGAAAACCGGTCCCGGACGCGCAGGGGCGGCCGATCGAGGCCGAAGCGAGCTTTGTTACCGGAGGAACCTTCGATCTCGTGATTGCCTGCGGGATGAAGCTTGACGAGCAGAAACGCCCGGTCTCGCCAGAGGCCGTCCTTGAGGCTGGCGCATGGCTGCGCGGCCAGTATGATAAAGGCGCGATGCTTGCGGGAGCCTGTGCCGGTGGGTTGGTTCTCGCCGAGGCGGGGATCCTCAATGGCCGGGCATGCACGACGACCTGGTGGCTTTACCATACTTTCCGCCAGCGTTATCCGCTGAGCAAACCTGTCTGGGGTAAAGCGCTGGTGCAGGATGCACGGGTTATCACATCCGGTGGCCCGCTCTCGTGGGTTGACCTGGCGCTGCATATCATCCGTCTGCACGCCGGGCAGAAGCTGGCGCGTCTGACGGCCGATATGGCCGTGGCTGACAGCCAGCCGTTATCTCAGCAGGTTTACGCGCCAGCAGGTTTTTTAAATTCAGTCCATCCGAT
The DNA here is from genome assembly GCF_026420145.1 of Enterobacter pseudoroggenkampii. NCBI lineage: Bacteria > Pseudomonadati > Pseudomonadota > Gammaproteobacteria > Enterobacterales > Enterobacteriaceae > Enterobacter > Enterobacter pseudoroggenkampii. The sequence continues at coordinate 1,318,272 of NZ_JAPMLV010000001.1, forward strand.
GATAATGAAAGCGGAACATATCGTCCGGTATGAAAATCCGGCGATTACCGTAGAACAGCTTGCCCGGGCGCTGAATATGACCACTCGTACCCTTCACCGAAAAATGGCGGAGGAGATGAATGAAAGCCCTAAAAACTTTTTGACGCGCATGCGCATTGAAAAGGCAATGCGTCTCCTGGAGCAACCGGGGTACGCAATAACGGAGATTGCCAGCGCTTGCGGTTACGCTGACGACACGGCATTCAGGCGCGCTTTTACGGGGGTGACGGGCATGTCGCCCGGTCAATACCGCAAATGGATCGCCGAGCGTCATGCGGAATAGCCGCCGTTCTCACCGGCATACTCGATCCCGCCCGGCCTCCTTGGCCCGATACAGCGCAGCATCGGCGCGGGCGATGATCTCGGTGCCTGCTAACCCCTCCGCCATGCTCGCAATCCCCATGCTCACGGTGACATGGTCGCTAACGGTTGACGCGCTGTGTGGTATGGCTTCCGCGCGCAGGCCGTCCTGAATACGCAGGGCAACCTTTTCCGCGATGTTTTCCGGGCAATTGAAGAGAATGACCACGAACTCCTCGCCGCCGTAGCGCGACACCACATCGTCAGGTGTGCGCACCGACTGCTTCAGCACCCGCGCCACGCGGGTCAGACAGTCGTCGCCTGCCTGGTGCCCGTAGGTGTCGTTGTAGAGCTTGAAGTAATCGATATCCAGCATAATCACCGAGAAGGTTTTCTTCTGCTCAACCGCGTTTTCCAGCACCACCTCCATTTTCCGGCGATTGGCGGTTTTGGTTAACGGATCCTGATGCGCCAGCGCATCCAGTCTGGAGATCAGCAGCTGATTTTGCTGATTACGCCGCCAGGCCTCGTCAAACCAGCTCAACAGAATGAAACGCCCGCAGATCAGGATCAGCGTAAAGACGCTCCAGATGACGACGAAGTGAAGGTTGAGGCCATCGTTCCGTATCCAGCTTGCTATCGGCAGGGTGATCCAGAGCGGGAGCACAAAGGCGAGCAGCCCTTCAGGATAAAAATAGAGCGCCGTTAAGCCGGCGAGTAATAAAATGACGCACAGCGGCCAGACGTGAGGCAGCAGCAGCTGGGTGATAAACCAGAAGCAGGAGACCGACCAGATGGCGCTACAGATAAACAAGACCACGCTGATACCGGCGATACGCCGCCAGGCCATCAGGATCAGCGCTGCTGAGAGGATGATAATGCCAAGCATGGAGGCATCGACCATTCTCGTCAGCTGCGGCGAGTGGGGATAAAGGGGATCGCTGGCCTTAAGCAGAACGTGTCGCAGCAGGATCATCACCGCGAAGCTGATATTGACGAAGGCCAGCCACGGCAGGTTCATCGCCAGCCCGTGCATGACCATGGCATGGCGCGTTGGCCAGGTTGCCCGTTCAAGTCTCGGTTTTTTTCTTTTTTCCATTGACGCTTTTTACCCTGTCTGGCGAACACGTGAAGCAGGAAAGGGCGGACGAACCGCCCTTTTGCATGCACCGTTACGGTGTCACAATGTTAAACCAGAAATCAAACTTATCCATGTAACTAAGCATGGCATCAAGTTTCGCGCTGTCGCCACTTATTTTGACATTTCCGCTGTCCTGAGCCTGTTTCAGCGTCACTTCCTTGAGAATGATTTTATTCAGGGTGTCACGGTTGAGCGTCAGCGTCGCATCCGCATCTTTTGCTTCTGCGTTCGCCGTGTGGTTCAGCACGCCATTTTCCAGCTCGAGTTTGTACTTCCCGCCATCGCTGCCCAAATCAATGTTAAACACCGATTTAGCCTCACCGGCTTTCTGGCCATTGATATGGACTGCCAGGTAGTCAAAGAACATCTCTGGCGTCATCGCGCGTACCGTATCCGGGCTGGCGGTATTCGGCGTTGGACCTTTCACCACGCCGTTACGCAACTCCTGCGCACCGGTCAGGTAGAAGTTACGCCACGGGCCGGATTCAGCCTGATAGCCAAGCTGTTCCAGCGCATCCGCTTCCAGGTTACGTGCCGCCTGATTGTTTGGATCGGCAAAGACCACTTTACTCACCACCTGCGCCACCCAGCGGTAGTTCCCCTGGTCGAAGTCGGTTTTCGCCTTGTTCAGGATGGCATCCGCGCCGCCCATATACTCAACGAATTTCTTCGCGCCTTCTTCCGGCGGCAGCTCATCCAGCGTCGCCGGGTTGCCGTCAAACCAGCCCAGATACAGCACGTAGGTGGCTTTGACGTCATGGCTCACCGAGCCGTAGTAGCCGCGGTTAGCCCAGGTATGGGCCAGTGAATCCGGGAGCGTAAAGTTCGCGGCAATTTCGTCGCGCGTCAACCCTTCGTTCGCCATACGCAGCGTCTGGTCGTTGATGTAACGATAGAGGTCACGCTGGCTTTTCAGCAGTTTGACCACGTTTTCGTTGCCCCAGGTCGGCCAGTGGTGTTGTGCCATGATGATTTCGGCCTTATCACCCCAGCGCACAATCGCCTGGTTAATGTATTTCGACCACGGCAGCGGCTCGCGGATTTTCGCTCCGCGCAGCGAGTAGGTGTTGTGCAGAGTGTGGGTCACGTCCTCTGCGGATTCAATGACTTTTTTCTCTTCGATATACCAGAGCATTTCCGATGGCGCTTCGGAGCCAGGCGCAAGCATAAAGTCGTAGGTCAGGCCGTCGATTACCTCTTTCTGCCCATCTTTCTCGATAATATTGGTCGGGGCAATCAGCGTGACCGTCCCGGCGGAGGTTGTTGTCCCAAGACCGGCACCCACCTGACCTTTGGCATCTGGCTTCAGCAGGTTGCCATACATATAGCTGGCGCGGCGGCTCATCACATTACCCGCCATGATATTCTCGGCAACGGCCGCTTCCATAAACCCGGCAGGCGCGTAGACCTTCACTTTACCGGACTTCACGTCCGCTTCATCCACCACGCCGCGCACGCCGCCATAGTGGTCAACGTGGCTGTGGGTATAAATGATGGCGACGACCGGTTTCTTGCCGCGATGTTTAAAATAGAGATCCATCCCGACCTTCGCCGTTTCTGCCGACACCAGCGGGTCAACCACGGTAATACCGTCTTTCCCTTCAATGATGGTCATATTTGACAGGTCAAGATTTCGGATCTGATATACGCCGTCGGTCACTTCAAACAGGCCGCTAATATTAATCAGCTGAGATTGACGCCATAAGCTTGGATTAACGGAGTCCGGTGCTTTATCGCCTTCTTTAATAAACGAATACTGCTGCGGGTTCCAGATGATATTGCCTTTTTCCCCTTTGATAATTTCCTGAGGAATAGGGGCAATAAAGCCTTTATGGGCGTCCGTAAAATCGGTGTTATCGGAGAAAGGAAGCTGATTAAACAGGGCGTTATTGGCTTGTTGCGTTGCGGCCGTGGCATCCTTCGGGGCTTCTGCGGCATACGCGGAGCTAACGGAAATAACAAGTCCAGCCAGAGCAAGACTCCTGACGATCAAATTGAATTTCATCCTAACCTCTCAGTGGTGTATTACGTCGTTCGTGGAAACTTCGTGTCCTGGCTGAAAGTGGTTCAAGAAATGCAATGGGAATAAACGAGGTAGAAATAACTATAATCGGGGAGAGGCATTCAGCAAGTAAATAGATGAAAAACCGGGCATTGCGCCCGGTGCGTTATTTATTTCTGTTCGTCTTTCTTTTTCCCGAGCGTTGGCGTCTCGTCGAAGAAGTTCCACGGTTTAAGCAGGGTATGCACCCATTCCGTCGGCATGATCGGCCACTCCTCCGCGCGTGCCACGTGGGTGGTGCCGGTGGTCATCCAGACAACATCGTCCTGATCGTTGAGCGACTCGTTATCTTTGCTGTACTGACCCAGGCCGGTGTCGTGCACGGAGCGGTTCGGGAATTTTCCTTCCGGGTAAAGTTCATCCGGGTGGTAACGGGTCACCCACAGCTGTTTGTCCATAAAGCTCAGGCGATGGTAGATCCACTCGTCCGGGGCAAATTTCGCGCCGGTCGCCACCGGGTGCGTACCGCCCGCGTAAGGGATAATCTGGTACGAGACCGGGTTGCCCATGCGGTTCTCTTTACGGGTGTTGCTCAGCAGGCGAATCGTGCCCGGGTCGAATTTCTGCGCCGCCTGCTGCTCGGTATCAATATCGTACTGATTGATCTGCATGGTGCTGGTGCGCGGGCCACCGGCGGTATTCGGCTTCACTTCCGGATCCATGGCCACCAGCTTGTTGTTGATGCCGTCCACGTCCATATCAAGGCGGAAGTTGTAGATGTGCTGGTGCGTGGTGCCCACGATGTTATGGTCGATCAGCGTGCCGTATTTTGTATCGTCTTTGGCGGTGGCGTCGTGCATGGTTTTCGCCTGCACGCCTTTCACCGCTTCGATACCCGTCGCGCCGGCGTCAATGCCGATGGTGCCATTTTCATGGAACACCCAGTCGAAGATGTAATCGTAATTGCCCACGGTACTCACCCAGCGCACCACCAGTTCGCGGCGCTCGGTGCTGACGTTCGGCTGGCCCATCTCCTGGTGCTTGTATTCCGGGCCCGCGTAGCGTTCGAAAATGGCGATCGCGCGCGGGATCTCCATCGGCGCGCCGGTGTAATCCGGGATGGTTTCATTGAGCATCACGGCGTTGGACGGCACGTCTTTACCGCGTACCAGCGGTGAGGTCAGGGTGCCCATGCCGTAGTCGCCGGAGTCGAGATAGGCTTTAAAGTACCAGCCCACGTCCGGATCGCCGTAAGGAACGATCATGCCGCCGAGCGACCCCTGATACATAATCTGGCGTTTTTTGCCGTTGTCGTTATAGGTGACGGTTGAGATCATCGGGCCGACGCGGGAGTCCAGGCTCAGGTGGAAATCCCAGTTCTGCCAGTGCACCATATCGCCGGTGATGGTGTAGTTCTTGCCTTCCGGCTCAATGATGTCGAGCGGTTTTTTCGGCATCTCTATACGGTCGCGGCCATCGTAGGGGCGCGGCGTCATCGGAACCGGAACAACGGCGCCTTCCTCAATCTTCTGGATTTTCTTCTGCTCAAGATCGACCACGGCCACCAGGTTTTCAATCGGGTGCGCCCAGTAGTTGCCGTCGCCAACGTCCAGATAGCTCACCACTTTCAGCAGGCGATCTTCCTGCTTCAGGCCATCTTTACCGTCGAAATAGCCGACGGTCAGCGGCGTGGTAATCACTTTTTTCGGGTCGGTGATGCCGTGTTTTTTAAGCACCTCGGCAAACTCCGTGCTGTCGTTGATGATTTGCTGAACCGCGGTGAAATCATCCAGCAGCACCATGCCGTGCGCGTCTTTCACAGGCTCCCAGCGCAGGATTTTTTTATCCTTCAGATCCACCAGGCTTTCGATAACGTGCTTTCCGTCGAGCATCACGATCTTCGCCTGACGCGGGGCATCCACCGCCGTACCGTTAAGCACAAAGTCCCACACTTTGGCTTTCTCTGGCTCAGCAAGGGCAATCTGGGTAAAGCGGGTATTCGGTTTAAAATCCGCCGAGGCTTTGACAATCTCAACGGCTTGCTTAATTTCGTCCGCCGTCAGCGCGTTTAGCGGGTGAGGGCGTTTCTCAACCTGGAAGGTCTGATCGAGGCCTGACTGGAAAACATCGTTGATAAAGGTATCGGAAATAAAGGCTTTCTTGCCTTTCATCACCACCGGCACCTCGAGCTTGAGGGTTTTACCGTTGACGATGGCGGTTTTAGCGCCCGGTTTGACCTTCACAAAGGCGCCGTCTTTTGCAATGGTGAACATCTGTGCGTAATCATCCCACTGAACGTCGGCGCCAAAGTCCTGCAGCGTTTTGTCCATCGGGACCATATGCGCCTCACTGCCGTGGGCGAAAACAGGGGATTGCCAGGCGCAACACAGCGCAACGGCCATAGCCAGCGCCGTTCTACGGGCAGAAAAAGAAGAATTGCTTCCCATCGTAGACCTCATCTTGTTGTGTTTATTGTGTTGTGACAGCCTTATCCTGACAGGCGCCTGAGAAAAGCGTTTGCCTGCATCTGCCAGATTATTTGTCAGCCTTGCCAGGTTAAAAAAAGAGCGGGGGTAAATCACATGCCGGGCCATTTCCCCTCCCCATTGAGGCTGAGGGAACCCCACAAATGATGTCAGCACAGACGGCCCCCTCTCCCTTGAGGGAGAGGGCTGGGGTGAGGGGGAACATACGGCACTGGTGGTCATTCCGTTCACTTTATGTTCCTAGCTACTCTGTAACGATATGGCCTGTGAACGTGCCAGGGTGGCTCAGTCGCCACCACCCTGGCGACCCGGGCTCCCGGCGGTAAATCGCCGCTGCGCGGTACCTTCGGCTTATTCCTTCCGGCTTATCGGGTACGGGCGGAGGTAACATCCCTGTAAAGCCCGCCCTCTCGGCGCATCCCGGCGCCTCGCCCCGGCCGGAAGGCAAACGCCTCAGCGATTTACAGCCGGACCAGGGCATCGCTGAAGGCCCTCAGCCATTCTAAAAGCAGCGTTATTGCTTCTGCTTGCACATTACTTGAGAGCGCTCAGCCATTGTGGAGAGGATGAGGAGCAGGGAACTTAGCTGAAATCACCCTGCTGGCGCGCCACCAGCGTCAGAATGGAGTAGAGCGCCACGGCCTGCTGGTGCTGGTTGAAGATCTCAACCGCCCACTCCACCACGCCCGTCGGTTTTTCCTCCGCGGTACGCTGTTTCTTCAGCGTTTTACGTTTGCAGGTCAGACGCACCTGAATGGTATCGCCCGGTTTAACCGGCTCGATAAAGCGCAGGTTCTCCATGCCGTAGTTAGCAATGACCGGCCCGACGCCCGCATCAACAAACAGCCCCGCGGCGGCGGAAATCAGGAAGTATCCGTGCACCACGCGCTCGCCAAAGATCGACTCTGCCGCGCCGATCTTGTCCATATGGGCGTAGAAGTGGTCGCCGCTCAGGCAGGCAAAGTTCACGATGTCCGCTTCCGTGAGGGTGCGGCGCGGCGTCAGCAGGCTGTCGCCCGGCTGCAGCTCCTCAAAGTATTTGCGGAACGGATGCACGCGATCTTCCTGCACCGCTGCGCCACGCACCCACTGTTTGCCGATGGCGGCCAGCATGGTCGGACTGCCCTGAATGGCGGTGCGCTGCAGGTAGTGCTTCACCGCGCGCAGGCCGCCCAGCTCTTCGCCGCCGCCCGCGCGCCCCGGGCCACCGTGCACCAGCTGTGGCAGCGGGGAACCGTGGCCGGTGGACTCTTTCGAGGCTTCCTCGTTGAGGATCTGAATACGCCCGTGGGCGCGCGCCGCACCGGTAATAAACTGGCGGGCAATGTCCAGGTCTGCGGTGACCAGCGTACCCGCCAGGCTGCCGCCGCCCGCGCGGGCAAGCTGCATTGCGTGGCGCGCGTTGCGATACGGCATCAGCGTCGCGACCGGGCCAAAGGCTTCGGTTGAGTGCACTGCCGGAGTTTCATCCGGCTGCGGGCAGAACAGCAGGGTCGGCGGGTAGAACGCGCCCGCGGCCTGCAAATCCGCTTTGCCACCCAGGCGGACCTGGCAGCCTGCGGCGATCAGTTGCTCCACTTTCTCCTGCACGTCCGCACGCTGTTCGGCGTTGACCAGTGCCCCCATCTTTACCCCTTCCTGCGCCGGATCGCCCACCACCACCTTTTCCAGCCGGGCAACCAGCGCCTGGCTCACGGCGTCAATCTGGTTCTGCGGGACGATAATGCGGCGAATGGCCGTACATTTCTGCCCGGCTTTGGCGGTCATCTCGCGCACCACTTCCCGAATGAACAGGGCAAATTCCGGCTGCTCCGGCGTGACGTCTTCCCCCAGCACGCAGCAGTTCAGGGAGTCGGCTTCCATGGTGAACGGAATGGAATTCGCCACAATATTCGGGTGCACGCGCAGACTTTGCCCGGTGCTGGCGGAGCCGGTAAAGGTCACCACGTCCTGGCTGTCGAGCTGGTCGAGCAGATCCCCGGCGCCGCCGCAGATCAGGCTGATGGCACCGTCCGGCACCAGCCCGCTGTCGACGATGGATTTCACCATCGCCTGAGTCACCTGCGCGGTGGCGGTGGCGGGTTTGATGATGGCAGGCATGCCGGCAAGCCAGGTCGGCGCCAGCTTTTCCAGCATTCCCCAGCAGGGGAAGTTAAAGGCGTTGATGTGCACCGCCACGCCGGATTTTGAGGTCAGGACGTGGCGCGCCGCAAAGCCGCCTTCTTTTGACAGCGGGATCAGCTCGTCTTCCGGCCACACGGTGTCATCCGGCAGCTCGCGGCTACCCAGGCTGGCGTAAGTGAAGAGGGTGCCGATCCCGCCTTCGATATCGACCCAGCTGTCCGCTTTCGTGGCGCCGGTCTGGGCGGACAGGGCATAAAACGTCTCTTTCTCGCTAAGCAGGTGCTTTGCCACCGCCTTCAGCATGGCCGCGCGTTCGATAAAGGTCATCGCGTGAAGCGCTTCGCCGCCGCGCTCAATCGCATAGCGACGGGCGGCCGCCATGTCCAGCCCTTCGCTGGTCATGCTCCACAGCGCTTCGCCACTGATGGCGTGATGAATAGTGCGTTCACGGCCCCGGCCAGACTGCCAGGTACCGGATAAGAAGCTGGCTAACTGCTGCATCGCTTATCTCCAAATGTTACGTAATTTACCCATTAATAGTTTGATCATGAATCATAAAAATCAAGCTGAGTTTTAATGAATTGTTAACATTGTGATCCGCTCTGATGAAACGCGGCGCGCGAGGACGCTCTTCAGTACACCTGCAGTAAAAGCCTTGCGAGCGATATCACAAAACAAGGAAACAATTCTTGGGGTTATATTTAACCTTTGTGTAACTTTTAAAAAACAAAGTGATTCAACATTACGCTTTAATTTGCAAACTAACGAATCATAAAGGTGATGACGTGACGCAAGAACAACGGTTTGAGCAGCGCATAGCGCAGGAGACGGCGATTGAGCCTCAGGACTGGATGCCTGACGCCTACCGTAAGACGTTGATCCGCCAGATTGGTCAGCATGCGCACTCCGAAATTGTCGGCATGCTCCCGGAAGGAAACTGGATCACCCGCGCCCCGACGCTGCGTCGAAAAGCGATCCTGCTGGCGAAGGTGCAGGACGAAGCCGGACACGGGCTCTACCTCTACAGCGCGGCGGAAACGCTGGGCTGCGCGCGGGAAGACATCTACCAGAAGATGCTCGACGGCAAAATGAAGTACTCCTCTATCTTCAACTATCCGACCCTGAGCTGGGCCGATATCGGCGTGATCGGCTGGCTGGTGGACGGCGCGGCCATCGTCAACCAGGTGGCGCTGTGCCGAACCTCCTACGGTCCCTATGCCCGCGCGATGGTGAAAATCTGTAAAGAAGAGAGCTTCCACCAGCGCCAGGGCTTTGAAGCCTGCGTGGCGCTGGCGCAGGGGAGCGAGGGCCAGCGCCAGATGCTGCAGGACGCCATCAACCGCTTCTGGTGGCCGGCGTTGATGATGTTCGGGCCGAACGACGACAATTCGCCGAACAGCGCCCGCAGCCTGGCGTGGAAAATCAAACGCTTCGGCAACGACGAGCTGCGCCAGCGCTTTGTCGACAACACGGTGCCGCAGGTGGAGATGCTGGGCATGACGGTGCCCGATCCCGACCTGCGTTTGGATGAAGAGAGCGGTCATTATCGCTTCGGCGAGATCGACTGGCAGGAGTTTGACGAGGTCATTAACGGGCGCGGCATCTGCAACCACGAACGCCTGGCCGCCAAACGTAAAGCCTGGGAAGAGGGGGCGTGGGTGCGGGAAGCCGCACTGGCGCACGCGGAAAAACAACACGCCCGCAAAGTGGCTTAAGAGGAATCACGATGAGCAATGTCTACTGGCCGCTGTACGAAGTGTTCGTACGCAGCAAACAAGGGTTATCCCACCGTCACGTGGGCAGTCTGCATGCCGCCGACGATCGCATGGCGCTGGAAAATGCGCGTGATGCCTACACCCGCCGCAGCGAAGGGTGTTCTATCTGGGTGGTTAAGGCGAGCGAGATTGTCGCCTCCCAGCCGGAAGAGCGCGGCGAATTCTTCGACCCGGCGGAAAGCAAGGTTTACCGCCATCCGACGTTCTACACCATCCCTGACGGCATCGAGCATATGTGAGGCAAAGAATGAATTCAGTGACTGCCTATGCCCTGCGTCTGGGCGACAACGGTCTGGTGCTCTCCCAGCGTCTCGGCGCCTGGTGCGGCCACGCGCCGGAGCTGGAGATCGACCTCGCGCTCGCCAATATCGGCCTCGACCTGCTGGGACAGGCGCGCAATTTCCTGACCTATGCCGCGGAGCGGGAAGGCCAGGGCGATGAAGACACGCTGGCGTTTGGCCGCGACGAGCGCCAGTTCCGCAACGTCCTGCTGGTGGAGCAGCCGAACGGCAGCTTCGCCGACACCATTGCCCGCCAGTACCTGATGGATGCCTGGAACGTGGCGCTGTACGAACGCCTGACCCAAAGCCGCGACGGCCAGCTTGCCGCCATTGCCGCCAAAGCGATTAAAGAGGCGCGCTACCACCTGCGCTTCAGCCGCGGCTGGCTGGTGCGTCTGGGCGACGGGACCGAAACGTCCGCGCAAAAAATGCAGCAGGCCATCGACAGCCTGTGGCGTTTTACGGCCGAGCTGTTTGAGGCCGATGACGTTGAGCTGGAATTGATTCAGTCCGGCGTGGCGGTTGACCCGCGCACGCTGCGCCAGCCGTGGGAAAGCGAAGTGTATGCCGGTCTGAATGAAGCCTGCCTGCAGGTGCCCGCAGAGGTGGCATACCGCACCGGGGGCAAGCAGGGGCTGCATACCGAACATCTGGGCCCGATGCTGGCGGAAATGCAGTATCTCCAGCGCGCGTATCCCGGTCAGCAGTGGTAAAGGAGAACGCTATGCAACGCCTCGTCGACATCGCGCCCGCGCAAATCCCGCAGATCTGGGCGCTGCTAAGCCAGATCCCGGACCCGGAAGTGCCGGTGTTAACCATCACCGATTTAGGCATGGTGCGCAGCGTGAAGGCGCAGGGGGAAGGCTGGGTTATCGGCTTCACGCCGACCTACTCGGGCTGTCCGGCGACGGAACACCTGCTGGGGGCGATCCGCGAGGCGATGACCGCGCACGGCTTTACCCCGGTGCACATTGTGCTTCAGCTTGAACCCGCCTGGACCACCGACTGGATGACCGCCGACGCGCGCGAGCGCCTGCGGGCGTACGGCATCAGTCCACCGGTGGGGCATAGCTGTCACGCGCACGCGCCGGTGGAGGTGAGCTGCCCGCGCTGCGCCAGCACCGACACCTCGCTTATCAGTGAATTTGGCTCGACGGCCTGCAAAGCGCTCTACCGCTGCAATACCTGCCGTGAGCCCTTCGACTATTTCAAATGTATTTGAGGCTGCCATGACAACGTTTCATTCATTAACAGTGGCAAAAGTGGAACCCGAAACCCGCGACGCGGTGACCATCACTTTCGCGGTGCCGCAGGCGTTGCAGGAGGCCTACCGATTCCGTCCCGGCCAGCACCTGACGTTAAAAACGACGCTTGGCGGAGACGAGCTGCGCCGCTGCTACTCCATCTGCCGGAGTACCGCCCCGGGCGAGATCAGCGTGGCGGTGAAAGCGATTGAAGGCGGGCGCTTCTCCCGCTATGCCCGGGATGAGATCAAAGCGGGTATGGCCCTGGAGGTGATGGTTCCTCAGGGGCAGTTTGGCTACCAGCCGAGGGCTGACCGCGAGGGCCACTACCTGGCGATTGCGGCAGGCTCCGGGATCACCCCGATGCTGGCGATTATCTCCGCCACGCTGGCGACCGAGCCCAACAGCCATTTCACCCTGATCTACGGCAACCGCAGCAGCCAGAGCATGATGTTCCGCCAGGCGCTGGCGGACCTGAAGGACAAATACCCGCAGCGGCTGCAGCTGGTCTCCATCTTCAGCCAGGAGCGGCTGGACAGCGATCTGCTCTATGGCCGCATCGACGGGGAAAAACTGCAGGCGCTGGCGAAAACCCTGATCAACTTCCGCCAGTATGACGAGGCATTTATCTGCGGTCCGTCGGCGATGATGGACGACGCCGAAGCCACTCTGAAGGCGCTGGGGATGCCGGACAACTCCATTCACCTTGAGCGTTTTAACACCTCCGGAATTACCGTTAAGCGCGCGGTGCACGTACAGGCGGAAGGCCAGAAAGTGACCGTTCGCCAGGACGGGCGCGACCGTGAAATCACCCTGACGGCGGACGATGAAAGCATCCTGGATGCCGCCCTGCGTCAGGGCGCGGATCTGCCGTATGCCTGCAAGGGCGGCGTCTGCGCCACCTGCAAATGCAAAGTGCTGCGCGGGAAGGTGGACATGGCGACCAACTACAGCCTGGAGCCGGACGAGCTGGCCGCCGGGTATGTGCTGAGCTGCCAGTCGCTGCCGTTAACCGCCGACGTGATTGTCGACTTCGACGCGAAGGGGATGGCATGAGCGAACTTATTGCTACCCGTCATGGCCGCGTGCTGCAGCTGACGTTCAACCGTCCGGCGGCGCGCAATGCCCTCAACAACGCGCTGTTAACCCAGCTTGCGGAACAGCTTGAGGCCGCCGCCGTGGATGCCGACATTGCCGTCTGCGTGATTTACGGCAGCGAGCGCTGCTTTGCCGCCGGGGCCGATCTCAACGAAATGGCGGAGAAAGACCTGTCTGCCACCCTGAACGATATTCGCCCACAGCTGTGGGCACGCATTAACGCGTTCAGCAAACCGCTGATCGCCGCCGTGAACGGCTTCGCGCTGGGCGCGGGCTGCGAGCTGGCGCTGCTGTGCGACGTGGTGATTGCCGGTGACAACGCCCGTTTCGGCCTGCCGGAAATCACGCTCGGCATTATGCCCGGCGCGGGCGGCACCCAGCGTCTGATTCGCAGCGTAGGGAAATCCCTGGCCAGCAAAATGGTGCTGACGGGCGAGAGCATAACTGCACAGCAGGCGCTGAGCGCCGGGCTGGTGAGCGATGTTTTCCCGGCAGCGCTGACGCTGGAGTATGCCCTGAAGCAGGCGGCCCTGATGGCGCGCCACTCGCCGCTGGCGCTGCAGGCGGCGAAACAGGCGCTGCGTCAGTCTCAGGAGGTACCGCTCCAGGCCGGGCTCGCGCAGGAGCGCCAGCTGTTTACGCTGCTTTCCGCCACCGAAGACCGCCGGGAGGGCATCGACGCCTTCTTACAAAAACGCACCCCCGACTTTAAAGGACGCTAATTGTGGAATTTATTCTCAGTCATGTAGAACAGGGCGTGATGACCATTACGCTGAACCGTCCGGAGCGTCTGAACAGCTTCAACGACGTGATGCACCAGCAGCTGGCCGAGTGCCTGAAACAGGCCGAGCGTGATGACACCGTGCGCTGTCTGCTGATCACCGGGGCAGGACGGGGTTTCTGTGCCGGTCAGGATCTGAACGACCGCAACGTCGACCCCAACGGCCCGGCGCCGGATCTGGGGATGTCCGTTGAAACCTTCTACAACCCGCTGGTGCGCCGCCTGGCAAAGCTGCCGAAGCCGGTCATCTGTGCCGTTAACGGCGTGGCGGCAGGTGCGGGGGCCACGCTGGCGCTCGGGTGCGACATGGTGATTGCGGCCCGTTCCGCCAACTTCGTGATGGCTTTCAGCAAGCTCGGCCTGGTGCCGGACTGCGGCGGTACCTGGCTGCTGCCGCGCGTGGCGGGACGCGCCCGCGCCATGGGGCTAGCGCTGCTCGGGGACAAACTCAGCGCCGAACAGGCGCAGGCGTGGGGGATGATCTGGCAGGTAGTGGATGACGAGCAGCTCTCAACCACGGCCCAGCAGATGGCGCTGCATTTTGCGTCGCAGCCGACCTTCGGGCTGGGGCTGATCAAGCAGGCCATCAACGCTGCAGAAACCAACACCCTGGACGACCAGCTCGATCTGGAGCGCGACTATCAGCGTCTGGCCGGACGCAGCGACGATTACCGCGAGGGCGTCAGCGCCTTCCTGGCGAAGCGCGCGCCGAACTTTACGGGGAAATAAGATGCTCAATATACGGACTGTCGCCGTGATCGGCAGCGGCACGATGGGCGCAGGGATTGCCGAAGTCGCCGCCAGCCACGGTCATCAGGTGCTGATCTACGACATTTCCAGCGATGCGATATCGCGCGCCATCGACGGGATCCGCCAGCGTCTGGCCTCCCGGGTAACGCGCGGAAAACTCTCCGCCGATGCCGGGAGCCAGATCCTGGCCCGGCTGGTTCCCGTCACGGATATCGACGCGCTCTCCGCGGCCGATCTGGTCATAGAAGCGGCCTCAGAGCGTCTGGAGGTGAAAAAGGCGCTGTTTGCTCAACTGGCTGAGATCTGCCCGCCGCAGACGGTGCTGACCAGCAATACCTCTTCCATCTCCGTCACGGCGATTGCGGCGGACGTCCACCACCCGGAGCGGGTCGCAGGGCTGCACTTCTTTAACCCGGCGCCGGTGATGAAGCTGGTGGAGGTGGTCAGCGGGCTGGCGACCTCTGCGGAAGTGGCCGACGCGCTGTGCGAGCTGGCGCTGAACTGGGGCAAACAGCCCGTTCGCTGCCAGTCAACGCCGGGGTTCATCGTCAACCGCGTCGCCCGTCCGTTCTATTCCGAAGCCTGGCGCGCGCTGGAGGAACAGGTCGCTCCGCCGGCGGTGATTGATGCCGCCCTGCGGGAAGGCGGCGGTTTCCCGATGGGGCCGCTGGAGCTGACCGACATGATTGGTCAGGACGTGAACTTTGCGGTGACCTGCTCGGTATTTAACGCCTTCTGGCAGGAGCGTCGTTTTCTGCCTTCGCTGGTGCAGCAGGAGCTGGTGCTGGCAGGAAGGCTGGGCAAAAAGAGCGGGAAAGGCGTTTATGACTGGCAGGGTGACAAACCTGACGTGCAGTGGGTTGAGTCGGTGAACGACAGCTATAGCCCGATGCGCGTGGAAAAAAGACGTGACGGTGTCACGGAAATAGATGATGTCTATCTGGTTGAAACGCAGGGAGAGACCGCGCAGGCGCTGGCGCTACGGCTCAACGGCCCGGTGGTGGTGGTGGACCGCATTGAGCGTGACGTGGCGGTCATTGCCGCCGCGGCCAGCAACCCGCACACCGCGACGCAAAAAGCCATCCGCTACCTGCAGCAGCAGGGGCATCGGGTGGTGCAAATTGCCGATTATCCCGGCCTGCTGATCTGGCGCACGCTGGCGATGATTGCCAACGAGGCGCTGGATGCCCTGCAAAAAGGGGTCGCCAGCGAGAAGGACATCGATACCGCTATGCGCCTCGGCGTGAACTACCCGAGCGGGCCGATCGCCTGGGGCGAGCGCCTGGGCTGGCAGCGCCTGCTGACGCTGCTGGAGAACCTGCAGCGTCATTACGGCGAGGAGCGCTATCGCCCCTGTTCACTGCTGCGCCAGCGCGCGCTTCTGGAGAGTAGCTATGAGTCATAACGCCTGGCATAACGCCCGCGCGATGTACGAACGGGACGCCTGCGCGCAGGCGATGGGGATGGACATTGTCGAGATGGACGAGGGCTACGCGGTGGTGACTATGACCATCACCCCGCAGATGCTGAACGGCCATAAAACCTGCCACGGCGGCCAGCTTTTTTCGCTGGCGGACACCGCTTTTGCCTACGCCTGCAACAGCCAGGGGCTGGCGGCGGTAGCCTCCGGCTGCTCGATTGATTTTCTGCGTCCGGGCTTTGCCGGGGACACGCTCACCGCCACCGCGCGGGTGAAGCATCAGGGCAGGCTGACCGGCGTGTATGACATTGAAATCCAGAACCAACAACAGAAAACCGTCGCCCTTTTTCGCGGAAAATCTCACCGCATCGGCGGCAGCGTGACAGGAGAGACAGATGCGTGACGCATTTATTTGTGATGGCGTTCGAACCCCGGTGGGGCGCTACGGTGGCTCGCTTGCCGCAGTCCGAACCGACGATCTCGGTGCCGTGCCGCTGCGCGCGCTGCTGGCCCGCTACCCGCAGCTCGATCTGGAGCGGATTGACGACGTGATTTTCGGCTGCGCCAACCAGGCGGGGGAAGATAACCGCAACGTGGCGCGCATGTCTTCCCTGCTGGCCGGGCTGCCGCAGACGGTGTCCGGGACCACCCTTAACCGCTTGTGCGGGTCCGGGCTGGACGCGATTGGTTTTGCCGCCCGCACCATTAAGGCGGGCGACGGCGACCTGCTGATCGCGGGCGGCGTGGAGTCGATGTCCCGCGCGCCGTTTGTGATGGGTAAAGCCACCGCCGCGTTTCAGCGTCAGGCGGAGATCTTCGATACCACCATCGGCTGGCGATTTGTGAATCCGCTCATGCATCAGCAATTCGGAACTGACAGTATGCCGGAAACGGCAGAGAATGTAGCTGAATTGTTAAATATCAGCCGTACCGATCAGGACGCGTTCGCGCTGCGCAGCCAGCAGCGTACCGCGCAGGCGCAGCAGAACGGCATTCTGGCGCAGGAGATTGTGCCGGTGCTGGTGCCGGGCAAAAAAGGGGCAGTCACAGCGTTCAGCGTGGATGAACATCCGCGCGCGGACACCACGCTCGAGCAGCTTGCCGGTCTGAAAACGCCGTTCCGTAAGAACGGAGTGGTTACGGCGGGAAATGCCTCCGGCGTCAACGACGGCGCTGCGGCGCTGATCGTCGCCAGCGAGAAGATGGCGCTGGCTCAGGGGTTAATCCCGCGCACGCGGATCGTGGCGATGGCGACGGCGGGCGTGGAGCCACGTCTGATGGGGCTCGGCCCGGTACCGGCCACTCGCAGGGTGCTGGAGCGCGCCGGACTCAGTATTAACGATATGGACGTGATCGAGCTTAACGAAGCTTTCGCCGCGCAGGCGCTGGGCGTGCTGCGTCAGCTGGGCCTGCCGGATGATGCCGCGCACGTCAACCCGAACGGTGGCGCGATTGCGCTGGGCCACCCGCTGGGCATGAGCGGTGCCAGACTGGCGCTGGCCGCGAGTAACGAACTGCACCGACGCGGCGGGCGCTACGCGCTGTGTACGATGTGCATCGGTGTGGGTCAGGGCATTGCCATGATCCTTGAGCGTGTTTGAGCATAAAAACAATGTGAGTACCCTACAATGACAAATACAACAAAGCTTGATCCGATTGAAACGGCCTCCCTTGACGAGTTACAGGCGCTGCAGACCGAACGTCTGAAGTGGACGCTGCATCACGCCTACAGCAACGTGCCGATGTACAAACGCAAGTTTGACGCCGCGGGCGTTCATCCTGACGATTTCAAAGAGCTGGCGGATATCCGTAAGTTCCCGTGCACCACCAAGCAGGACCTGCGGGATAATTATCCGTTCGATACCTTCGCCGTGCCGATGGAGCAGGTGGTGCGCATTCACGCCTCATCCGGCACCACCGGCAAACCGACGGTTGTCGGCTACACCCAGGGTGACATCGACAACTGGGCCAACCTCGTGGCGCGCTCCCTGCGCGCCGCGGGCGGCAGCGCGAAGGACAAAATTCACGTGGCGTATGGCTATGGCCTGTTTACCGGCGGGCTGGGGGCACACTACGGCGCCGAGCGTTTAGGCGCGACGGTGATCCCGATGTCCGGCGGCCAGACGGAGAAGCAGGCGCAGCTGATCCGCGATTTCCAGCCGGACATGATCATGGTGACGCCATCCTACTGCCTCAACCTGATTGAGGAACTGGAGCGTCAGATGGGCGGCGATGCCAGCACCTGTTCCCTGCGCGTGGGCGTCTTCGGCGCCGAGCCGTGGACGCAGGCCATGCGTCGCGAAATTGAAAAACGCTTAGGCATTACCGCCCTGGACATCTATGGCCTCTCCGAAGTGATGGGGCCGGGCGTGGCGATGGAGTGTATCGAAACCGTCGACGGCCCGACCATCTGGGAAGACCACTTCTACCCGGAGATCGTCAACCCGAACGACGGCACGCCGCTGGATGACGGTCAGCAGGGCGAACTGCTGTTCACCACGCTGACCAAAGAGGCGCTGCCGGTGATCCGCTACCGCACCCGCGACCTGACGCGTCTGCTCCCGGCAACCGCGCGCAGCATGCGCCGTATGGACCGCATCAGCGGCCGCAGCGACGATATGCTGATCATTCGCGGCGTCAACGTCTTCCCGTCGCAGCTGGAAGAGGAGATTGTGAAGTTCGAACATCTTTCGCCGCACTACCAGCTGGAGGTGAACCGTCGCGGGCATCTTGATTCACTTTCCGTGAAGGTGGAGCTGAAAGAGAGCAGCCTCACGCTGACGCACGAGCAGCGTTGCCAGGTGTGTCACCAGCTGCGCCACCGCATTAAGTCGATGGTGGGGATTTCCACCGACGTGACGATCGTGAACTGCGGCAGCATTCCGCGCTCGGAGGGGAAAGCCTGCCGGGTGTTTGACCTGCGTAAAGCGGCGGCCAACGGTTAAGTTTTCCCTCACCCCGGCCCTCTCCCTTTGGGAGAGGGTTAGGGTGAGGGTCCTGTGCTATGATTCATCCAGGACAAAAATAACAACAGAATGAATCACATGAATAAACTTGACGCCTTTATCCAGCACGCGGTCAGTTCCGTTCCCGTCAGCGGGACCTCGCTTATCTCCTCGTTATACGGTGACGCGCTTTCCCATCGCGGCGGAGAGATTTGGCTCGGCAGCCTGGCCGCGTTACTGGAAGGGATGGGATTTGGAGAGCGCTTTGTACGCACCGCGCTGTTTCGCCTTAACAAAGAGGGCTGGCTGGATGTTTCCCGCATCGGGCGTCGCAGCTTTTACCGCCTGAGCGATAAGGGGCTGCGCCTGACGCGCCGTGCGGAGAATAAGATCTACCGTGCGGAACTGCCCGCCTGGGACGGAAAATGGCTATTGCTGCTCTCAGAAGGGCTGGACAAAACCACCCTCGCCGACGTCAAAAAACAGCTGATCTGGCAGGGGTTTGGCACGCTGGCACCGAGCCTGATGGCCTCGCCGTCGCAGCATCTGGCGGACGTGCAGTCTCTGCTTCACGATGCCGGGGTGGCGGAAAACGTGATTTTCTTTGAAGCCCACTCGCCGCTGGCGCTCTCCCGCGCCGCGCTGCGTTCACGCGTAGAAGAGTGCTGGCAGTTAACCGAGCAAAACGCGATGTACGAGTCGTTTATCAGCTCGTTCCGGCCGCTGCTCCCGCTGCTGAAAGAGGCCGCGCCGGAGGATCTGACGCCGGAACGCTGCTTCCAGATCCAGCTGCTGCTGATTCATTTTTATCGTCGCGTGGTGCTGAAAGACCCGCTGCTGCCGGAAGAGTTGCTGCCCGCGCACTGGGCGGGGCAAAGCGCCCGACAGCTCTGCATTAATATCTATCAACGTGTCGCGCCGGGGGCGCTGGCGTTTGTCAGCGAGAAGGGCGAAACCTCCGTGGGCGAACTGCCCGTGCCCGGCACGCTCTACTATCAACGCTTTGGTGGTCTTACAAGCGCATAAGGAGTGAAGATGCCTGTTTATCAAATTGATGGTCTGACGCCGGTGGTACCTGACGAGAGCTACGTTCACCCAACGGCAGTGCTGATTGGCGACGTGATTCTGGGCAAAGGCGTCTATGTTGGTCCTAACGCCAGCCTGCGCGGTGATTTTGGCCGTATCGTGGTGAAAGACGGGGCCAACATTCAGGATAACTGCGTGATGCACGGCTTCCCGGAGCAGGACACGGTGGTGGAAGAGGATGGGCATATCGGCCACAGCGCCATTCTTCACGGCTGCGTGATCCGCCGCAATGCGCTGGTGGGCATGAACGCGGTGGTGATGGACGGGGCGGTCATCGGCGAAAACAGCATCGTCGGCGCGGCGGCGTTCGTGAAGGCGAAAGCGGAGATGCCCGCCAACCATTTGATTATCGGCAGCCCAGCCAAAGCGATTCGCGCGCTGAGCGAGCAGGAGCTGGCATGGAAGCAGCAGGGGACGCGGGAATATCAGGTTTTGGTGGAACGCTGCAAGCTCACTATGCACCAGGTGGAGCCGCTGCGCGAGGTTGAGCCTGAACGGAAACGGCTGACGTTTGATGAGAATTTAAGGCCGAAGTCGGCGGTGTAGGGGTAAGGCCGTCTTTTTTCGCCATATCCATCAATAGCGCGATGCCAATGTAATTACTCCAGTTAAAGGTATTTTGCAGCACCACTACCGCATTGCCTTTTTCTTTGTCATAGCCGATAAAGCTGGAGTAGCCGCCGATATAACCGACCTGATAGGTGATTTTTTCCAGACCGATAAAGTCGGTGGTCCAGGCAATACCCTGTACCCCGTCGGGACGTTGAATATCGGTATTTCTCACTTCGGCAAAGACGCTGTCCAGCAGGGGATTGTGGGTCGTTGAGACGTGATAGCGGGCATAGGTAGCCAGATCTTCGGCGTTACTGTATAAGCTCGCTGCCGCCACCATGTTGTTGGAAAAATGCCAGTCCGGGGTGAGCTGCCCGCGCGGGATAAACTTCGGCTGATCGCCCGCGTGGCCAAGCGCCCGCTGTGGATACCCTTTTAGCTGCCGGGGCGTAAAGCTGCTGTTAGCCATTTGCAGCGGATGGAAAATATAGCGCGAGGCTAAACTCTGGATATCTTCGCCGGTTTTGTGTTTCAGGATATAGCCGATCAGGGCGTAGCCGGTATTGGAGTATTGCGGCACTTTATTCTTTGGCGCTCGCCAGTCGGCGAGGTAGCGCAGCACGTTATCGCTATCCAGCTCACCGTAGAAATTATCGCCCGTGCTTAAGTAGCTTATGAATTTTCCAAGCATCGGAACATCCATATTCTGACGCGGCAGGCCGGAGGTGTGGGTTACCAGTTCAAGCAGGGTGATTTTTTGTGCATCCGCGCTAAGCGGCGTCCCCGACGGAAGCAATGTCGCCAGGTTATCGTTCCAGTTCAGTTGCCCTTCATTCACCAGACAAGCCACCACTTCCGCCGTGATCCCTTTGCTGAGCGAGCCAAGCGCAAACAGGGTATCGGGCCTGACCGGATAGCGATTGACCGCATCGGTTACGCCCCAGGTGTAAAACTGCGGTGAGCCGTGATTATGGATCACCGCGACCGTCATCCCGGGAACGGATTTTTGCGCCATATAGTGACGCACCACGCTGTCAACGTCGCCATCCAGTGAATTATGGGTGAGAAGTTCCTGAGTACCTTCCGGGGAGGACATTTGCGAGAGCGTGCCACAACCGCTGAGGAGTGGGAGAGTAAGCAGAAGCCAGATAATTTTTTTTGTTATGTTCTGCATACCTGGTAGCGAGTGTGGTGGTCATTGGCGCGCCAGGAATGTATCACAAATAGCCTGCGTGAATGTAAACTTTCTACACGGTGGCGGCTCGTTGATGGTTACCGTGACTTTTCGGCCTGCTTTGAGGATTTCAGTATGACTCGCTTTTATCAACTTACCGCCACCCGTATGGATGGGCGGCTTATCTCAATGGCCGACTATGCAGGAAAGGTGGTTTTGGTCGTTAATACCGCCAGCCAGTGCGGCTTCACGCCACAGTACGGTGGCCTTGAAGCGCTATACAAGAAATACGCCGATGAAGGATTAGTCGTGCTGGGCTTCCCCTGCAACCAGTTCGGCAAACAGGAACCTGGAGGCGCCGACGAAATCTCGAAAACCTGTTACATCAACTACGGTGTGAGCTTCCCGATGTTTGAGAAAGTCGAGGTTAACGGTAACGCAGCGCATCCGCTGTTTCGTTATCTGAAAAACGAACTGCCCGGCGTGCTGGGCGAGCGGATTAAGTGGAACTTTACTAAGTTTCTAATCGGACGCGACGGTAAACCGCTCAAGCGTTTTGCACCGATGACTACGCCCGAGAAAATGGAGGGGGCAATTGTTGAAGCGCTGAGGAGGTGATAGTTTGGTGCCCGGAACTATCTTACCGCGTCATATTACCCTCGTTTTGGCTTCGAGCAAGCAGTCAATTATAAACCAGCCTGGAGAAAGAGATAACAAAGTCTTCTTCAGCCATATTTATTATGATTTTCATATCGTTTTGCATACACCCTTAAGCCTGTGTACGTCAGGTGACCGACTGTATGACTATTCCTGATGTTTGCTTCTCGCTCATCGCAGACCGCTCGGCACTTCAGGCGGTCCGCTACGTGCCATGGGAGAGTAAGCAGAAGCCAGCGCATTCCCTTTCATGATCGTTGCAAAATACCACTGACTCTTTATATATTTTCCCCCTGAACTGACGGTATCTCTGTGCCCGCAGACTCTTTATGTTTGCAAGGGAAAGCCTTTTTTATTAAAAGGATAACATATAGTAAATGTATCCCCGCTCTTAGCATTCGAGGTACAAACCAATTGGCATTGATGGTTTTTGATATACTCCATAAAACGAACATAAAGACAACTTTGTAAAATTTTGGTGAGCCATGCTCATCAGGTAACAAAAGTAAATAAATATCATCAAAACCTTTGACTAATGCCTGCACTTCATTGGCAGAAATAACCTCATCAAATTTACTTTGCGAGTAGTAAATGGCTATATCATTTCTAATAATGTTAATTCTTGGGAAGTGCTCGTCCAGGAAGTTATAAAGCGAGTTTTGCGAATCTTTTAAGGGGTGTTTTTGGGAAATCAAATATGCAAGTATATCTTTCGTAATTTCCGGCGACCTGTCAAAAGACTGACGGTCGTGGAAAAAATCCACAAGCGGTGTTCCTGTCATCGTTATTGATTTAATTCTTGCGTCAGTGCAGGTATCTTTTAATGCAAAGTAACCACTAAAGCTTATTCCTACAACATGGCATATTTCATCATCAGCAAAACCTATCGAATCAATGATGTGCGAGAATAGATTAAGTGATTTATTATCGTAGGCTTCGCGATTTTCACCTACGCCGGGCATTTCATACAGCACTACTGAGCACCCCAACTTATTGAAGGTTTTTAATGCCCGTATCCATTGTTCTTTAAGAGAGATTATTCCTCCGCAAATGATAACTGTGACTTTTGACTTTCCCTTTTTGTAATAGAAGCTTGATTTTCCATTATCTGTCTTCTTCTTTTCCAGAAAGCCTGTTTCTACGTATTCTTTATGGAATAGTGAAAGATAGCGTTTATATGCTTCTTTTTGGACGGGAGTATCTGCATACGGGAATCGTGCAATGTTTAAGTAACCTAATGCTTTCTCCGTTTGATTTTTCTTTAATTGTTTGTCAGCCTCCTCTGAAAACACTCTTGCCCAACCATGGGGTGAGTCGTCGGATAGCGTAGTGATTAGGGATAATGAATTAGTAAAATCCTTCCCGAGGTTTAATGTCTTAGCATGCAAAGAGACAAATTTCTTACATTCATTCAACGAATACATCTGTTTGCCCTAAATCATTTAAATGTTTAGAATAAAAGGTTTTTATCTTGTCCAGAAGATTTGAAGCTTGAATGCCATCAATAACTCGATGATCGTAGATCATGACAATATTAAACAAGCACTCATCTGCATCTAAAATTTTGGGGGATCCTAATTGAAATGTAAACGTTGAGCCTGATATAGGGATGCACAATTTTAAACTTTTTTTCCCTAAGGAGGTGACAGTAAAGCTCCTGAAAAAATCACGTTGAACGGCAGGGTGAAAGTAAAAAATGAACTTCGAAACCCATTTTGCAAAAAAAAATGGCAATCTCTGTAACATCCTAATTCGTTTGGAGTCATCAAAACTGCTTATTCCTTTGCTTTTTAAATCAGATATGGCTCTGTATACTTCTAACGTAGACATATTATTTGTGTTGGTGATAACAGAAGAGTAGACTCCAGTCGATAGACCATCGTTTTCGTATGATACGGTCAATCTCGCAGATATATCTTGTAATTCGATCAGTTTATTGTCGCTTCCGTATTTAATCATGCAATTTAGATGTCGTTCCTCATCAAGAGCGTCACTAATCGACTTAATAAGGAGTGATGTGGCATATTTTGTGTATTGTCGATGGGATTTTATTTCATCGATTAATGCAACACCTCTGATGGCTTTAGCCAGCTCCAGAAAAATAAGAGTTTGCTTTCTGTTGCTATCAATTTTTTTGTATTTCATCATTTACAACCTTTAATATCTTACGCAAGGTGTTGCATTTTAATATTTTTTCAACATTTAATGTGATGCTATTTCTGAATTCCAGTTCCATTATTGTATATACAAAGGTCAATGAATCCCACTCAGCGATTTGAGTCAAATCGGTGTCAACCTGGTCATGCTTCAAATTCATGCCAGTTTTTTGATTAAGAAAATCAATAAATTCATTAGGTTCCATTTTAATTCCTTAGTATAGTGATATTTTTACATTTTTCAGAAACATCAAGATCATCGATGTCTATGCTAAATATATTATTGCTAATTTTTCCAAAGCCACATTCAGTATAAAAATTCTTGAATTTTTTATTTTTAATCGTTGCAATAAAGCTGCCGATTAGTTTAGAACAACCTTCTGCTGAAGCAAAAGAACCTATGGATTTTATGATTGCAAACTCGACCCCTCGTTCAAATACTCTGCAACTCAAGACAATGTTTTCGATCAAACATGCGTTTGCTTCAATTTTTAGAAATGAGGCGCCAATGATCCCATAACTACCAAATCTATCACTGAATCTGAAAAGCAATATTTGTCCTGAATGTTCCGACACGTAATTTTGAACATCTGTGGTATCCATTCGCATGGTTGTCAGGTTAAACTGATTGGTACGCATAGTTAGATCGGAAGTTCTGGGGTGATTCTCTGGGGTACAATTACTGACAGATAATTCCATGGATATGTTTTTTAAAAAATCGTCTTTGGAATTATTGCTCCTATAAAACTCATCTCTTTTAATGTTATTGGCAAAGCTTTCATTCCTGAGGCGGTCTTCTAATGTGATAGCACCTTTAATAAAAAAATCGCTATTAACTAACTTGAATATGTTTTCATCTATATTTTTAGAAAAGTGGAATGTATTAATGTTAGGTATGGCGTTGGTTACTTCCTCTAACTCAAAATCACTATCATCTACAAAAAGAACATGCTCAGGGCTTAAGTTGAGGTTTTTGCATATTTTTAAAATATTATCACTTTTATTATCCCAGTTTATCTCAGGGAACGAAAAGTCCGACCACTGAATTTCCAGCGCGTGTGTCTTTTCTGAGAAAAAGTCTTTTATTACATGAAAATCATTTTTACTGGATATTGAGAGGATAACACCTTGTCTGTGCATGCATTTCAACCACTTTTGATATTTCCTGTAAGCTCCCTGGTTATACAAGTCATTATTCTCATACTCTCCCTCAGCAGCTACACCTCCCCAAACAGTGTTATCCAGGTCTGTGATTATGCACTTTAATGATTTACCTTCGCTTAAACGAAGGTAACTTATTGATTTTTCACTAAAGAAATTGAGGTAATCTAAACTGGCTACTGTGTTGTGTTCAGAATATATATTCTCAATGCTTTTACCTCTAAACCCTGCCATGCTTACGAGGTGTATGCTGTGCTTGCTTTCATCCCTCTTTTTAGCAAGAAACATATTGAAGTCAAAAACCAAATCGGACAGTGCGTTCCTTTCATCTAAACTTATATATTCATTTATGCACTCACTGTTTAAATAAAGAGTTGAAATTACAATGTCTATTTTATTGCAAGTCAACTCCTCTAGTATCTTCAGAGAGGCGTTAATTTCATCTTTTAATTTTGAAAGGTTCTGTCTGGCTAATGCAATGTCCTCGCAATGACCAAACTCATCAAGATAGTAGTTTTCATCCAAAAGAATATATATATTCTGAAGGTTGTAACTCTTTAGATCTTCCTTTTTGAAATTTAGAAGGGTAAAGAAATCACTGTATTCAATATCTATAAAATCAAGAAATACACCAAGCGCTGAAGCGCCATGCTTCATGAGAGAAAGCCCAGCTTTGTGACTGAGGTTACATAAGAAAAGACTATTTATTTTTTTCATTCCATTATAGTTTTTTGTTTTCTCTTCTCTTATTTTTTTCAATAAGTCGAGGTTCATTTTAATATTCCTTTTTTAAATATAAACCAGAAGATAACCACCGTGATGATTCGATTGATATGGCAATCCCTTCATCGCCTTCATCTGATAGATCAAAAAACTCTTTCAGTTGAAAATACAAAGCTGCATTTGCGCAATTACCGATCTCATGAACAAGCGAAAGGATTTTACTCTCATGAATGTTCATGCCATTACAAATATTATTAACCATACGTCCGGACAGCTGAGGAGGCATAAACCATCTGATGTCTCGTTTGGATGAGTATTTGTTTTTTAACTCAGTATATGTCTCATTTGTTAATTTAGGGACTAAACATTCAATTAATTTATATTCCTCTTTAAGCATAGGTTGCCCATCATCAAAATCTTTCCTTGAGCCGCTCCAGTTAGCCAGTTGGCCAATTTTTTCCTGCAATCCATTGTATTTGTAATCAATACCCTTCACATAGACAGAACCCGAAGTTCTTTCAGAGCTAACAATACAACCACCAACGCCATCACCAAACAGACAGTAGTTAACCATTTCTTTCGGTTCAACTTTAGTCTTGGTTTCATCAAATAGATTGAGGAACTTGTTTGAACATTCGACGCCAATTACTAACCCTTTATGGTGCAGGCCACTTTTGAGCATATAATCAGCCATCTTTAATGCTTGTACGGCACCAGAGCAACCACCAATGATTTGGTAGGTCTCAATATTTTTGAACCCTATCATGTTACACGCTTCATTGATGCTTGTGGGTAAAAGCAAGTCAGGAGTAGCTGTTGATACCAGGACAAAATCAATGTCCCTCATTCCATTATCATTTAACGAAATAAGCTTTTGCATCATTAAGTGTATTAAATCAGTGCACGATGCTGTGTTCTCTCCCGTTTTTAGATTGGTTGAGAAGTGACGCCCATAGTTCCCAAATAATTTTTCTATTAACTGAGGTTTGAAGTTTAATCTACTCCCAAGCTCTTCATTGTTGATATTACATCCTGGTAAGTACGTATCAATATACGATATATGCATCATCCATTCCTCATCTATATATGGCGTTAAAAAGTAATACTCTTGATTAAAAAAAATGTAAAGCATTAAAAAAATTTATATTTAGCTAACTAAATATTCCATTGTGAAACTTATATAATGAAATGAAAAGGAATTGTTAATTATATGTGGCGACAGATTTCCTGCTCGTGCTCAATTAAGAAAAACTTCCGCTATTAAATAGTTAGTTAGTAATGTAATTCATCACACATCTTACTGTGTTATATTTAGCTTTAACATCTTGTTGAAAGAGGGCAGAAACTTGCCGGTTGAATGAGTTATAAAAACAATTTGTCGGAAATGATTGCAACACCAGATGTTAACTTTTTAACAGGCTTTAGCGATTGCGAGGTGCAAGCTTTTTATAAGCAGAGGGTGAGTTAGCGTTATAACTAACAAATGTAGTTACGATAGATTTAACATCAGCAATACAATATTAAACCCGAACGATCTCCGCGCGGATTGAACAATAAGAGTCAATTCCTAAATTTTTATAGATAATCCGGATGGTTCGAAAACAGGTGAGAGCTTATTTAATATTAAGAAAAAACCGCTATATTTAGCGGTTCATTGCCTGGTCCACGCGCGCTCAAAGCAGACATTGCCCTTATGCAAGTCTGCTTCGCGCTATAAGACATTATCCCCGCAACCACGGCGTAATCGTCAGCCCGGTAAGCAAGCCTTCCGGGCTGAGCAGGCGAGTGACGGTTTGCCCCCACGGTTCCATACGGTTAGCCACCAGTAACCGATAGCCTTTTTCACTCAGAATACGGGTAGCAGAATCGAGATCCTGTACTTCGTATTCAACCCATCCCTGCGGTATCGGGTGCTCTGCGGGCCACTGTTCTTCGCCAAAACATGACATAGCCGCCTGTGCGAGCGGCCAGACGGCAAAATGCTTCACGCCTGCCAACTGGCCCCCTTCAGTGAGCAGATAATCGGTATTCCCCTCCATCGGCTTCAGCGGAAGGCCGAGTGTCTGGACATAAAACGCGGTGCTGGACTCCGTATCCCGAGAAATGGGCCCGAACCCGGCGACAAACAAGACATCCATTCCCGCTAACGTCTGCGACATATCTACTCCTGCGTGAGGTGAAATTCACCCTGAATTTATATTACGACTGGCTGAAATACGACTCTCAATTCTGGTATCGCATTCATCGTGCCTGCACGCCCACGACGGGTTTAAAATTCAACGCGATGACGATCAGCAGCACGACTCCCGCACTCATGATCAGCCATGCGCTGGTCAGCGAGACCGAACTGTCGCGAACGATCCCCGCAATTAACGGCATAAGCGCGGCGATCATGTATCCACCTCCCTGAACTTTTGACAGTAACTTCCCGGCCTGCGCGGGCGTTCGCGCATGATCGAACGTAACGATGAGCGACAGCGGGAAGAGGGCGCCGATCCCGATGCCAAGCAGTAGCGTGGATAATACCGGCGTTGTACCCGGCGAAAAGACCAGACACAGGAGTCCCGCCAGCAGCAGCAACAATACGGCGATCAGCGGCACGCGACGGTCGGGGAATTTACCGATCAGCGCGGAGACGGCAAACCCTGCGACAACCTCGGTTAACGTCAGCCAGGCCAGCATGTAGCCGCTGCTGCGTGCGGACCATCCCGCCTGAATATAAAGCGGGGGCAGCCAGGCCAATACCAGCGTATAGGCTCCCGTTCCCACGCCGAAAAAGAGCAACAGCAGTGCCGTACGGGAGGAGGAGAGCGTAACGGTTTCGGGTGCTGTTTTTTCCCCCTGAGGATGCTTAACCAGGGTTAACCACAGTATCAGCGCCAGCAGCGCTAACAGCCCGGCCATTGCCAGCGCGGGCTTCAGCGTCAGCCATGAAAACAACGGCTCGGCGCTGGCGGCGGCGACTGCCGCACCGGCCATAATGCCCGTGCTGAATAGCGACATTACCGTGCTGGCCGTTTGCGTATATTCCTTTTTTATCAGGGCAGGCATTAAGGCCTGGATCATGCCGATACTGGCCCCGCCCAGTAACGCGGTGCCCATCAGACTCTCCGGTGAGGCGCTAAAACCGCGTAATAAACAGGCCATAAGCAGGATGAAGAGCCCGAGCATAATTCCCCGTACGGCACCGACTCTGGCTAAAAGCCAGGGGCCACACAGGGCAGCCAGTCCCATCATCGCGACCGGCAGGGTGGTCAGCAGGCTAAATTGCGTAGCCGTTAGCCCCGCTTCGCGCTGCAGCACGGAAAACAACGGTCCGACAGAGGCCAGAATGGGGCGCAGGTTCAGCCCGACGATAAAAGCGATAGCGGCGAAGAGTAAAGGCGATGTGCGTTTCAACAGGAGATCCTTTTCGGTTGTGAATGGCCGGGCAAATTGCCACAAGCATTTATCTTAACGTTAAGATAAAATGTGTTTTTGCGTAAGATGTACCGCACAACAGGATAAATACCCACGCCATCAGGGGGTGAAAATGAAAGACCATGTAGACTTCGTTGTCGGCCAGTGGAGCCGTGCCATGCCGGAACTGGACGCCTCATCGATGAAAATTTTTGGCCGAATGCTCCGGCTGATGAAGCATCTGGGAAAAGAATGGGCGGAGGCGATGGCGCAGTTTGGTTTTCGCGAGGGCGAGTTTGACGTGCTCGCCACGCTGCGCCGCGCCGGTGAGCCGTACTGCCTTTCCCCCACACAGCTGTATAAATCGCTGTTGATCACCTCAGGGGCGATGACGAACCGGCTCAGCCATCTCGAAAAGCAAGGTCTTATCAGGCGAATTGCCGATCCGGATGACAAGCGCAGCACGCTCGTAAGCCTGACACCGCACGGGCAGGAGCGTATCGAACAGGCGCTGATCGTGCACACTCAGACGCAAAATGCGCTGCTGAGCAACTTGTCTGATGCGCAGCACGCGCAGCTTGAGTCCCTGCTGAGGGAATTGCTGCTGGCGTTTCCGGCTGAGAAATGGGATGAAACGTCACCGTGTGCCGATAATACATAAACTGCATGATTACACCTTACAAAAAGGGAATGTATGTCTTTACCGCCACTGTATGCGCTGCGCGCGTTCGAAGTTGCCGCACGGCTGAACTCCTTCAGCAAAGCGGCTGAAACACTCCATATCACGCCGGGGGCGGTCAGCAGGCATGTCCAGACGCTGGAAATGTGGTTCGACTGCGAGCTGTTTAAACGACAGGGGCCGAGAGTGGAGGTCAGCGATGCCGGACGTATTCTGGCCGGGCAGCTTAGCGAAAGTTTCTCGAATATTGAGTGGGCCTGTCGTGCATTCAAAAGTGAAAACCACCTTCTGCGCCTTAAAGCACCCAGCTCGCTGACGATGCGATGGCTTCTGGATGTGCTTAAATCCTTCCGCGAGAACCACGCGAAGCCCAAAATCGAAATTGCCAGCGTCTGGATGGACTTCGATACCGTTGATTTCAGTCGTGAGCCTTACGATTGTGCGATCCTCCTCGGTAACGGCTATTTCGGCGAGTCAACAGAAAGCAGGCTGCTGTTCAGCGAATGGCTTATTCCCGTTTGTACTCCGTCTTTGCTGGAGTCTGCCCGGCATACGCTTCCAGATTGCGATCTTATTCATCCGTCGCCGGACAGACGGGACTGGAAGCGCTGGCTGAAAAGGACGGGCTTATTCCCCGGCCTCGACATGAGCGGCGGAATCGTGTTCGACACCCTGGAGCAGGGGAGCCTTGCGGCCATGCACGGACACGGCGTGGCGATGGCCGATCTCCGGCTCACGCTCGACGCGCTGAAAAGCGGCCTGCTCGCGCTGCCTTTCAGGGAGGCGATAGCAACAGGGGACGGTTACTATCTTGTCTGGCCCAAAAATTCGCTCAGAGGACAGAGTATTGAACGGCTGCTGGCGTGGCTTAACCTTAACGTGCCGGTGGTGCCTTCTTTGGATATCGTCTGTCTTGATTACAATGAAAAGCGGGTTTAATAAATAGCGGAATATTTATTATGGGGTATCCCGCATATTGAACGTATTTATGCGTAGGGAATATTCGCCATCTTTTTATATCTTTCCGGCAGGGCGCTGTTCAGGTTAAGTAATTTATCGAGAATATAAAGCGCAGGCGTCCCTTTTGCCCGTTCAGCATCGATCAGCGCAGTGCGTAACAGATTGGCAGCCGAGGTCATGGCACGGAAATACTCCTCGGATTCACGCGTCTGAACTTCGCCTGACGCAGCGTAATGCACCTTTGGCCACTGCGCAAAGTCAAGCAGCGGAAGGATCCCATCCTCTTTTGGTAAATGCGCTGAGAGCAACTCTTTGGCGTTGCCCGGATTGCTTTGGGCGAAAGAGAGGAGGTGCAGTCGGTGGATGAAAGGTGAAAGCGCTTCTGAGCTTTCTTTTTCTGTTGAAAGTAACGTTATCAACTCATGCACATTTGCTTGGGCGCTAAATTTATGAGGCGAGATAATGTTCATTACATGGAATAAAACATCGAGTGTCATAGGTGCTCCATACAGGCTTGGTATTATTTATTTTTTCTATCCCAGGGATGAATGGATGGTATTTCAGGGCGTCACTTTTGAAAAACGATAAATAGTGGGAATCAATGTGAGTTTTACTCAACATAGGGTTTAATATCCTATGCGTTTCTTAGAGCCTGATGATTACCTTACAATGAGTGGTAAAACTTCTACGCAGAAAGAGTCTACAAAGCGAGCAAACATGAAATTCGAGAGTGCATCAGTTTTAGAAGAACTCCGGACCACACTAAGACCCGCATCGGTCGCGCAGGTAGGTGGGTTCCGGCCGTCTGAAGATCCCATGACATCCTGGTTTCTAAAGGGCGTTTCTCTTGCAGATGAAGGATTACCCACCTGGAAGGGCAAGCCGATGTTTCCGCTTCTTCAGATTCGGGTGGACGAGCTTCCTGTTATTCCCGACCAGTTAAAGGGGATAGCCCTTCTGGTGTTATTCCACAATTTGGAACAACATCCCTTTGACGAACCGCACGGTGAAGGATGGTTAATCCGCGAGTATGCCACCCTTGAAGGGCTTCAGT
The DNA here is from genome assembly GCF_026420145.1 of Enterobacter pseudoroggenkampii. NCBI lineage: Bacteria > Pseudomonadati > Pseudomonadota > Gammaproteobacteria > Enterobacterales > Enterobacteriaceae > Enterobacter > Enterobacter pseudoroggenkampii. The sequence goes on from NZ_JAPMLV010000001.1 coordinate 1,350,259, forward strand.
TATTGCCTGAATTGGACACTCCGTATCGCGCGTTTCCTGTTCAATGGCTGAGTGTCATTGACGATGCACCTGGATGGGAAGATGCCTGGGACATTATTGATCTCTCTTGCGTAAATGATGATGAGCAGGCCTGTGATAGTTTTTTTGAGGACTTTAATCGCTACAGGGGAACCAAGGTCGGGGGATTTCCGGCTGAGATACAACACGGTGTGGGAATCGACGATTTTGTTTTTCAGGTTGGGTCGGAAGAAAAAGTAAACTGGATGTGGGCGGATAATGGTATCGGTTACTTTCACCGGTCATCAGAAGGGGAATGGCGATTTTCATGTCAGTTCTACTGATGATCCTCCTGCCGGGAGATATGAAAGCTTATCCATGCAGCGATTTGTTTCACAAATGCCATCGCCCATCAACCGTTCAGGATGGTATAACGTCTTGCGGCAATCGGGTTGCCGTCAGATGACCCCATTCACAAAGGTGTATATGAAACAAATTACTTTCAGTGACCTGCAGCAACAAAGCGAGCAGGCTGCAAATTCTCCTCGCTTACGCGCCCATCGCAATTTACACCCTGAGCTGAGCGACCCGGTGCAGCGCCTGGCCATCGCGATGGAACCCGGTACCTATGTTCGCCCCCATCGCCACCCGCACACGTTTGAACTGCTGACGGCGCTGAGTGGTCGCTTTCTGGTGTTGAATTTTGATGACAGCGGTAACGTGACCCAGCGCGTGGTGTTAGGTGAAGACTGCAAAGTGCTGGAGATGGATGCCGGTACCTGGCATGCCGTGCTGTCGCTGGATAAAGGCGGCGTTATTTTTGAGGTAAAACACGGTGGCTACCAGCCCGTTCCTGAGCACGATACCGCCCCATGGTCACCGGCTGAGAACGCACCCGGTAGCGCGGAGTTGATGAAATGGTACGCTCAGGCGCAGGTGGGTGACGGTGGTTTTACCCTGTAATTGTGCACTTATGTCCCCGGCGCGCAAAGGCGCGCCGGGGAAGAGAGAGACGAACCCGCCAACTCAACTCGCCCTATTAAAATGCCAGTCGCGGGCAGTCGACAGCGTCACGAACGGACCTGCCAGGGTGCTGTTGTGATGGGCAATAATGTCGCTGGCGGATAAATAGTCATTATCCATTGTGGTATGCGCATCAGAAATCAATACCGTCCTGAACCCCAGATCCGGTGCGGCCCGACAGGTCGTATCAACGCAAAATTCTGTTTTCATCCCGGCAATGACCAGCTGTTTGACACCTCGCTGATTAAGTTCTCGCAGCAATACCGTATCCCTAAAACAGCTGGGATAGCGCTTGGTGAAAACAACATCCTGCTCCTTCACGCCCAGCTCGGGTATCAGCTGTGTTAACGGACCCTTCTCTGAGAGCGGGGAGTCGTCTGGTCCAATATGGCGGGCAAAAAAGATGGGCACCTGCGCGCGTCGCGCGTGGGTGATTAACAAACGGATATTTTCCAGAACGGCATCGGCGGAACAGGGGGAAACCGGGCCCCGGAAGAGGCCCTGCTGCATGTCGATAACCAGGAGTGCATTGTCAGACGAAACCATTTTATTTCTCCATTCAGAGGGTGGTGAACGGAGAGATATTTCCCCGTCCAGAGTGGCGGGGATTGAGGTTCTGTTTGTCAGTCGTTTGCTACAGATACACTCACGCCGCCGAAGGTTCCGGTGGTGGTGAGCGTGGTTGTTGGCTGAACTGACTGATACATGCAATGACCTTTGTTTATTTCGCTGTAAGCGCAACTATCGCGTACAGTTATAGCGCTGGTGAGAGATTCTCTTCAATACACCAACATCAGTAGGTGCAACGTTAGCGTTGCGCCGGGATGATATTATAGAATTCTGCCGAGCCCTTGCAGGAATTCCTCAACCTGCTCAGGCGTCGCCGTATCTGCCTGGTAAAGGATATCGAGCTTAACGTTCTTCAACCCGCAGAAGCCAAATACACCTTCGATAATCTGCGTCTGAATCGCCGTCGAATAGCCGTGTTTATCAAATCCGGTGAGATCGCTGCCGCCAGTGGCAATCAGGCGGACGGGAACATCCCGTAAGTTGCCCACAATCCGTCCGTCATCGGCCACCTTATACGCCCAGTTCAGGGTTAATACGCGATCGAACCAGCCTTTCAACAGCGCGGGGACCGACCACCAGTACACGGGGAAGACAAACACCAGCATATCCGCTCGCTCGACGCGCTGCTGCTCGCGCAGAATATCGTCGGGAAGGGCGCTCGGATCGCCGTGATACAAATCAAGGTCGGCGCGAGACATGGCCGGATTAAACCCTTCAGCATGCAGATCGGCGATCTCAACCTGCGTACCTTGCTCGCGTAATTTTCCGGCAATATGGGTTGCCAGCGAATGGGATAATGAATTGTCGACAGGGTGAGCCGTCACGATCAGTGCGTTATTAATGGCATGTGTAGCAGACATAGCGACCTCAGAATGGGGGAGAAGTGATACCTATATTACTATTGGTAACTTAGGTGTCAATCCGCCCCCGACGATCATTTTGTGCTATTCGCGTAGGTCTCCAGCACGCCGGTCATGGCGCCGCTGAGCATATCTTCCGCAATATTTCGGGCGAGTACGCCGTTGCCCGCCGCGGTGCTGAGCGCGTCCGCCGCGCCAATGATGGCCGTCAGTACCGCTTCCCCCTGAACGCCTTTTAAGACGATAAAAGGGGAAAGCGCGGTACGCAGGCAGTCGGCACATTCGGCCACGCATGCCTCACGAAACGTCTGCAACGCGTGGGAACCGGACAGCGCAGCCGCGATTGGCCCGGTTTCAGGCCCGGCAGTAATGGCGCAGTCGATATAGGCGGCGCTGAAAAAGCGGATCGTCTTTTCCAGCGTTTTGCTGTCGACCGCCAGCGTCTCACGGAATTTCGCCAGCTGCCGATCGCTATAATCCTGGTACAGCGCCATCAGCAACCCTTCACGATCGCCAAAGTGGTCATAGGGGATAGGCTTGGTGACGTTGGCCCGCTCGGCCAGGTAGCCAAGCGTCAATGCCTCCGTGCCTTGCTGGCGAACGATTCCGCGCGCAACTTCCAGCAACTGCACGCGGCGGTCCTCTTTTCTTAAGCGCTTAACAACCATACTTTCCTCAAAACTGTTATCTACTCATGGTAGTTTACACGCTTTCTGCGGGGCGCTGCACGCGTTGTTCCACAGGGCGGATCCGGAACCATATCGCATACATCGCGGGCAGGAAGACGAGCGTGATGATCGTCCCGCCCAGCGTCCCGCCGATCAGCGTCCAGGCCAGCGTGCCCCAGAACACCGAATGCGTCAGGGGAATGAACGCCAGCACGGCCGCCATGGCGGTCAGCAGGACCGGGCGCGCGCGCTGGACCGTCGCTTCAACCACAGCCTGGAACGGCTCGAGACCGTCCTTCTTGTTATGATCGATTTGACCGATCAGGATCAGCGTATTGCGCATTAGAATGCCGGAAAGGGCGATCAAACCGACCAGCGCGTTGATGCCAAACGGCTGATTGAAAATCAACAGTACAGGCACCACGCCAATCAGCCCCAGCGGAGCGGTTAAGAACACCATCACCATCGCTGAGATTGAGCGCACCTGCAAAATGATGATCAGCAGCGTCAGGGCAATCATGATCGGGAACAGCGGCAACATGGCCTGCGTGGCTTTGCCCGATTCCTCAATCGAACCCGCCATGTCGATACGGTATCCGGCCGGCAGCGCATTAACAATCGGCTGGAGCTGCTTCATGATGGCGACCGACACATCCGGTGGTTGAAGATTGTTAGCGATATCTCCCCGCACGGTTATCGTCGGGGTGCGATCGCGACGACGCAGGATCGGATCTTCCATACCAATCTCAATCTTGCCGATTTGAGACAGCGGAACGCGCTGTCCCGCATTGCCGACAAGGGTAAAGCCCTCGATTTTTGCCGGGTCAAGACGGATATCTCCCGCCGCGCGGCCAATCACCTCTACCGAGCGAATATCTTCCCGCACGGAGGTGACGGGCACACCTGACAGCAGGAACTGAAGCTGCTCGGCAACGGCACTGGAGGTTAAGCCGGTCGCCTGCAGGCGGTTTTGATCGAGGGTGAAATGCAATACGGGAACGCGTGACCCCCAGTCGGTGTTGACGGTTCTCATCATCGGGCTTGCCTGGAGCACGGCTTTCACCTTATCAGCGATGTCATGCACCTGTTCGACATCCGGACCCGTCACGCGCCAGGCAACCGGGAAGGGCGAGTAAGGGCCAAACACCAGCTGGGTCACCCGCACGCGCGCTTCAGGCGCAAGGCCGTTGGCGACCGCTTCTCTCAGCCGGAGCTTGAGCGCCTCGCGTGACGTCTCGCTGTCCGTCAGGATCACGATTTTCGCAAAAGACGGATCGGGCAGTTCAGGCGCCATCGCCAGATAAAAGCGGGGCGAACCCTGACCAATATAGGCGGTAACAATTCTGGCTTCAGGCTGCTGGCCCAGCCACGCTTCTATTTTTGCCGTTGCGGAGCTGGTTTGCGCTATCGAGGTGCCGTAGGGCATCTGCACTTCAACCAGCACTTCCGGGCGATCGGAGGTCGGGAAAAATTGTTTTTTTACCAGCCCCATGCCGAGCACGGCCAGGATGAATATGGCGACCACAGCGCCGGCCACCCGCCATTTCCTGGCGATAACGCGGCCAAGCAGCTGGCGAAAACGGTTATAGCGAGGCGTGTTATAGATGGCGGCATGACCGCCTTCTACTTTGGGGATCGCCGGCAGGATCTTCACCCCAAGATAGGGCGTGAACACCACCGCGACAAACCACGATGCAATCAGGGCGAGGCCGACAATCCAGAACATATTGCTGGTGTATTCCCCGGCGGTCGACTGGGCAAAACCATTCGGCATAAAGCCAATGGCCGTCACCAGGGTTCCGGCCAGCATGGGCGCGGCGGTATGGCTCCAGGCGAAGGCCGAGGCTTTGATTCTGTCGTAACCTTCCTCCATTTTTACCACCATCATTTCGATAGCGATAATCGCATCGTCAACCAGCAGGCCGAGGGCGAGGATCAGGGAGCCCAATGTCACGCGGTCAAAGTTTATTCCCGCGGCTTCCATCACCACGAAGACGACCGCCAGCGTCAGCGGGACCGCCGCCGCAACCACCACCCCCACGCGCCAGCCCATGCTGACAAAACACACCACCATGACCACAAGCAGGGCGACGAAGAATTTGATCATAAACTCATCGACCGACGAGCGAATATTCACGGACTGGTCGGTGACTTTGGTCAGGGACATGCCAAGCGGCAGGCTATCATTGATTTTTGCCGTTTCCGTATCCAGCGCTTTACCCAGCGCCAGACCGTTCCAGCCTTCGCGCATCACGATGCCCAGCAGAAGGGCGGGTTCATGCTGATTACGTATCAGCATCGTCGGGGGATCTTCGTAGCCTCGCTCAACCGTTGCCACGTCGGACAGCTTGAGCGTTTTGCCCTGAGCAACAAAAGGCGTATCGCGGATTTTCTGCAGTTCATCGAACGCGCCGTCCAGGCGGATAAAAATTTGCGCGCCTCGGGTCTCAATGGAACCCGCCGCGGTCAACGCGTTCTGGCTGTTGAGCGCATTGAAAATATCCTGGGGTGAGAGCCCTATCGTCGCCAGACGGTCATGGGAGAAGGAGATATAAATCCGCTCGGCCTGTTCGCCGATAATGTTCACTTTTTTCACGCCGGGAACGTGCAGAAGCTGCTGGCGCAGGCCTTCGGCATCACGTACCAGCTGCCGCTGCGGTTCGCCTTTCGCTTTCAGGGCAAAGAGGGCAAAGGTGACATCCGAGAATTCGTCATTGATCATCGGGCCGATGACGCCCGCCGGAAGACGTTGAGATTCATCTCCAAGCTTCTTACGCGCCTGATAGAACTCCTCCTGCACTTCGGCAGGCGGGGTCTTGTCCTGCAATGACAACGTGATAAACGCCATGCCGGGACGGGTATAGGTTTCGGTACGGTCGTACCATTTGAGCTCCTGCAGGCGCTTTTCCAGCGGTTCGGCGACCTGATCCTGGATCTCCTGCGCGGTGGCGCCAGGCCAGACGGTTATCACCGTCATTTGCTTTACCGTGAAGGGTGGATCTTCCGCGCGACCGAGCCCAAAGAAGGCGTAAATTCCGGCAATGGTGACCAGAACGATCAGAAACAGCGTGATGGAACGTTCGCGGACGGCCAGCGCTGACAGGTTGAAGCGGCTTCCGCTCATGGTGTGTTCTCCGCCAGGGCGGCGTTGCGTTGTTTGGCAAGCCTGACGACCTCACCTTCGTGCAGAAGATGGGCGCCTAACGCAACAATTTTCTCACCGGGCTTCACGCCGCCCGTGACCTGCACCGCATCTTCACCCACGCTCAGTACCTTGACGGGCGTCCATGCGACTTTTGCCGGCTGGGCGGAAATACGCCAGACGCCGGGACCTTTTCCTGCATCATAGAGTGAAGCCAGCGGAACCTGCATGACCTGACCTTCCGCTTTATTGTCCTGAATGTTCAGCGTGACGGTCGCCCCCAGCGGCGCGTTTGCCAGCAGGCCATCCAGCACGTAGCGGGCTTCATAAGTGCGGGTCGCGGCATCGGCAGAGTCAGACAGCAGGCGCAGCGTTGCGGTGACCGGGTTTTCTTCTTTGCCATAAAGGGTGGCCTGCGCCTCGCTGCCGACGGCAGGGCGCAGCGTTTCCGGAAGCTGCACGAGCGCTTCGCGTTGTCCCGCTCTGGCGAGCCTGATCACCACCTGTCCGGCACTGACGACCTGACCCGGCTCGGCGAGCGTCTCCATGACCACGCCGTCTGAATCCGCCAGCAGTACGGCATAGCCCGTGGCGTTTTGCGCCACGTTGGCCTGTGCCCGGGCGGCGCTGAGATCGGCTCTGGCCGTATCGGCCGCCGCCTTGATCTGGTCATACTCCGAGGCAGATACGGCGCCGGATGCCACAAGGCCGCGATAGCGCGCTTCATCGCTGGAGGCTTTTCGCGCACGCGCCTGGGCAGCATCCACCGCACGCTGCTGCGCCTGAGCCTGTAATTTCAGGTCAACGGGATCCAGGCGCAGTAAGGGCTGCCCCTGTTTGACGGTCTGCCCCGTATCAACCAGTCGCTCAAGGATTTTTCCCTGAACTCTGAAACCCAAATCGCTTTGCGTTCTCGCGACCACAACGCCCGTGAAGGCGCGGGCGGTATTGTTCGCAAGCTCGACGGAAGCGGATCTGACGAGCGGTGGCTTTGTGCGCGGATCGTCACTCGCGGAAATATCGCCGCATGCCACCAGGGCAAACGGCAGGAGACAAACGGCAACGCGGGCTGAAGTGAGCCTGAGCATGGGAAACCTTTTTGACGTAACGGGACGGTATCCGCATTCTCTGACTAGTGACCAAAAATGTCAATGGTCACAATTTAGGGGGCCAGGCTTCTTAAAATCAGTGAAGAGAGAAGCACCGCCGCGGTGGGGGCCATTTCGAGGTTGTACTGCAGCTGGATGGGATTGATAAAAGGACACATCACCATGTGGATAGCCTGTGTGACCTCGTCCAGCGGCGTTTTTCTCTCAAACTCTCCGGCCTGCCTGCCTTCGATAATGATGCTCTCAATTAGCTTCATCAGGCTTTCTGCATACCGTTCTGTCGACGGCCACTGCTCGCGTGCGGCGACGGCGGCAATGTCGTACAGCTTACGGTCGTGGAAAAACAGCTCGCTTCCCGCTTCGGTGAGCGCTTTGAAAAGACGGCGTAATTTTTCGCTTGCTGACGGCACATCCTTGATGGCGGAAAGCACCGCCGCCATGATCAACTCCAGGCGGTTAGCGCAGATCACCTCGCCGATAGCCTGTTTGGAATCGAAAAACTTATAAATGTAGGACTTAGAAAAACCGATGGATTTAGCCAGCTCGGCGACGGTGGTTTTTTCATAGCCGTAGTGACCGAAGTGCTCAAAAGCGGCTTCGACGATTTGCTCTCTGACAGCGTGGTCAAGTGGACCACGTGCTGATGGGGGGTTCATATTTTTAGTCATTATTTAAGCTTAGCGTGACAGGCTACGATTAACAACGAGTGACCATTTCGTACTTTGGTTACCGTCATTCATCATGCGCCCTTCAGACGGGACGATCAACCAGGTGGGGTAAGTGTATCACTGTTTTTCGCGCACTATGGCATCTATCTGTCTGCGATAAGCGAGGATTTCAGCGCAACTCCCTTGCACTGAACAGAGCCGTTTTTGCTTAAGCCGAGCGTGGACGCAATATTTTTTCAACGATGAGCACCAGACGCTTTCGCGTCACGAACCGGTGTAGCTGCCCCAGAAGCCAGTTACCGCATCCGGTAATCAGGGTGCTACGGTTACTCTCCACGGCCTTTAGCGCCAGGGCGACCACCTTGTCTGCGGGCATTCTTTTACCTACCGAGGCTTCCTCCGCATTCACCACATCAAAAAAGGCCGTATCCGTTGCGCCGGGGCAAAGCGCCAGAACGCGGATGCCCTTTGAGCGATACTCACCCCACAGCGCATTCGAAAACGAGAGCAGGAAGGCTTTAGTTGCGCCATAAATCGCCATATAGGGATCCGGCTGCATCGCGGCCGTTGAGGCCACGTTAATAATCATCCCCGAGCCTTTCTGGAGCATTCCCGGCAGCATGGCGTGCGTCAGCTCCACAGGGGCCAGGCAGTTCACGTTTATCTCATCACGCTGCCTGTCGATAGAGAGCTTTTCGAATGGCCCATAGGTGGCGAACCCGGCGCAATTGATCAGAATGTCGGGGCAACGCCTTAAGGTTTCAAGCCGTTCCACAATGTGGGGAATGGCCTCCGGTTTCACTAAATCCTGCACAATAATCGTGATGGATACGCCATGCTTTCTGACTAACTCTGCGGCAAGCGCCTGCAGCTTTGGTTCGGAGCGGGCGATCAGGATCAAGGCCACGCCGCGGGCCGCGAGCTGCCTGGCAAAATCACGACCTATGCCCGAAGACGCTCCGGTAACCAGCGCTGTTTTTCCTGTATAATCAAAAGAATTCATATTTTTAATCCCGTTTCCCTAATGTATGCCGCACAGGATAAACCGTGCACTTAGGTACACGGTCAAGCGTGATTTTTACAAGGTGAGGGCGGCGCGATGCGAATTGGTGAACTGTGTGCGAAAACGGGATTATCGAAAGAGACGGTGCGTTACTATGAGCGGCAAGGGCTATTAGAGAATATCCCGCAACCTAATCGCAGCAATAACTACAAAGTCTATTCCGCCGTCGATTTACAGCGTTTAAACATGATCAAGCATGCCAAAATGCTGGGTTTTACCTTAGCCGAAATCTCAGAGGTTTTAGCTGTCTGGATTGACGACAAATTTACCGCTGAGCAAAAACAAGCGTCCCTGCGCCGCAAGCTGCAGCAGCTGGAAGAGAAAGAAGCGGCGTTAATTGAACTCAGAGCCAGGATAATCAATGCGATTAATAAGGTTGGTCAACCTTGTATCGACGAGTTTTGAGCGGAGGCCGCAAAACCGATGCGGCCTTATCTATCACGCAGCCAGTTCAGGCATCTGTTCCTTCACGAAATTCAACACCCTCTTCGCGTCCAGGGACGCATAGGGCAGGCTCTCAATAATGGCGATTGAACGCGTATTACCCACCGTCTCTTTTATCTCATCAAGTTTGTACTGAATGTGCGGTGCGACGAGGAAACCATCGAAAGCGGGAGCGACACTGGCGAAGTTATCCAGCCCAACAGCGCTAATCATCAGCGGATAGCCTTCACGTTCTGCCAGAGACTGCATCTTTTTGGCGAGAGAGTTTGCGGTATTACCAAACAAACAACATATCAGAAGCTTTTTCATGTTTTGTACCTCCTGAAAACCGCTCCCAGAGTAGTCCTGAGGTTGTCACCGAAATGCGCGCTATCTCTTATTTTGATGTTTTATTAATATGTCATGGCGGGGTCAGGCCATCTCTTTCCACTGATAAAATTTTTTCGAGGCAAGCGAGAGCATGTCTAAATCTTCCTTCGTATCGCCATAGGCATAGATGATGTTGTAGGAAGATAAATCATAATGATCAATTATCTTCGTTTTTTTTAAGCGGGCGCTGCAATCACCCTTTTTGTATTTTCCGGTTGCTTTTCCACCTGAAAATGCCACTTCACTGCATAAGAGTTCCAGACCATTCTGCTCGCACCACGGTTTAAGGTATAAATCAAGCGAGGCTGAGACCACTACCACCGTATCCCCTTGAGACTTATGCCAGCTGATTTTCTTCATGGCATCCTCCCGCAACAGGGCAGGAATTTCGGTTTTACTGTAGAAAAGCCCGGCCTTTTTTAATTCAGCTTCAGATTTGCCAGCTAACGCTATTCTTACCACTTTTTTTCGTAAAACCGACCCCGACAACGCACCCATTTTATAGGCGAGGATGTAGGGAAGAAGGCGCAGCTTTCCACGCCGTAGCGTTTTTTCATCAACAGAGCGATAAATAAACGGGGTGAAGGTGTCGGAAAACGTTATCGTTCCATCGAAGTCGAAAAAAGCAATATTTGTAGTCATAAGCCGTTAAGACGGGATAATGAGTTGTATCGGGCGAGTGTATCACTGTTTATTGCGTTATTGTTTTTTTAGCCAGTCGAGAAAAAACTGGCTAAACGCCGTGACCTGAAGCGGCTGCAGCTTGCGCTGCGGGTAAACAAACTGCAGCCCGACATCTTTGCGATCGTACCGACTAAAACCGGTGAAGCTGTCGGCAAACAGTACCGTGAGTCTGCCTGTATCAACATCGTCTTTTACATCCCACCACGATTTCCCCGCGATGCCAGCCCCGCTGAGCGCCCACTGGCGAAGCAATGCTCCGTCGTCGCACACCATGGCAGGCTCTACGCGTACAATGCTTTCTTCGCCATTGGTTTCAAAGCGCCATTCGTTCATCACCACACCCTGAGACTCAAGTGCCAGGCACCGATGCTGAGCCAAATCTGCAAACGTGGCGGGGATGCCGCGTTCGTTAAGGTACCCCCCGGAGGCGACCAGTACCCGATGGTTCGGGCGGATGTTTCTGACGACAAGGCTGCTGTCCGGCAGGTTGCCGAAACGCACGCTCATATCCAGCCGGTTAGCGACCAGGTCCTCAACGTGTTCTTTTAACGAGATGAAAAATTTAACGTCAGGATGGCGTCGGGAGAATTCCACGACGGCGGGGCTAAGATACTGTCTGCCAAAGTCCGAGGGGGCAGAAAGGCGAATGTTGCCGCTGAGCACGCCTTCTTTTTGCGTCAGTAACGACTCGGCGTGATGCATCTCCTCCAGCACGCGAAGCGCGGCATGGTAAAACTCTTCCCCGGCGCGGGTCAGCGTGATGGACCGCGTTGAGCGGTGAAACAGACGGGTCTGGTAACGCTCCTCAATCGCCTTCAGCCTGGCCGTCATGGTGGCGGGGGAAAGCGACAGGCGTCGTCCTGCGGCAGAAAGACCGCCAGCCTCGGCCACTTCAACCAGTAATGCCATGTCTTCGAGTTTGCCCATTATTCATGTTTTCCGAAAAGTGCATCTGCTTTTAGCGTAATTATCAAAACAAGATGCCGTCTGTAAAGTGATTTCGTCCAAACCATAAGGGATGAAAACATGCAACGTACCTCACTTTTTGAACGCTACAGGCTGGGGCAGCAAGACCTGAAAAACCGTATCGTCATGGCGCCGATGACCCGCGCACGCTCCCTTCAACCGGGCAATATTCCCTCCCCGCTGATGGAAGAGTATTACCGGCAGCGGGCCGGCGCCGGATTAATCATCACGGAAGCCACGCAGATCTCGCCTCAGGGCCAGGGATACTCATGGACACCCGGCATCCATTCGCCGGAGCAGGTTTCAGGATGGCAGCTCACGACGGGTGCCGTGCATCAGGCGGGCGGGGTTATTTTCTCTCAGCTCTGGCACGTGGGGCGAATGTCGCACGCCCGTTTTCATCAGGATGGTCAGCCCGTTGCGCCGTCAGCACTGGCGCCGGACGCGCAGGTGTGGGTGGTGAATGAACAGGGGGAAGGCCAGATGGTTGACTGCCCGCAGCCAAGAACGCTCTCGCGCAAGGAGATTCACAGCATCGTTGCGGACTATCGTCAGGCGGCACTGAATTCCGTCCAGGCCGGGTTTGATGGCGTGGAGATCCACGGCGGAAACGGCTATCTGATCGACCAGTTTCTGCGTCAGACATCCAATAAACGCACGGATGAGTACGGCGGCACGCTGGCGAACCGGATCCGCTTTGCTCAGGAGGTGTTAAGCGCCATTGCTGAGGCCATTGGCCGCGAGCGTACGGGCATTCGCCTTTCCCCGTTTATTACCCAGCGCGGGATGAACGATCCGCAGGTGACGGAAGCCATACTCGCGCTCGCGGCCTGGTGTGAGCAAAAAGGCATTGCTTTCATCCACCTGGCGGAAGCCGATTGGGACGATGCGCCGCAGGTACCTGAACAGTTCCGTCGATCGCTTCGCGAGACGTTTAGCGGAACCCTTATCGTTGCGGGTAACTATGACCTTGAAAAAGCGGAAAAGATCCTTGCTGCCGGCTATGCCGATTTGATTGCCTTCGGACGACCGTTTATTGCCAACCCGGATTTACCGCACCGGCTGGCGCACCAGCTGCCTCTGGCCCAGGTGCGCGACCCCGCCACGCTGTTTGGCGGCACCGCGACGGGCTATACCGATTACCCCATTTACATCCTGCAGGAGGAAACGTTATGACCCGTAAAACCTTAATTATCGGCGGCGCGTCCGGCATCGGTTTCGCCGTGGGCAGCCTGCTTGCCGGGCGAGGCGAGGAAATTATTCTTGCGGGCCGCGACGGCGCGAAGCTGAACGCTGCGCGGCAACGGCTGAGCACCCACGCCGCCTCTGTTCACACCCTCGTGCTGGATATCAGCCGTGAGGCAGAGCTTGTCGCGCTCGGTGAAACGCTGGGTGAGGTCAATAATATCGTCGTTACCGCAGGTTCACAGGCTCCGGGAGGGCTTCTTTCCGGGCTTGATCTCCGCGCTGCAAGGCTGGCCTTTGATACAAAATTCTGGGGAAGCATCAATGTCGCCCGCTATCTCAGCGGGAACATCGCTCCCCGCGGTACGCTGACGTTCACCAGCGGGTTCGTGGCGCGTCGCACCGTGGCGGGCGCCATTGTTAAAACGACGATGAATGCCGCGATTGAGGCCGCGACAAAAGCGCTGGCGAAAGAGCTTTCACCGCTGCGCGTCAACGTCGTGAGTCCGGGGCTGACCGACACGGAAGCGTACGCGGGCATGGACTCCGCCGCGCGGGAAAAAATGCTCGCCGGTGCGGCGGAAACCCTGCCAGCCAAAGCCTGGGGAAGGGCGGAGGACATCGCGCAAGGGTATCTTTTCGCCATTGATAATCCCTTTGTCACGGGGTCGATCATTGATATTGAGGGCGGGGCGTTAATTAACTGACCCTCGCGGATTTGAACCGCAGGAAATCGACTGCGGGTAATGTAATACTCTATTGAGAAATATCATGAAATATACGACGTGTTTTCGTCCAGCTGTGGCGATGCTTATTCTTGCCGGTCTGTCCGGCACCGCATTTTCGGCGCAGCTGGAATGGCTTCCACCGAAACAGCTTATTGTTGATAAGAGCCTGCCCCAGGCGCAATTAAGGGCGAATGAAGCCGTTGCCAGAGAATATGCAACGTTCTGGAATACGGGAGAAGAGTCCCTGGCGCGTGATGCGCTGGCGGTGAATTTCATCGATAAAACGCCTCCGGAAGGTCGTAAGCAAGGTCCCGAAGGCGCTATTTTAGCCTCCCGTGCGTTTCGTACAGCCGTGCCTGATTTACGCTGCGACGTTGAGCAAATGATTATTTCAGGCAATCGCGTGGTCTCGCATTTACATTTTCACGGCACCTTCACCGGGACATTTGGCAAGCTGAAGGGAAAGGGGCAGAAAATAGATTTTATCGCCACGGATATTTATGAGATCGCTGACGGCAAGATTGCGGCTAACTGGCATATTGAGGACAACCTGACGCTGATGAAACAGCTGGGCGCATTGTAAATTCACCACTCCGGGACGGCCCGGAGTGATGCGAAAATCCTATAAGCCAAGATCGCTCAGCGAAGGGTGATCGTCCGGGCGTCTGCCCAGCGGCCAGTGGAACAGCCGCTCGGATTCTTTTATCGGCATATCGTTTACGCAGGCAAAGCGTCGCTTCATCAACCCGTCCGGCTCAAACTCCCAGTTTTCATTGCCATACGAGCGGAACCAGTTGCCGGAATCATCATGCCATTCATAGGCATAGCGCACCGCGATGCGGTTATCCGTAAATGCCCAGAGCTCTTTAATCAGACGATAGTCCAGCTCTTTTTTCCATTTCCGCTCCAGAAACGCCCGGGCTTCTTCACGGTTAGTGGCGAACTCCGCGCGGTTGCGCCATTGGGTATCCAGCGTATAGGCCAGCGCGACCTTCGCCGGGTCGCGGCTGTTCCAGCCATCTTCTGCCAGCCTGACTTTTTCGATGGCGCTTTCACGCGTGAAGGGCGGTAAAGGAGGACGTGTGTTCATGGCGATTACCTCAGTGTTATATTATGTAGACAGGTCTGTCTACATGCGGTAATCTATGCCTGTAAAATAACGCTGTCAACATCCGTTTTGAGGCTACCAAAAAGTGAAAACAGAATCTGCAGGCAACGATACCAAAATCAGCGTCAGAAATAAGATATTACTTACGGCGCACGATCTGTTTTATTCCACAGGCTTCAGGGCGACAGGCGTGGATACGCTTATTAAAGAGGCTAAAGTGACGAAGGTGACGTTTTATCGTCATTTTCCGAGTAAAAGTTTACTTATTCTCGCCTATTTGCACTATCGGCACGAAATATGGATTGGCTGGTTTGAATCCACGCTGCGTCGACATCTTGATGAAGGTGAAATACCTTCTGATGCTATATCGGCAACGCTTTACGAATGGTTTATTTCGCCTGAGTTCCACGGCTGCGCATTTATTAATGCCAGCGCTGAGGCAAAATCGGAAGATATTGAAAGCGAAATAAAAGAGATATGCCGCGATCATAAAATCGAAACAAAGAATATTATTGCGTCGCTGACGAAGATCGCGGATGAGCGCGTCGTCAATGAAATCATGCTGCTCATTGACGGTGCCATTATTCATGCGCAAATGGGCATGGAGACGGATGATGTCATCACTCCGTTGAAGCGGGCATTAGCCGGGTTAACGGGATTTCCCCTTAACCCTCGTCGCGATGGCTGATAAACGTTTTAAGCATTTCTCCGGCACTAAGAATATGTCGCACGACTTCAGCTCGTGCATTCCCGGCATCCCGTTCCCTGCAGGCTGTAAGGATACCTGCATGGTCATCCTGAAAAACCGGTGTTGCGGAAAGGAGCTTTCGCTGAAGGTATTCATACCGCTCTATCTGATTGCGGGTATCATTAATCAGCCTCAGCAGGCGTTGGTTTTTGCACCCACTGTAGACAAGATCGTGGAACTCCCGGTTAAGTGTGCCCTGCATGTCAAATTCAGTCGTTCTGGCGAGAAGCGTATGCGTCAGTTCGGCCCTCGCCAGTGTATCAGAGCTCAGGTTTTTCACGCTTTGAAAGACGGCTTCCCCTTCCAGTAAGGCACGCAGGGAGTAAATCTCATCCAGATCATCAACAGAAAGCGTTCTGACAACAGCGCCGCGGTTCCTGAAAATTTCCACCAGCCCATCGCGTTCAAGCTGCCTGATTGCTTCTCTCATTGGGATTCGGCTGACAGAAAAATGACTGGCAAGATCCCTTTCAACAAGCCTCTCTCCATCACGCAGACGACCGCTGTTTATCATCTTTCTTAATTCACTGGCGAGCACGTCCGGGGTCGAAAGGGCGTTAAGCTGCATACTGTTTCTCCTGAAAAGATGGAATAATGGTATACCATCTGATAGCTTACGTCGAGACAGGTGATTGCGAACAAACATCGCCAGCAAAATCCATCGGATATCATTATCGGGAGCATCAAGATGAGCCATCGTGAGCATCATTATCAGGTTAAGGTCGAGTGGAAAGGGAACAAAGGCCGTGGGACGGAATCCTATAAAGCCTACGATCGTCTTTATGACATCACGGCGGGTGATAAATCTCCGATTTCAGGTTCATCAGATCCTGCATTTCTGGGGGATGCATCATGCTGGAATCCTGAAGATCTTCTTGTCGCGTCAGCCTCTGCCTGTCACAAATTATGGTATTTGCATCTTTGCGCGGAAGCGGGGATAAGCGTTTATACCTATATTGACCGGGCGGAAGGAACGATGCGCGAAGGAGAAAAGGGGTGTTTCACCTCTATTGTCCTGAAGCCTCAAATCACGCTTCGCCCAGGGGATGATATCGATCGCGCTGTGGCACTTCATCACCGCGCGCATGAGCTGTGCTTTATTGCTAACTCACTGAATTTCCCGGTGACCTGCCAGCCAACCATACTGCATAGCGCCCGTTCATCCGTCGATGAACAATAACGCTAAGCGTTGCATAACCTTCAACCGGGAATAAGCAAATGGCTTCTAACCGTACTTTCGCTCTCGATATAAGCTGGAAAACGCTGCTGAAAGACGCGGGGCTTGAGCCAGAACGCATTCTCCGCAGGGCAGGATTACCTGACGATCTCTTTTTACAAAAAGCGCGGGGACTCGATACGAATGAATACATTCGCTTCTGGAATGCACTGGAGGCTGAAACGAACGATCCTGCCTTTCCCGTCCCGCTCATTGAGTTGATCTCTGCGGATGTGTTTGATCCGCCACTTTTTGCCGCACTGTGTAGCAGCAATATGATGCAGGCTGTCCAGCGCCTGGCCAGATATAAACAGCTTATTGCTCCCATGGTTCTGGAGACAACGGTCGACCAAAACGGCAACCTTACCGTCTCACCGCGTTGGCTTTTTGCGACAACTATTCCGCCGTTTCTCCAGGTGGCAGAGCTGGGCTTCCTGCTCAAGCTTCTGCGTCTGGGAACTCGCGAACCGGTTAACCCCTTACGGATCTGCGTTTCTGCGCTACCGTCATCGGTTCAGAACAGCCACTTTTCGCGTTTCTTTGGTATTGACGTGCAATACGGAGAACAGCCCGCCATAAGCTTTTCCGCAGCCGATGCGCTTCGACCCTTTTTAACGGTCAATGAGGGGATGTGGCAGGTGTTTGAACCGGAACTGCAGCGTCGTCTCGGTCAGTTAAATGAACGGGCTTCAACCGCCGAGCGCGTACGAGCGGTACTCCTGGAACTTATTCCCGGTAACGAAGCGACTATTGAAAAAGCGGCGGAGCGTCTGGGAATGAGCAAACGCACGCTGCAGCGCCGGCTTGAGCAGGAAGGGGAAAACTTTCGCAACCTTGTCAACGCGTGTCGTGAACACCTGGCCCGTCATTATCTTCGCAATACGCGTCTTTCCGGGTATGAGATCGCGTTTTTGCTGGGTTTCGAAGATCCTAACTCATTCTATCGCGCATTTATGACCTGGACGGGCCAGACTCCAGAAGCGGCCAGGACAGCCATGCGTCTTGAGTAAACACGTGCGTATGTATCGCTCTGATGGCGCAGTTTGCGAGTCATATGGCGCGATACGCTAGTTAACATGAGGTCGAAGGAGAGCAAACTAGCCACAGTCTACTCACCGAGGTATCTATGTTTACTCAGGACAAAAAAACTGCGCTGGTCACCGGTGCATCGTCAGGTATGGGCAAAGCCATCGCCCGTCGTCTTATTCAGGATGGCTATCAGGTTTACGCTGCTGCCCGTAGCGTTGAGAAAATGCACGATCTCGCCCAGCTTGGCGCGTACCCTCTGCGGATGGATATCTCACGTGATGAAGACATTGTGGTTGCCGTGAATACCATCATGTCGCAGACAGGTGGGGTTGACGTGCTGGTCAACAACGCGGGTTTTGGGCTCTATGGACCGGTAGAAGAGATCGGTATTGATGAAGCTCGCTATCAGTTTGAGGTTAACGTGTTTGGTGCGGCCCGCCTTACGCAACTGCTGATCCCGGCCATGCGCGCCAGACGCAGCGGTTACATTATTAATATCACCTCTATGGGGGGTAAGATTTACACCCTTCTGGGAGCCTGGTATCACGCAACGAAACATGCGCTTGAGGGATGGTCTGACTGTCTGCGTCTTGAAGTGGCTGAATTTGGCATTAAGGTTGTGATTGTTGAACCGGGTTTAATCGAGACAGGCTTTGGTGATGTGGTCAGCGGCAATATAGTTAAACGTTCAGCAAATGGCCCTTACGCTCGCCTCGTGGAGAAGGTGGCTAAATCGGTCAAAAATGCATACGGGAATGGCAGAGGCAGCGACCCGAAGGTGATTGCGGACGTGGTTGCCCGCGCCGTTAAAAGCCCTCATCCGCGTACACGCTATGCAGCCGGCAAGTATGCAAAGATGCTCATCCGCATGCGTCTCTGGTTGGGAGACCGTCTGTTCGATCGCGTTATCCTTGGCCAGACGCTATGACCCAGGCGCCGAGGATGAAAACATCCTCGGTGTCAGTATGTGCCCTTACACAAGGCTGTAAACCCCCGCTCCCCAGTAACCGGTACCCGGGGAAGTCTGTTCTTTCCAGCCTGATGCGATCAGTGCCTTCGCAATAAACCGATTGATCATTCCGTGCCCCATGAGCAAGATGGGGCCGTCAGATTCCTTCGCGACATTCACCAGAATTTCTGCCGCCTTAACGGCACGTTTTTTTGCGACGCTCACGCACTCTGCCTCGCCAGACAGGCCGCAGAGCCAAAGAACGCGAAACAGCGCTGCCCAGTAAAAAGGCGATAGCCGTAACCCCGGAATACGGAACACCGGCAGCTCTGCTTCCCGAAAAACCTCATCAATTAAACCCGGTTCACACCCCAGCGTTTTCAACGATGAAAGGGCTCGCGGGAGAGGGCTGCTGAGAAACGTGAGCGCGCGGTACGCCTGAATTTGAGCCCTTTCAGGCGGCCTGTCGCTGCCCGTCGAAGAGAGGTTATAGCTGTCGATCCATTCGGTCATTTCCCTGCACGAGACCCTTGGCGCCCCCCTATAATGGGGTTCTCCATGCCGCATCAAAATAATCTCCATACGTTCTAATCGCTAGTCCTGGTCATCCATTCAACACAGGCAGACTAGCGCGATCTGGTGAGGGTTTTCACCCACCCGTTTTGGTGTGTCGGGCGAGATCCATAACACGCGGGCTGTACTTAACGTCGTTCACCGCAATAATATATGCGGCAAGAATGTAACTGTTTTGTCTTTCTCGTTTCGCACGGCATCACACCTAAAGCGGTTAGTAAGGATACCCTCCATGTCTCTTCGAATTCGACAGGCCACCGGGGCCGATTCAACGCTGTTAAGCGAGCTGGGATATCGCATCTATCCCGCCCATTTTCAGCATCTGTGGGTGTCAAAGGCAGAGATGAAGGATTTTCTGCACGGAGAGTACGCGCGTTCTGTAGTTGAACAGAGCCTGAAAGATAACTCTGTTTCCTGGTATGTTGCAGAGACCGATCGGCCAGTGGGATTCATGAAAGTGACCTGGGAAGCCATGCTTCCAGAAACGGACAAGAAGGGTGTTCTCCTCAATAAGCTCTACCTTGATCCCGCCGCAACCGGCAAGAACTATGGTCAGGTGATGTTCAACAACATCACAGACATGGCCCGGAGCAGGGGGAAAGACTATCTCTGGCTGGAGGTGCTTGAGCAGAACGCAGGAGCGTACCGGTTCTACCAGAAGCAGGGCATGCTCTGCGTTAAGAACGTCCTTTTCGAAACCGCCTCACAGCAGAGCATACTCAGGATTATGGGGATGCCTCTTTAGAAAGCGTGTCATGCTGTGCCAGCGACAGCGCGCTGGCGCTGGCGGGATCGAACAGCGAGAGGCTCTCAATCTGATTGAGTAAAATCACTTTGCGGAATGACATGGCGCTGCGGGGTTCCGAGTCGAGCGTGATGTCATGCTCCGCATACCACCTGCTGTAATTATTCTCGATGCGAAAGTTCATCGTCTTCGCGTCTCTGTACCCGCTTAACATCGGGATCAGCACGATGTTGGCCGTTTTTTCATATTCCAGCGTCGCGGTGTGGATCATACCCACGTAAATCCGCCTCGAGCGCAGCGTGACCTGCGCCAGCTCGCCTTGCTCCATACACTGGTACAGCAGCTGTTCAATACCGCTCGACTGCGCCAGCCGTTTGTAGAGCTTTTTCCGGCTTTCACCGTCCAGCCTGGCGCTGCCCGCCCAGTTAGAGCGGTAGAGGCAAAACAGGATGGCAAACGCCAGCATTACGATCACCGGCGCCTGAATGCCTAAAAAGCTCCAGTTCATAAAGTCGATTTGCCAGTCGGTGTATTTCGGTGAGGCAAAGTGAAAAGCGTTGTTGGCGGCGGAAAGGGCGAGCAGCAGCAGCCAGAGCAGCCCCGTGGCAATCACGCCCTGCAGAACGAAAATACAGCCATAAAGCGCAACGAGAAAATAGACATCCCAGCCGAAGGAACGTTTGATTTTAAAGCGGGTCGACAGGTCGCGGCTGGTGTACCAGTACCCGCATACCATCAGCACCATAAATATCGCCGTTCCCATATCAGGCCCTCTTCAGCGTGTTGACGTGACGCAGAAAATCTTGCCTCACCTCGTTGCTCTTGTAGTTCACCGAGGCGTTCCCGTCCTGGTCGATAATGATGCGATCGCCATCTTCCACGGCTTCAATAATTTCCTGCTGGCTCATCACCTGCAGTAAGGATTCCGGGCTTGAGAAAAGGGAGAGGAAGAAACGTTTCATACGGGCATCCTTTTGAATAAAAAGGATAAGCCTGGAAGAAGACCGACGAATTTGCCTTAAGGATATCCTGAAAGTGAAAGCCGGGTGGCGGCTACGCCTTACCCGGCCTACAAAACCGTCAAACGATTGAGTTATCAAGTTATTGATATTGATAGGTAATAAAAAATAAATTTGCACAAACTTGGACAAATAACGTTAATTGTGTAAGTTTTAATTATGCGATTACGCCACGTTGTTTACAGCCAGGATGTGACCCATGAGCACTTTGCCCTCTGTCGTGAGTCGGTTTGTCGAGTACTACGCCGCACTGGATAGCCAGCCGCCGTCCGCGCTGGCGGGGCTTTATCATTCGAACGCCACGCTTATCGATCCGTTTGGTGAGCACAACGGTATTTTTGCGCTTCAGCGCTATTTCACCCATCTGCTGGCCAACGTCGAGAACTGCCGTTTTTCTATCGATCCGCCGCTGTGCAGCGGAAGCCGGTTTGTTGTCACCTGGGTGATGCACTGGTCGCACCCGCGCATTGCCGGAGGCGAACCGCTCGACCTGCCCGGATGTTCAGTGGTGCGGACGGAAAACGATCTCATCACGCACCAGCGCGACTACTACGATGCGGGAGAGATGATCTACGAACATCTTCCTCTGCTGGGCTGGGCGGTACGCGGCGTTAAGCGGAGGGTGAAATCATGAAGACGGTGCTGATTACCGGCGCAAGCTCGGGCATTGGCGCCGGGCTGGCAAAATCCTTTTCCGCTGACGGCTACCATGTGATTGCCTGCGGGCGAGATCCGGCGCGTCTGGAAGCGCTGCATCAGACCTGTCCTAATCTCACCGTTCGCCTGTTCGATATGACGGACAGGGACGCCTGTCGCCAGGCGCTGACCGGCAGCTACGCCGACCTGATTATTCTCTGCGCCGGTACCTGCGAATACCTCGACAGTGGAGTGGTGGATGCGGCGCTGGTGGAGCGGGTGATGGCAACCAATTTCCTCGGCCCGGTGAACTGCCTTGAAGCGCTCCAGCCGCAGCTGGTGGCAGGTAATCGCGTGGTGCTGGTGAGCTCGATGGCCCACTGGCTGCCTTTCCCACGGGCAGAGGCCTACGGTGCGTCCAAAGCAGCGTTGAGCTGGTTTGCCGAGAGTCTGCGCCTGGACTGGGAGCCAAAAGGGATTGCCGTCACGGTTGTCTCTCCGGGCTTTGTCGATACGCCCCTGACGCAAAAAAACGATTTTGCCATGCCGGGCAGGGTGACCGTCGACGAGGCGGTCAAGGCGGTCCGTATCGGACTGGCGGCTGGGAAAATGCATATTGCGTTTCCTGACGGGTTTGGCTTCATTTTGCGGCTGCTCTCCGGGCTGCCTGCGTTTCTTCAGCGCGCGCTGCTGCGCAGGATGGTGCGTTCATGAACATTGCGATTATCGGCAGCGGCATTGCCGGGCTGACCTGCGCCTGGCGGCTGGCCGGGCACCATCAGGTGACCCTGTTTGAAGCAGGCGCCACGCCGGGCGGCCATACCGCAACGGTTGACGTGACAACGCCACAGGGCACATACGCGATCGATACCGGGTTTATCGTCTATAACGATCGCACCTATCCGCGTTTTATGGGTCTGCTCAGCGAGCTGGGCATCAGCGGGCAAAAAACGCAGATGAGCTTTTCGGTGCACAATCCCGCTACGGGGTTTGAGTACAACGGACACACCCTGACATCGCTGTTTGCCCAGCGTCGAAACCTGGTGAATCCGGCATTCTGGCGGCTGCTGGGCGAGATCGTTCGCTTTAATCGCCTGGCGAAAGCGGCGCTGGACGGGGAGGTGGACCCGAACGCCACGCTGCAGACGTTTTTGCAGCAGCACGGCTTCAGGCCGTTTTTTGCGCGACACTACATTCTGCCGATGGGAGCCGCCATCTGGTCCTCGTCGCTGCAGGAGATGACGCGTTTCCCGCTGCCGCTCTTCCTGCGTTTCTTTCACCACCACGGCCTGCTGGATATCACCCATCGTCCGCAGTGGTACGTAGTGCCGGGCGGCTCGCGGGAGTATATCCGCGCCATGCTGGATAAGCTGGGCGACCGGCTGACGCTGCACCTGAACGCGCCGGTGCAGCGTGTGAAACGCCATGCGGATGGCGTCACCCTCCAGCTCGACGACGCCAGCCATACCTTCGACCAGGTGATCTTTGCCTGCCACTCCGCCAGTGCTCTGGCGATGCTTGATGACCCGACGCCCGCCGAGCGCGAAGTGCTGGGTGACATCGGCTGGCAGCGCAACGAGGTCGTTTTACACAGCGATCCGCGCTGGCTGCCGGTGCGGCCGCGCGCCTGGGCCAGCTGGAACTACCGCCTGAGCGAGCAGGCGCAGGCCAGCGCCTGCGTCACCTACAACATGAACATCCTGCAGGGGCTGCCTGCGGGCAGTCCGCTGTTCTGCGTCACCCTGAACCCGGACGCGCCAGTGGATGAACGCTTCGTTCTGCAACGCTTCGTCTATGAACATCCGCTGTTTAACCCGCAAAGCTGGCGGGCGCAGGCACGGCGCGGCGAGATCAACGGCCACCGGCGGAGCTGGTTCTGCGGGGCCTACTGGTACAACGGGTTTCATGAAGACGGCGTGCGCAGCGCGCTGGACGTGGTCAATGCGATAGCGGCCGGAGAGGGGAACTGAGATGAACAGCTGCCTTTACCACGGCATCTTACGCCACCGCCGCCTGCAGCCGAAAACCCATGAGTTTCGCTACAGCGTCTTTATGGCCTGGCTGGATCTCGATGAGCTGCCGCTACTGGCGTCCGTCGGCGTGCGGCACAATGGCTTTGCCGCCGCCTCGTTCCACGACGCGGACTACCCGCTCGGCACGCCGCTTAAAGAGAACGTGCTGAGCAGGCTGGAGAGCCTGACCGGGGAACGTCCGGACGGTCGGGTCATGCTCCTGACGCAGTTGCGCTATTTCGGGTTCCATTTCAATCCGGTCAACTTTTACTACTGCTATGACGGGAAGGGTACCCTGCGCTGGGTGCTGGCGGAGGTCCGCAACACGCCGTGGAACGAGCGTCATTATTACGCGGTCGACGGGCAACATGCCCAGCCCACGGAAAAAGCGTTTCACGTTTCTCCCTTCAACCCGATGGACATGATCTACCACTGGCGCTTCAACGACCCGGATAACACGCTGCATATGCACATTGAAAATCATCAGGAGGCGAAGGTGTTCGACGCCACGCTTGCGCTGCGCCGGGAGCCTCTGACGCACCCCGCGCTGCGTTCGCTGCTCCTGCGTATCCCGCTTATGACCCTGAAAACCGTTTTCGCCATTTACTGGCAGGCGCTGCGCCTGTGGCTCAAGCGCGTGCCGCTGTATAACCATCCCGTCAGCAGGAGTGAACGCTCATGACCGATCCCGTCTTTGCGTTAGAACCCGATATCCCGCGCAACGTGCGCCTTGCGCGCTGGCTGCTTTTTCGTCTGTTAAGCGGCATTCGCGGCGGCTCGCTCACGCTGCGTGAAGGGGCACAGACCTTTCATTTTGGCGAGACATCCTCCGCGCTGCATGCTGACGTGCAGATCCTTACGCCCGGCGTTTACTGGCGCGTCTTAACGGGCGGGAGCCTTGCCGCGGCAGAAGCCTGGATGGACGGCGAATGGGAAACAGCGCACCTCACGCCGCTACTGGAACTTCTGGCGCTCAACGGCGAGGTGCTTGGTCGTCTCGAAAACGGGTTCCGTCTGTTCGGCAGGCCGCTGGAGCGGCTACGCCACTGGGCGCGGCGGAACTCCCGCGCGCAGGCGCGTGAAAATATTGCCGCCCATTACGATCTGGGTAACACCTTCTATGCCCATTTTCTGGATAAGGAGCTGCTCTATTCCAGCGCGCTGTTTACCGCTGACGAGCAGGATCTCACTGCGGCTCAGCAGGCCAAAATGGCGCGCCTGTGTGAACAGCTGGCGCTAAACCCGGGTGACCATCTGCTGGAAATTGGCACCGGCTGGGGCGCGATGGCGGAATACGCGGCCCGTCATTATGGCTGTCGGGTGACCACCACCACGCTATCGCAGGAGCAATACGTCTGGGCGACCGAGCGGATCGCCCGCGCCGGGCTGCAGGATCGGGTCGAGGTGCTGCTCTGCGACTATCGCGACCTCACCGGACAGTACGACAAGCTGGTCTCGATAGAGATGATCGAAGCCGTCGGGCAGCGCTATCTGCCCACGTTCTTCCGTACCTGCCAGGCGCGGCTGCGCCCGGGAGGTCGCATGGCGATTCAGGCCATCACTATTCAGGATCAGCGCTATCGCGACTACAGCAAAAGCGTCGATTTTATCCAGCGCTATATTTTCCCCGGCGGCTTCCTGCCGAGCATTACGGCGATGAACGAGCTGATGACGCGCCACACCGATTTCGTGGTACGCAATCTGTTCGACATGGGTCCCGACTACGCCCGCACGCTGGCCCACTGGCGGCAGCGCTTTGTCCACGCCTGGCAGGAGATTGAAAAGCTCGGCTTTGACGAGCGGTTTCGCCGCATGTGGCTGTACTACTTTGGCTACTGCGAAGCCGGGTTTAACGCCCGCACCATCAGCGTGGTGCAGCTGACCGCCGAGCGCGTATGAAACGATATCTTCAGGTCTTTCTGCTGGCCGTCGCGTTCGATCTTTACTGGGCGCTGGTGGTGCTCTTTCGCGAACAAGGCCTGATTATCTGGCTCGCGCTGGCGATCCTGGCATGCCTGCTCTTGCCGTCTGTATACCGTTTTTACGCCATTGGGCTGGCCGCGGCGGGCAGTTTGCTGGATACGCTCTGGGCGCTGACGGGACTGATAGCCTTCACGGGCGACTCCCTGATGCCGCTATGGATGGTGGCACTGTGGCTGATGTTCGCCACCGTCTGGACGCAGCTTACGCGCACCACCACGTTGCCCGGCTGGCTGCTGACCCTGCTGGCGGCCGTAGGAGGCCCGGTGGCGTACCTTATTGGCGAGCGGCTGGATGCCATCACATTTCTGGAGCCGACCTTTATCGTCGTCAGCTGGATGGCGCCGGGCTGGCTGGTTTTGATGCTGTTTTTCCACCTGCTGATGGGGAGACAAAAATGAGAGCTGCGATTTTGCTGCTTTGGCTCATCGCCATGCCCGCGGCACAGGCCGCCGACTGGCTGGCATGGCGTAAGGTGGGCGATGCCACGCTTACCTGGGGGCCGTTCACCGTCTATACCTCCCAGTTGCGCACGCCGGACGGGCGTTACGGTCGGGAGAACCAGGATCAGGCGCTGATAATTACCTATGCGCGCGACATCGATCGCGATGAGCTGGTCGAGGCGACCCGCGACCAGTGGCAGGCGCAGGGGATCCTGGCGCAGGAACCGCAAAGCGAAGCCTGGCTGCGGATGCTCCGGACGCTGTGGCCGGATGTTCGACCGGGCTCACAGCTGGCGTTTGTCCTTGATGACCAGCAGGGGCAGTTCTGGTACCGCGATCCGGCCCTTCAGAAAACCTTTATTCCCCTGGGACCACGCCAGTCAGAAGCGTTCAGTACCCGCTTTCTGGCCATCTGGCTGGCTCCCCGTACGCAATATCCTGAGCTGCGTCAGCAGTTAATCGGAGGCCAAAAATGAAACGTTTTCTGATGATGGTGCTGGCATTAACGATGCTGCTGGCGGGCTGTAGCACAGAGGTGACCGAATACCGCCAGCAGCAGCCGCGGCTTGATATTTTCCATTACTTCCAGGGAAAAACCGAAGCGTGGGGGATGGTGCAGGATCGCAGCGGCAAGCAGATCCGACGTTTTCACGTGGAGATTGCCGGAGACGTTATCGGCGATACGCTGACGCTCAACGAACATTTTGTTTACGACGACGGTGAGAAGCAGCAGCGGGTCTGGCATATCCGGCGCCTGGGGACCGATCGCTATGAGGGCACGGCGGGGGATATCGAAGGGGTAGCGACGGGGCAGGCCGCAGGCAACGCGTTCAACTGGCATTACAGCATGAGCGTGAAGGCCAACGGCAGCACCTGGCTACTGAACTTTGACGACTGGATGTACCTGCAGGATGAGAACCATCTGTTTAATAAAACCGAGATGAAGAAACTGGGCGTCACCGTCGCCACGGTGACGCTGTTTTTCACCAAGGGATAAGGGATCCCCACTCAATTTGTAACCAGAAGCGATTCGGATTTTTTAAATGACATGATTATTTTGCAGCGATGACCTGGTCCGGCTGTAAATCGCTGAGGCGTTTCCTGCAGGCCGGGGCGAGGCGCAGGGATGCGCCGAGAGGGCGGGCTTTACAGGGATGTTACCTCCGCCCGTCCCCGATAAGCCGGAAGGAATAAGCCGAAGGGACCGCGAAGCGGCGATTTACCGCCGGGAGCCCGGGTCGCCAGGGTGGTGGCGATTGAGCCACCCTGGCACGTTCACAGGTCATGTCGTTACAGAGTAGCAAGGAACATAAAGTGAACGGAATGACCACTACAGCCGTATGTTCCCCCTCACCCTAACCCTCTCCCCAAAGGGGCGAGGGAACTGTTTCGTGTCTACGCTGTGTCCGCAAGGTGTGATGTCATGCCCCGGCAGAACGGGTTTTACTACCCGAGTAAATAAAGACAAGCGCAATCCCCAGGCAGACTACCGCCCCCAGACGACTCGTTGAAAAGGAAATGGCGGGATTACCCAGCCAGCCAAAGTGATCAATCAGCATGCTCATGGCGAGTTGGCCAAAGATCACCGCCACCGTGGCGACGGCAGTGCCGATGCGCTGTACGGCGAGTACCATAATCACGATATAGGGCACGCCGAATATCGCCCCGAGAAGCTGCCATTTCGGCACGTCCAGCAGCGTGACCACCTGCTTAGGCTCAAAGAAGAAAATGAGCAGGGCGGTCACCAGTGCGCCGACGGAAAACGTCAGAAACGCGCTTTTAAATACCCCCACGCTGCTGCCGAGCTGTCCGTTAATGGCGGCCTGAATGCTCAGCGTTGCGCCGCCGCAGACGGCCAGAAGGATCATAATCAGTGTCATACGTTACCCCTGTGCGACCAGAACCAGTGCCGCAATGATGAAAACCAGTGCAATAATGCGCTTCGCGTTTATCTTCCTGTGCGGCGAACCCAGCAGACCAAAGTGATCGATGATCAGGCTTTTAAAGACCTGCCCGGCCAGAATGCCAATCATGGTCATGGCGATGCCGATGGTGGGTGTCGCCACGGTCAGGATGACCACGTACACCGGCCCGAGCACGCCACCGAGCAGCTGCCAGCCGGGCTGTGCGAAAAATGACGGGCTGTTGCGCGGGCTGAAAAACAGCATCAGCAGAAACGTTAGCGCGGCGCCGACGCCAAAAATGCTGAACGTCGCCCACAAATCCCCGACCTTTCCCCCCAGCGGTCCCAGCAGTCCCGCTTCGACGGAGAGGCCCATCCCGCCGGCAATCACCAGTAAAATCAAAACAAACTGCATTCTTCTTCCTCCGTTTTCAGGCGAAGAAGATTACGTGGGTTGTTCAATGAGAAAAATGCCATAATGCTGGAAACACCTTTGCGAGAAATGCATTAATGGTTGACGCCAGCAACATCAACATCCGCGCGCTGCTGATCTTTATCGACGTGTATGAAGCGCAGAACTTCTCCGTCGTGGCGCGGCGGCAGGGGATATCGGCCTCGCAGATATCGCGCGTGATCCACCAGCTTGAGGACGCGCTCGGGCAGCAGCTTTTCTATCGCAATACGCGGGCCGTCATTCCCACGGAAAGCGGTCATCTGTTTGTTCGCTACGCCCGGTCGATGGCGGAAAATCTGGAAGAGGCGCGCCGGGAGCTGGACGCGCGTGCGGTGGAACCGTCCGGTGCGATCCGCATTAACGGACCGGTGTTTTTCGGCCAGAAGCACATAGCCCCAGGACTTCCCGGCCTGTCGGAACGCTATCCTCGCCTGAGCGTAGAGCTGACGCTGACCGATGATTTTATCGATCCCCACCGGGATGCGGCAGACCTTATCTTCCGCATTGGTGTACTGACGGACTCCTCGTTTCATGCGCGGGTGTTCGGGCAGCAGGTTTATCATCTGGCCGCGTCGCCGGACTACGTGCGTAAACACGGTGCACCTGAAGGACCGGACGATCTGAACCGTCATCACTGTCTTGTCTATCGCGGATCGTCAGGGCCAAACCGCTGGCTCTTTCGCAGGAAGGGCGAGGCGTGGATACACTATCCCGTGACGCCATTGATGACCTCCAATAATGCGGAGGCGTTACTCGCTGCGGCGCTGGGCGGGATGGGGATTGTGCTGTTCCCGGACTGGCTGGTGAGTGAACAGCTCCAGCGCGGTGAGCTGATTTCGCTCCTGCCCGCGCTGGAGTGTGCCATCAATACGGAACAGCAGGCTATTGCGGCGATCTATCCTGATGCCCGACATCCGCCCCTGAACGTCAGGGCGGTAATTGATTATTACGTCGAGCGTTTTGGCACGCCGCCGTACTGGCAAACGTAAGGGGATTACGCGCCAAGCTCTTTGCGGATAATCTCTGCGCCAGCGCTAAGTGCTTTCAGCTTGCCGTTAGCGACCTCACGGGAGAGGGGAGCCATACCGCAGTTGGTTGACGGATACAGCTTGTCGGCGTCGACAAACTGCAGCGCTTTACGCAGCGTATCGGCCACTTCCTCCGGCGTTTCAACCGTGTTGGTTGCCACGTCAATCGCCCCAACCATCACTTTCTTACCGCGGATCAGCTCCAGCAGATCCATCGGCACGCGGGAGTTGTGGCACTCCAGAGAGATGATGTCGATGTTAGAGGTCTGCAGCTTAGGGAAGGCCTCTTCGTACTGGCGCCATTCGGAGCCGAGCGTTTTTTTCCAGTCGGTATTGGCCTTGATGCCGTAGCCGTAGCAGATGTGTACCGCGGTCTCGCACTTCAGCCCTTCAATGGCGCGCTCCAGCGCGGCGATACCCCAGTCGTTCACCTCGTCAAAAAAGACGTTAAACGCCGGTTCATCAAACTGGATAATATCCACGCCTGCGGCCTCTAGCTCTCGCGCTTCCTGATTGAGGATTTTGGCGAATTCCCAGGCCAGCTTTTCGCGGCTTTTATAGTGCGCGTCGTAAAGGGTGTCGATCATGGTCATTGGCCCCGGCAGAGCCCATTTGATCGGCTTATCCGTAAGCTGACGTAAATATTTAGCATCGTCCACGAAGACCGGTTTCTGGCGCGCGACGGCGGAGACCACGGTCGGCACGCTGGCGTCATAGCGGTTACGAATGCGCACCGTCTGGCGGTTCTCAAAATCGACGCCGCTCAGGTGTTCAATAAAGGTGGTGACGAAGTGCTGACGGGTCTGTTCCCCGTCGCTGACAATATCGATTCCTGCACGGATCTGCTCATCCAGAGACAGGCGCAGCGCATCCTGCTTGCCCGCCAGCAGTTCCTGATCCTGCAATTTCCAGGGTGACCACAGCGTTTCAGGTTGCGCAAGCCAGGTCGGCTTAGGCAGGCTGCCAGCCGTTGAAGTCGGGAGCAATGTTTTCATAATAAAAGACCTTTTTTGATGTATTAAAGCGTGTAGTTATCAGACCACTGCTCAAGAATGTGTTTGTAAGGCTTAATGAAGTACTCTTCGGTAAATCGACCCTGTTCAATCGCCAGACGGCTTCGCTCTTCCCGGTCATACACAATTTTGGTTAAGGAGTGATCCTGCTGGTTCAGATCCGGTCGGTAGCACAGTCCGGCCGCCGAGTTGGCGTTATAAATTTCCGGGCGATAGATCTTCTGGAACGTCTCCATCGTGCTGATGGTGGCAATCAGTTCCAGATCGGTGTAGTCGCTCAGCAAATCGCCGGTAAAGAAGAACGCGAAAGGCGCCACGCTGTGTTCCGGCATGAAGTAGCGCACGCTCAGGCCCATCTTCGCGAAGTACTGCTCCGTGAGCGATTCGCCATCCGGCTGATACTCAACGCCCAGCACGGGGTGCTGATTACCGGTGCGGCGATAGGTATCTTTGCTGGAGACGCTCAGGCAGATCACCGGTCCCTTTCTAAAGTTCTCTTTGTATTCCGGTGAGTTCACAAAGTGGTGGAAGATATTGCCGTGCAGCTCGCCAAACTTTTCCGGAATGCTGAAGTGCTGCTGGTTCTTGTTATGCTCCAGCAGCAGGACGCTGAAATCATAATCCCGCACGTAAGACGAGAAGTTATTCCCGACGATGCCAGGGAGACGCTGGTTGTTTTTCTTGTCGACAATATACGTTTGCAATATCTCAATGGCCGGGAACGGTTTTTCCGCGCCAATGTTCAAATCGACAGAGATGATTTCAAGCTCTACCGCGTAGCGATCGGCGGTTGGGTTATCCCAGCGCGCTAAGGCGTTGAAGCGGTTGTTGATCATCACCAGCGTATTGCGCAGGTTCTCCTGACGTTTTTCCCCGCGGGCCAGGTTGGCAAAGTTAGTGGTCGTACGCGTATTTTCTGACGGGTTGTAATTCTCATCGAAGCAACTGCGCTTAAGGTTATATGTGAAAGCTTTGCTCATTGTGGTTATGCATCCTAAGTTCATGTTGCTAAGAAGTTACCAATGCATAATTTATGCCTGACCCCGCGGCGCAGGGGAAGTGACTTAATTTCACTGCAACATGAGCGAACTTCATGAAGGGTAGTCCGCGAGGTTTCGCTGCCTTCTTGCCGGGTGGACCCGACCTACGATTCTGCTAATGTCGCACTCTTTCCTCAATTCCCGCTATAATCCCCAAAATTTCCAACCGGTTTAGAAACAATCATGACAAAACTCACCTTACAAGAGCAGATGCTGAAAGCGGGCCTTGTCAGCAGCAAGAAAGCGGCGAAAGTGCAGCGTACGGCAAAGAAATCACGCGTTCAGGCGCGTGAGGCCCGTGAAGCGGTCGAAGAGAACAAGAAGGCGCAGATCGAGCGTGACAAGCTGCTGAGCGAGCAGCAGAAGCAGGCCGTGCTGGCGAAAGAGTTTAAGGCGCAGGTGAAGCAGCTGATTGAGATGAACCGCATCACCGTGGCGAAAGGCAACATCACCTTTAACTTTACCGACGGTACGCTGATTAAAAAGATTGAAGTCGA
Source organism: Enterobacter pseudoroggenkampii (assembly GCF_026420145.1). NCBI lineage: Bacteria > Pseudomonadati > Pseudomonadota > Gammaproteobacteria > Enterobacterales > Enterobacteriaceae > Enterobacter > Enterobacter pseudoroggenkampii. The sequence goes on from NZ_JAPMLV010000001.1 coordinate 1,382,128, forward strand.
TAAGCAAACGCAGACCCAGCTGATCAACGGCCGTCTGGCGATTGCGCGTCTGGTGCTAAATGCTAACGGTGACTGCGACTACGCGATCATTCCGGCAGTGGTGGCCGATAAAATTGCCCAGCGCGATGCCGACAGCATCGTGTTAAACAGCGCGCTCAGCCAGGAAGAGCAGGACGAAGACGATCCGTACGCGGACTTCAAAATCCCTGACGATTTGATGTGGTAAACCGCATTCAGAACGGGGCGGCGTGACGGGCGTTAACCGGCTCGCCGCTCACGGGATGAATAAAATTCAGCTCGCTGGCATGCAGCATCAGCCGGGGCGTTTCTTCAGCGCCCGGCACGTCAAGACCGCCATACAGATCGCAGCCCAGAATAGGGTGCCCCAACTGCTGGCAGTGAATACGCAGCTGATGGGTTCGCCCGGTCTCCGGGATCAGTTTCACCCGCGTTAACGGCAGCCCCGTCCCCTGATAAAACCGTTCCACAACCCGATAGCGGGAGCGGGCGGGTTTACCGGTGATGGCGCAGATCGACATCAGCGGGAACAGCGCCGGGTCTTTGGCAATCGGCGCATCGATTACACCTTCGTCATTTTCCACATGTCCGCAAAGCAGGGCGCTGTAGGCTTTCTCCACGCTGCGCTGGCTGAACTGCTGGCACAGCGCCGCGTTGATGGCTTTATTGCGCGCAACCACCATCAGCCCGGACGTGCCAAAATCCAGACGGTGCACCAGCGTGCAGCCGGGGAACGTCTGAACCAGACGATAATGGACGGAATCAAGGTTTTGCGGATTTTTGCCCGACAGGCTGAGCAGGCCGGAAGGCTTATCGATCAGCAGCAGATGCTCGTCCTGCCAGAGAATTTCGATCTCATCGAGACAAGGTGGGGCAATAAAGTTATCGACGATTACAGACATCAGGCCGCCCGGCTGGAGAGTGGGAGCGGATGATAACGAAAAGCGGGGAAAAGAAAAACCCTCCCACCGGGCGGTGAGAGGGTGAAGTCTTACGCTGCAACCAGGCTGTCGATGGCGGCTTTCGCGTCGGTTTGCGCTTTGGTCGCCACTTCCGGACCGTAAGCGATACCTTCCGCGAACACGAAGTTCACGTCAGTGATGCCGATGAAGCCCAGGAACAGGCTCAGGTACGGCGCAACCAGGTCGGTTGGGGTGTCTTTATGGATACCGCCACGGCTGGTCAGTACGATCGCACGCTTGCCTTTCACCAGACCTTCCGGGCCGTTCTCGGTGTAACGGAAGGTTACGCCAGCGCGAGCCACCAGGTCGAAGTAGTTCTTCAGCTGGGTTGGGATGTTGAAGTTGTACATTGGGGCGTTGATGACGATAACGTCATGCGCCTGCAGCTCAGCAATCAGCTCGTCGGACAGGGCCAGGGCTTCCTGCTGGCGTGGAGACAGCGGTGCATCGCTTGGGCGCAGCGCGCCAACCAGCTCGCCATCCAGCACAGGAATTGGGTTTGCAGCCAGGTCACGCACGGTGATTTCGTCAGCAGAATGCTGTTCACGCCACTGTTCAACGAAGTAATCAGACAGCTGACCAGACTGAGAGTACCCTGCCAGAATACTGGATTTCAAAACTAATACTTTGCTCATGGGTGATTCCTGTTGTTGCATTTGATTGAAGGGGGTTGCCCCGTTGCTTGTTGACACTCTATTCACAATCCTGCCACAGAGATAGCGCAATATATCGAAGCCTATGTTCGAATTTTTTGAATAAGGCGCCAAAGGCGTCAGTGTGGTACTCTATAGCAATCATGAAAAAGAGAGTTTATCAGGGCGTGTACTGCCCTTTAACGCTATGACAGAACAACAAAAATTCACCTTCCCGATGCTCCTGCAACAGCTCGATTCTCTGACGCTGCGCGACAAACAGCGCTTCGCCCGCCGTCTGCACGGCGTCAAGAAGGTTAAAAATCCTGATGCACAACAGGCCATTTACCAGGAGATGGCGAAAGAGATTGAACAGGCTGCAGGGAAAGTTGTGCTGCGCGAAGCCGCACGTCCGGCGATTACCTACCCGGAAAACCTGCCCGTCAGCCAGAAGAAACAGGACATTCTCGAGGCCGTACGCGACCACCAGGTGGTGATTGTCGCGGGGGAAACCGGTTCGGGGAAAACCACCCAGCTGCCGAAAATCTGTATGGAGCTGGGCCGCGGGATCAAAGGCCTGATTGGCCACACCCAGCCGCGTCGTCTGGCGGCGCGCACCGTTGCCAACCGTATTGCCGAAGAGCTGCAGACGGAGCCGGGCGGCTGCATCGGCTACAAGGTGCGCTTCAGCGACCACGTTAGCGATAACACCATGGTCAAGCTGATGACCGACGGTATTCTGCTGGCGGAAATCCAGCAGGATCGCCTGCTGATGCAGTACGACACCATCATCATTGACGAAGCGCACGAGCGTAGCCTGAACATTGATTTCCTGCTCGGCTACCTGAAAGAGCTGCTGCCGCGTCGCCCGGATCTGAAAGTTATCATCACCTCCGCGACCATCGACCCGGAGCGCTTCTCGAAGCACTTCAACAATGCGCCGATTATCGAAGTCTCTGGTCGTACCTATCCGGTCGAGGTGCGCTATCGCCCGATTGTGGAAGAGGCGGACGATACCGAGCGCGACCAGCTGCAGGCCATCTTCGATGCCGTCGACGAGCTGGGTAACGAAAGCGCGGGCGACATTCTGATCTTCATGAGCGGCGAGCGTGAAATTCGCGATACCGCCGATGCGCTCAGCAAGCGCGACCTGCGCCACACCGAGATCCTGCCGCTGTATGCCCGCCTGTCCAATAGCGAACAGAACCGCGTATTCCAGCCGCACAGCGGACGCCGCATCGTCCTGGCGACCAACGTGGCGGAAACCTCGCTGACCGTACCGGGCATTAAATATGTGATCGATCCGGGTACGGCGCGCATCAGCCGCTACAGCTACCGTACCAAGGTTCAGCGGCTGCCGATTGAGCCCGTTTCGCAGGCGTCTGCTAACCAGCGTAAGGGCCGCTGTGGCCGCGTGTCGGAAGGGATCTGTATTCGTCTCTATTCCGAAGACGATTTCCTGTCGCGTCCGGAATTTACCGACCCGGAAATTCTGCGCACCAACCTGGCGTCCGTTATCCTGCAGATGACCGCCCTGGGGCTGGGCGACATCGCGGCGTTTCCGTTCGTCGAAGCGCCGGATAAACGCAACATCCAGGACGGCGTGCGTCTGCTGGAAGAGCTCGGGGCGATCACCACCGACGAGCAGGCGACGGTCTACAAGCTGACACCGCTGGGCCGCCAGCTCAGCCAGCTGCCGGTCGACCCGCGTCTGGCACGCATGGTGCTGGAAGCGCAAAAGCACGGCTGCGTGCGCGAGGCGATGATCATTACCTCGGCGCTCTCCATTCAGGATCCGCGCGAGCGTCCGATGGACAAACAGCAGGCGTCAGACGAAAAGCACCGCCGCTTCCACGACAAAGAGTCCGATTTCCTCGCCTTTGTGAACCTGTGGAACTACCTCGGCGAGCAGCAGAAGGCGCTCTCCTCGAATCAGTTCCGCCGCCAGTGCCGCGTAGATTTCCTCAACTACCTGCGCGTGCGCGAGTGGCAGGATATCTACACCCAGCTGCGCCAGGTGGTGAAAGAGCTGGGTATTCCGGTCAACAGCGAACCGGCGGAGTACCGCGAAGTTCATATCGCGCTGCTGACCGGCCTGCTGTCCCACATTGGGATGAAGGACGCCGAGAAGCAGGAGTATACCGGCGCGCGTAACGCCCGTTTCTCAATCTTCCCCGGTTCCGGCTTGTTCAGGAAGCCGCCGAAATGGACCATGGTCGCGGAGCTGGTGGAAACCAGCCGCCTGTGGGGACGCATTGCCGCGCGTATCGATCCGGAATGGGTGGAGCCGGTGGCGCAGCATCTGCTGAAGCGCTCGTACAGTGAACCGCACTGGGAGCGCGCGCAGGGCGCGGTGATGGCGACCGAGAAAGTGACCGTTTACGGCCTGCCGGTGGTCGCCGCGCGTAAGGTCAACTACAGCCAGATCGATCCGGCGCTCAGTCGCGAGCTGTTTATCCGCCACGCGCTGGTGGAGGGCGACTGGCAGACGCGCCACGCCTTCTTCCGTGAAAACCTGAAGCTGCGCGCCGAAGTGGAGGAGCTGGAGCACAAGTCCCGCCGCCGTGACATTCTGGTGGACGATGAGGCGCTGTTTGAGTTTTACGACCAGCGCATCAGCCACGATGTGATTTCCGCCCGCCACTTCGACAGCTGGTGGAAGAAGGCCAGCAAAGAGACGCCGGACCTGCTCAACTTTGAAAAGAGCATGCTGATTAAAGAGGGCGCGGAGTCGGTCAGCAAACTCGACTACCCGAACTTCTGGCATCAGGGCAACCTCAAGCTGCGTCTGACCTATCAGTTTGAGCCGGGGGCAGACGCGGACGGCGTGACCGTCCACATTCCGCTGCCGCTGTTAAACCAGGTGGATGAGAGCGGGTTCGAGTGGCAAATCCCCGGCCTGCGCCGCGAGCTGGTGATTGCGCTGATCAAATCCCTGCCGAAACCGGTGCGCCGCAACTTTGTGCCTGCGCCAAACTACGCGGAAGCGTTTTTGGGCCGCGTCACGCCGCTGGAGCTGCCGCTGCTGGACGCGCTGGAGCGTGAGTTCCGCCGTATGACCGGAACGACCATCGACCGCGACGACTGGAACTGGGATCAGGTGCCCGATCACCTGAAAATCAGCTTCCGCGTGGTGGACGATAAAAATAAAAAGCTGCTGGAAGGGCGTTCCCTGAGCGAGCTGAAAGAGGCGCTGAAAGGCAAAGTCCAGGAGACGCTCTCTGCGGTGGCGGACGACGGCATCGAGCAGAGCGGGCTGCACATCTGGAGCTTTGGTCAGCTTCCGGAAAGCTACGAGCAGAAGCGCGGCAACTATAAGGTGAAAGCCTGGCCTGCGCTGGTGGACGAGCGCGACAGCGTGGCGATCAAACTGTTTGATAACCCGCAGGAACAGCAGCAGATGATGTGGCGCGGGCTGCGTCGTCTGCTGCTGCTCAACATCCCGTCGCCGATCAAGTATCTGCACGAGAAGCTGCCGAACAAAGCCAAGCTGGGGCTGTACTTTAACCCGTACGGCAAGGTGCTGGATCTGATTGACGACTGCATCTCCTGCGGCGTGGACAAGCTGATCCATGAGGCGGGCGGCCCGGTCTGGACGGAAGAGGGCTTTGCACAGCTTCATGAAAAGGTGCGCGCGGAGCTGAACGACACCGTGGTGGAGATTGCCAAACAGGTCGAGCAGATCCTCACCGCCGTGTTCAATATCAACAAGCGCCTGAAGGGGCGCGTGGATATGACCATGGCGCTGGGGCTCTCGGACGTGAAGGCGCAGATGGCGGGGCTGGTCTATCGCGGCTTTGTCACCGGCAACGGCTTTAAGCGCCTGGGCGATACGCTGCGCTATCTGCAGGCGATTGAAAAACGTCTGGAAAAAATGGCTATCGACCCGCACCGCGATCGCGCGCAGATGCTGAAAGTGGAAAGCGTGCAGCAGGCGTGGCAGCAGTGGCTCAACAAGCTGCCGCCAGCGCGCCGCGACGATGAAGACGTGCATGCGATCCGCTGGATGATTGAGGAGCTGCGCGTCAGCTTCTTTGCCCAGCAGCTCGGTACGCCGTATCCGATTTCGGACAAGCGTATTCTGCAGGCGATGGAGCAGATTTCCGGTTAAAACCCTTGCCCGGTTTTCGCCCTCTCCCTGTGGGAGAGGGCCGGGATGAGGGCATCAGCCCGCACAATTATCACCCGTTCACCATTGCCAGCGTAAACCCATCCCATCCCTTAACCCCCACCGTTTGCAGCGCGGTGGCGGTTAAGCGCGGGTTATCCCCAATCATCTCGATAAACCGCCGCACGCCCAGCACGCGCGCGTCGTCGCTTTGCCCGTTAATGACCTCGCCGTCGCGCACCACGTTATCGCCAATGATTACCGTGCCGGGACGGGAATAGTGCAGCGCCCACTCCAGATAGCCGGGATTGTTTGGCTTATCGGCATCGATAAAGATCAGGTCGAACGACGGAACCTCACCGAAATTCTCCAGCGAACTCAGGGCCGGGCCTTCAATTAATTCAATACGTTCGTCTAGCCCCGCGAGGTGAATATTCTGGCGGGCAACCCCGGCATGCGTCGGATTGGCCTCAAGCGTAATCAGCTTACCGTCCGGCGGCAGCGCACGCGCCATCCAGATTGAGCTGTAGGCACCCAGCGTCCCAATCTCAAGAATGCGTCTTGCCTGCGTCATGCGCACGAACAGTGCCAGCAGCTGCCCCTGATTGGCGGCGACATCGTGTTCGGGTAGCCCGGCGCGCTTGTTGTTTTCCAGAACCTGGCTCAGTACGTCATCGTCAGGAATAAGCGAAGAAATCATGAAATTATCAACTGCAGACCACTGTTGTTGCATAGATTGTCTCCTGAGGGGGAATCGCCGGGTGGCGGCTGCGCCTTACCCGGCCTACGTGACGAAATCCAGGCCCGTTAAGCGCCTTCAGACATTGACCCAGCCGCCGCCCAGCGCTTTATACAAATCAATCTGCGCCAGCAGCAGGTTATTTTTCACCTGCACCACGCTGGTCTGAACCGAGTACAGCGTGCGCTGCGCGTCCAGCACGTCAAGATAGGAGGAATAACCGTTGCGATAGCGATTCTGCGCAATGCGCAGCGTCTCCTGCGCCACATCCTGCTGGGCAAGCAGCTCCGTCAGCTGTTCCTGATAGCGACTTATCGCATCAAGGCTGTTGTTGACTTCGGCAAACGCGTTACGCACGGTTTTTTCATAGGCGTACAGCGCCTGGTTACGCTGGGACTGCGAAATGTCTACCTGCGCATTCAGCGCCTGGCGGTTCAGCAGCGGGGCGAGAATACTGCCCCCGACGCTCCAGAGCTGAAGCGGGTTGTCCAGCAGGCCGGATAGGGTGCGATCCTGAACCGATCCGCTGGCGGTCAGGTTGATCGACGGCAGCAGGCTGGCGCGCGACGCCGCGAGCGAGGCGTCAGCCGCCACCAGCTGGCGTTCGGCCTGGACGATATCCGGGCGGCGGTTCAGGAGCGCAGAAGGCAGCTGCGACGGCAGCGTCAGCGGCGTCAGTGCCGCGAAGCTTGCGCTGCGCGCCACGTCGCCGGGGTTGCTTCCCAGCAGCAGGCTCAGGGCATTCTCCTGCTGTGCAATCTGGTGCTGCAGCACGGGCACCTGCGCCCGTGTTGAGCGAAGCTCGGAATCCGACTGCATCAGCTCCAGGCGCGAGCTGTAGCCCGTCTCAAACTGACGCTTCGCAAGATTAAACGCCTCTTCGCGCGATTTCAGCGTGGATTCGGTCACGCGCAGCTGTTCGTCAAGCGAGAGCAGGGTGACGTAGCCGGATGCAACGGACGAGGCAACGGTCAAATCCGCGGCCGCGGCGGCGGCTTTTTGCGCCTCCAGCGAGGCTTCGGCGGCATTGGCCGTGCTGCGGTTGACGCCCCAGATATCCACGTCATAGCTCGCCGTCAGGCTCCCTCTGTACAGCGTGCCGTAGACCGGCAGCCCGGTCGCGGCGGATTGCGAACGGGCGCGCGTCCCCGTTACGCCCGCGTCAAGCGAAGGAAACAGGCTGCCGTCGGCCGCGAAGACCCGCGACTGATACTCGTTAATTCGTTCGCGGGCGATCAGCACGTCGCTGTTATTCTTAAGCGCCTGATCCACATAGCGGTTGAGGTTGTTATCATGGAAATTGCGCCACCAGAGCTGCTCCGCCGGGCTGGCAGGGCCGGCGTCAGCACGCCATTGGGTGGGGATGTGCAGCGTCGGCTGCGCCGGCTTGACGTCAACGGACTGGCATCCGGCCAGCATGACCGCCGCCACCAGCACGGCTATCGGGCGAAGGATCATTACTTCGCCTCCCGCGTATCAATGGTCACCTGTACCGACATACCCGGACGCAGTAGCGCGGAATCTTCTGGCTTACCGAGCACCTCAATGCGCACCGGAATACGCTGGGCAATTTTGACAAAGTTGCCGGTGGCGTTGTCCGGCGTGATGGCGCTGAACTCCACGCCGGTTGCCGGAGAGATGCTCTCCACGCGTCCCTGATACGCTTTGTTGTTCAGGGCATCAACGGTGAATTTCACCGGCTGACCGACGCGCAGCTCCGCGAGCTGGGTCTCTTTAATATTGGCAATGACCCAGTGCTGCGGCGGCACCAGGGTGGTGAGGTGCGTCCCGGCGGTCACGTAGGCCCCGAGACGCACGGCGATCTGGCCGAGCTGACCGTCACGCGGTGCCACAATGCGGGTGTTTTGCAGGTCAATCTGTGCCAGCTCCAGAGCGGCTTTGGCGTTTTCAACATCCGCCTCCAGCGCACCGCGATTGACAATCACCGTCTGCAGATCCTGACGCGACATCTCAAGCGCGGCTTTCGCCTGGTCAATGTCGGCACTGCCCTGAGCGGCACTGGCCAGCGCCGCGTCGCGTTCGCGAATGGAAAGCGAGCCGTCAGACGTCAGCTCTTTCACCCGCTTTAAATCCGCCTGGCTTTTCAGGCTCTGCGCGCGGGCATTTTTCAGCGCGGCGTCATTTTTGGCGATCGTTGCTTCGGCGCTTTTACGCTGCTGCAGGTTGTTATTCAGGGCGGCAATTTTCATCGCCAGCTGCGCCTCGGCCTGGTGCACGCGCTGACGGTAGATACGGTCATCAATCTGCAGCAGCAGGTCACCTTTTTTGACCTGCACAAAGTCCTGAACCTTCACCTCGGTGATATAGCCGTTCACCTGCGGGCTGATAAACGTCGTCTGGCCGCGCACGTAGGCGTTATCGGTAAACTGCGCGTGACGGGTGAACGGCGGCAGTTGCCACGCATAAAGGATCACCAGTACGCCGACGATACCGATGGCTGCGGCGGTGAAAACGGAAACAATGCGCACATTTTTGCGGGTGTTGGCCTGCTCTTTGGCGGCATCCTGCTGACTCATAAACTCTCCAGAACTCTTTCAATTATTTGTTGCCGGTGGCGTTCTTCAGCGCCAGACGGGCAGTGATGCGCAGGCGCAGCAAGCGCCATAAAATCCAGACCAGCGTGGCGGCAGCGATGCTCGCCGTCAGCAGATAAGTATCGTTGTAGGCCAGAATATTCGCCTCCAGCGCGGTCACCGTTTGCAGCTGCGTTATCGCCTGGGTGCCCAGCAGCGCGCTGTCGCCAATCAGGCTTTTGTACATTTGGGTATAAAGCTGAATTCGCTCGTTGACCAGCGGGTTGAGCGTGGTGAGCTGGTCCGCCAGCAGGCTGGAGTGGTACTTCTCGCGCCAGGTCTGGAAGGTGCCGAGGATCGCGGAGCCCAGCAGGCCACCGAGGTTCTGGCTCATGCCAAACATCACCGAGAAGCTGACCAGGTTACGCGGGTCGGCGATCACCCCGCCAATGGCGGCCAGCATAGCGGGCGCCAGGAAGAAGGCGCTGCCGAAGCCCAGCAGGAACTGGCTTACCATCAGCTGATCCGGACGGGTCAGGTTGTTGGACTGGCTGTCCAGCAGCGAGGCAACAATCATCAGCGCCAGAGACGTGATGATTGGCCACGCCAGTTTCGTTGGCTTGATGGTGAGACAGCTGGTGACAATCCCGCAGACGATCCCGGCGAAAATAGACCACGCCAGGTGCGTCATCTGCTCGTTCTGTAAGCCCACGTACTGCAGCCAGCCGATGACGCCGGTGTTTTGCTCGGCCAGCACGATACGGATCAGCAGCATAATCAGCCCCAGACGGACGATGCTGCCGCTCGACAGCCAGCGGGTGTTCAGCAGCGGGTTGCTGCGGTTATGTTCAAAGACGATGGCTGCGACAATCAGCACCAGCGATAGGGCCAGCGACCAGCCGATCCAAGGCGCTTCGAACCACCAGTCAAGGCGGCCTAAAGAGAGCACGGCGCAGAGGAGGGCCATCCCGGGGGCCATTAAAAAGAAGGTGATAAAGTCTTTTTTCTCGAAGACCTTGCGCCGGTCGCCCGGCGGCAGTTTTAAGGCGATTACGCAGGCCAGGGAGATCAGCGCCAGCCCCAGTTCGAAGAAATAGAGCCCGCGCCACTCGTCCAGCTGCAGCAGCTCGGTCGAAAACAGGCGGGCCAGCGGGATGGCGAGCGACGATCCGGTGATGCCGATGGTCAGCGCCTTCAGGCGGTGCTTCGCAGGCCAGGCCTGGATTTGATAGTAAATCCCCAGTGAGCTGAGCGCGGCGGCCACCATGCCGTGCGCGGCGCGAACCATCAGCGCCGAGCTGAGATCGTTTACGAAAAGATGGAAGAAGGTGACCAGCACGTACAGCACCAGAAAACCTTCCGTAAAGGCGCGCAAACCGTACTGCTGGCGGAATTTCACCAGCAGCAGGTTGATGGAGATGTTGGTCATCACATAGACCGCGGGCAGCCAGGCGATTTCGGTTGACCAGGCGCCGAAGGTTCCCTGCAAATTTTGCAGGTTGGCGGTCACCACCGCATTCCCCAGCGCCCCCGTCAGGCAGACCAGCAGGCCCACGACGCCGTAGGCAATGCGTTTTGGCGTACTGTGTTCGGGCGTGGAGGGCGAACCCAGCAGGGCGGGTTTCTCATGTGGCTGCCACTCGCGAGGAGCATAAGGGTCGCGTTCGGGCAGGCGCATAACGTCGTTTACCTTAGAAATGATTGAATAATTAGCGGGCTAGCGATTCTACGACTCCCGCAAATGATAATTCAAGTGAATATGATTTACGCATGTTAATCAAATGGTGAAGGGAAATTTAAGGAAAAAGAGCGGCCCGCAGGACGGGCCGGGAAGGGTCAGAGACGTTCGGGCTGCGCCTGGATGAGAGTGGCGCGCTTAACGCGGCTGGCGCAGAAAATCGCGATTAAAGAAATGGTCACCGTGACGGCAAGATACCAGGCCACCGGCACCCAGTCGCCGTCGTATTTTGCCAGCAGTCCGGTCGCAATCAGCGGCGCGGTACCGCCTGCCAGCGCGGCACCCAGCTGATAGCCTAGAGTAATGCCGGTGTAGCGCACGTTTGCACTAAAGATTTCAGAGCACAGCGTGCCCAGTACCGCGGTGACAGGGGCCCACAGCACGCCAAAGGCGATGATCGTCGCGAGCACGATACCCCATGTGGTGCCGGTATTGAGCAGCATAAACCACGGTACGATAAACAGGCCCAGCACGAAGACGCTGATCGCGTACATGCGCTGACGGCCTACCTTATCGGAGAGCAGCCCCATTAGCGGGATCATAATGGTCGCCACCAGCGCACCCAGCGTCACGGCTTCCAGCGCCTGCGATTTCTGATACGTCAGCGTGCTGGTGGCATAGCTCACCACGAAGGTCGAGAAGATGTAGAAGGGGGCGGTTTCAACCACCTTCAGACCGGCGGCAATCAACACTTCACGCCAGTGATGCTTCAGCGTATCGCGCAGCGGGGCCTTAGCCACCTGACCGGACGCTTTGACTCGCTTAAAATCGGGCGTTTCATCAATATCTTTGCGGATCCACAGGCCGAGCAACACCAGAACCGAGCTTAGCAGGAACGGGATGCGCCAGCCCCAGGAGAGGAAATCCGCCTCGCTGAACAGGGTCATCAGCGAAACGATAAAAGTTGCCATCAGCATACCGATGGTGACGCCCGCCTGCGGAATACTGCCGAAGAAGCCTTTACGTTTTTCTGGCGCATATTCATAGGCCAGCAGTAGCGCGCCGCCCCATTCACCGCCAATGCCCATCCCCTGAATGATACGCATCAGGATCAGCAGAGCGGGCGCCCACAGGCCAATCATCTCATACGTGGGCAGCAGGCCAATCATGACGGTTGCACCTCCCATCAAAGAGAGGGTCAACACGAGGGTTTTTTTACGTCCGATGCGGTCGCCAATGTGGGCGAAAAGTACCCCACCAATGGGGCGAATAAAGAAGGTTAAGGAGAAAGAGAGATAAGAGAGAATGAGTCCGATCACCGGATCGACCATCGGGAAAAAGATCTTATTGAAGACCAGCGCGGCCGCCGTACCGTAGAGAAAATAGTCAAACCATTCAATGGCGCTCCCGGTAAGGCTGGCGATTAACACCTTTTTATTTTTTCGTAATACCGTCGTCGTACTTTCATGTTCTGTCATGACCAGAAACCCCGCCACGTTGATGATGAGAGAGGTGTCACCTGGCGCGCTTCAGGTGCAACCTGTGATGATGAAAAAGGTTGTGAAATTGTTAAGCAACTTAGGGTTGGATGTTGCGTTTGGCAAGCGCAGGGGGGATAAAACTGGTCAGATCACGGTGAAATAAGCAGCGCTGGGTGCTTTTTCATGACGCCTGTACAATACAATGTTTTGTAAGGCTGGAAATCAAAAGCATAATAGGCAGGTGCAACCCGATGATTTTTGGATGTTTCTGGTTATTTCAGAAAAATGATAAATTCGGTGCTTCAACAACGTGAGGAGTTCACCATGGTTCAGCCCCATTTTCCCGTTCTGGCGAATGCCACGCTGGCGGCCATCAATACTGTCGGTGAATGGCTGGCGCAGGATGACCTGAGCGCGACGCGTCCGCTCCCGGAAGTCGATGCGGTGATTCTGGCAGGAAACGCGGTGATCCCAACCATTGACGCGGCCTGCCGGATGGCCTCTCAGCAAGACGTGCCGCTTCTGATTAGCGGCGGCATCGGGCATTCGACTAGCTTTTTATATACCGCGATTGGCAATCATCCGTGTTACCACACCGTACCGGTCACCGGGCGGGCTGAAGCGAGCATTCTTGCCGACATTGCGCGGGCGTTCTGGCAGATCCCCGAGGCGCAGCTGTGGGTTGAGGATCGCTCCACCAACTGCGGTGAAAACGCGCGCTTTAGCTGGAACATGCTGAAACAGCATCATCGAACGACCGGGCGGGTGCTGGTGGTGCAGGATCCGACGATGCAGCGCCGCACGATGGCGACATTTGCCCGCGTTTGTCGGGATGAGCCCGTTTCACCGCAGTGGCTCAGCCATCCGGGGTTTACGCCGACACTGCAAAACGGAAACGAGGGCGTGGAATTCAGCGAGGGCAACACCGGCCTGTGGCCCGTTGACCGTTACCTTTCACTGGTTATGGGGGAACTGCCGCGCCTGTATGATAACGCCAACGGCTATGGCCCGGCCGGGCGGGATTATATTGCTCACGTTGAATTCCCCGAGGCCGTCACCGCCGCATGGAAACAGCTGCAGCAGGATCCTGTCCTGAAGGGCGCACGTAAAATAATTTAGGCACGGAACAATCCCCTCGCCCCTTTGGGGAGAGGGTTAGGGTGAGGGGTGGGTGGGAAAAATCACAGCGCCGCAAACTTATCCAGCGTCCGCACCAGCTGCGTCACAAACCCATACTCGTTGTCATACCAGGCAACGGCTTTCACCAGTTGAAGGTCTCCCGCTTCTGACACCTCCGTCTGCGTGGCGTCAAACACTGAACCATAATGTGAACCAATCACATCTGACGACACGATCTCTTCATCGGTATACCCGAACGATTTATTGCCCTGCGTCGCCTTTTTCAGCGCGGCGTTGATCTCCTCAACGGTCACTTTCTTGCCCAGAATGGCCACCAGTTCGGTAACGGAGCCCGTTTTAACCGGCACGCGCTGCGCGTGGCCTTTCAGTTTGCCGCTGAGCGCAGGGATCACCAGACCAATGGCTTTGGCGGCGCCGGTGGTATGCGGAATGATATTCTCTGCCGCCGCCCGCGAGGCGCGAAGATCTTTCCCGCGCGGGCCATCCACCAGCGCCTGCGTGCCGGTATAAGCGTGAATGGTGGTCATGGTGCCCACTTTTATTTCAAACGCATCGTTCAGGGCTTTGGCCAGCGGGGCGAGGCAGTTGGTGGTGCAGGAGGCGACGGAGATGATGGTATCACCGGCGTCAATGGTGTCGTCGTTCACGCTGTAGACGATGGTTTTCATGTCACCCGCAGGGGCAGAGATCAGCACTTTCTTCGCGCCGGCGTCCAGGTGCGCCCGTGATTTCTCTTCAGAGGTATAAAAGCCGGTGCACTCCACGACGATATCCACACCGGCGGTTTTCCACGGAATGTGCTTCGCCTCTTTTTCGGCGTACACCGCAATGGTTTTACCATCAACAATCAGCGCATCCTCGGTGAAATCTACGCTCCACGGGAAGCCACCGTAGTTGGAATCATGCCTGAGCAGGTAGGCCAGTACTTTCGGGGAGGTGAGGTCGTTGATGGCGACGACGGTATTACTGTCCTGGGTTTCAAGAAGGCGACGCAGGACAAGGCGCCCAATGCGTCCAAAGCCGTTAATGCCAATTTTACTCATGGTGTTCTCCTGTAAACGTGTCGATGCGACAGTTTGAACTCATCCAGGCTTAGACCATCACGGGCAGGGCGGCAATTGAAGATGCTTCATGCGGGGGGAAGTATTTGAAAATCCATACAGAAAAGTTAATGAATTTTTAAGGAAAGGGGATTATGTTGGCGCGGTAACTGTTTATAATCGAGAAATCACATGCGCACTAAATATACAAGCCTGCAAATCGGCATCCACTGGCTGGTGTTTCTGTTAATTATCGTCGCCTACTGCGCCATGGAGTTCAAAGGTTTCTTCCCGCGCACCGCGCGTCCGGCGATCAATATGATCCACGTCTCATGCGGGATCGGTATTCTGGTGCTGATGGTGACGCGTCTGCTGGTTCGCCTGAAGTTCCGCTCGCCCCCGATTCAGCCGAAGCCAAAAGCGATGGTGACGGGGATGTCTCATCTGGGGCATCTGGTGGTGTATCTGCTGTTTATTGCGCTGCCGCTGATTGGGATTGTGATGATGTACAACCGGGGCAGCGACTGGTTTGCCTTTGGCCTGGCGATGCCGCATGCGGCGGAGTCCAATTTTGATCTGGTGGATACGCTGAAGGCGTGGCACGAGACGCTGGCAAACCTGGGCTATTTTGTGATTGGCCTGCACGCGGCGGCGGCGCTGATGCATCACTATTTCTGGAAAGATAATACTCTTCTGCGCATGATGCCGAAAAAGCGTTCGTAGTCTTCTCGCCCGGCGGCGCTTCGCTTGCACGGGCCTACAAACGGCTCTGAATCGTAGGCCGGGTAAGCGCAGCGCCACCCGGCTTGTTTTTTAACCCAGCAAAGCACGCTCTTCAGCCGTTAACGCCAGCGCCTGCGTTGACCCCGTCTCCGATGGCTTCACCGCCGCTTCCAGCACGGCCATGACCGCCAGCGCCTCAACAGGGTGGACAGGGTTGGTGATTTTCCCGCGTAACGCATCACGTACGTTGATGTAATACTGGCGCTGATCGCCTTTCGGGGTAGGGATCGTCTGTGGTGCACCGTCAGCCCCAAAGAACACCATACTGTCGCTGTCTTCGCCCCAGGTTTCACTGCCCGGGATCACCCCTGAGAGCAGCTGCGCTTCCTGCTGATCGATTCTGGCCTTCACCACGCTGCCTTTGTCCCCGTGAGCGGTAAAGCGCGCCGTACCGCCAGCCACCAGCATGCTGGCGTGCAGAATCACCTTATGCTCCGGGTAGTTTAAGACCACGTGCGCCCAGTCGTTAATTTCTGCGCCGTCGCGCAGCGTCGCGATATTCCCCTGAACCGACTGCGGCAGGCCAAAGAGCTGTAGCGTCTGGTCGATAAGATGTGGGCCCAGGTCAAACCACAAGCCGCTCCCGGGGACGTTCTGCTCGCGCCAGCGCACGCGCACTTCCGGGCGGAAGCGGTCAATATGCGACTCCAGGTGTTTAACCTTGCCGAGCGTGCCTTGCTCAATAATCTGCTTAATGCCGAGGAAATCGCTGTCCCAGCGGCGGTTATGGAAGACGGAGAGCAGCAGCTGCTTTTCGTCCGCCAGCGCAATCAGGTCGCGGGCTTCCTGCATGTCGAGGGTGAAAGGCTTATCCACGACCACGTGTTTACCCGAGTTCAGGGCCAGCGTCGCCAGCGGGGCGTGCGTGGCATTGGGGGAGGCAATCACCACCAGATCGATATCAGGATGCTGAATGGCCTCTTCCGGTGTCGCCACCACCTGTACGTCCGGCAGATCGCGTTTAACCTTCTCTTCATCACGAGAAGAGACCACTGCCAGCTTAATCCCGTCCACAGACTGGATCAGCGGGGCATGGAAGGTTTTACCGACAAATCCATACCCGATCAGCGCAATGTTGATTGTTTGAACGTTATTCATGACCTTCTCCACGTTAATTCGCGCACACCGTGACCTGCAGTGCGCTATGGTCCCCAAGCTCAGGCCAGGGACGATCTAAAAAGAGTTGTTGAATGCTGGATAACCCGGATACCAGATACGGCTCGCAGCGGTTAATTTTCAGGTGATCCGCGACAATCCAGTGCGCATGGCTGGCGTCGAGCATCGCGCGTTTCACCTCGGCATCCGCTTCTTTACCGGCGCTCAACCCCAGTTCGGCATGAATGGCGCATGCCCCGAGGATGGCGATATCTGCCCGATAGCGGGACAGTAAAGACAGCGTGGCGCTGCCGGCAAACAGGCGCTGCTTGTGGTCCCATTTTCCACCGAGCAGGATCAGCTCAACGTCTTCCCGGTCGCTAAAGTGCTGGGCGATATCCAGCGATGTGGTAATGACGGTGAGCGGCCCCTGAAGAAAGGTGGCGACGGCCATCACCGTGCTTCCGGCATCCAGAAACAGGGTGGAACCCGGTGGAACCCGCTGTGCGACCTGTTTACCCAGGCGCTGTTTGGTCTCTGGCAGCAGCGTATTGCGGCCCTGACGGTTCATGGCGGAGAGGTTGAGCGCGATGGCTCCGCCGTGGTTTTTCTGCGCAAGGCCCTGGTTTTCCAGGTCGGTCAGATCCCGACGGATAGTATCGGCTGAAACCTGCAGCTTTTCGGCCAGGTCGGTGATGCTGGCCTGGCCATGCTCGCTGAGGATATCCAGGACGTAGCGTTGACGAGCGGTTTTGTGCATGTGAGTACATTCCTGCAAAATGTCGCAATAGTTTGCATAATACAGCATTTTGACGCAGAGAGAAGAGGATTGTGGTCATGACGATGTACAGCGGTGTGATGATTCAGATAGGTGATTATTAAAATTTTATTAAGCAGGTATAAGGAAGCCGTTTTGAATGTTAATCACAATGTTATTGTTATGTTTTATTTAACGATTTGGGCTATGTAACCAACGTATTGTCATTGTGTGGTTTTAAATGCTGTTAAATTAAAATAATGCAGTTTTTAATTGCTTTAATTAGTTTTTTAAAAGCTTTTAATTTTAAATATACCCCTTTGGTTACTTAAATTGACATTTCTTTGAAAATCTTTGTGTCTGACCCGCTATGAAATTAACGCAAAAATGTGCACAGAAAGAATTAAGAATTTTCCTTAGATAACAGGAGGTTTATATGTTTCATCTGAAAGGAGACTTTTAGAGTTTTGTCCAGAAACCCCATGTTTTTTCTTACTTGTAACACCACATTAACATTGTGGGTGTAGTGGGCTATACCACATTTTGTTATGCTGCTAACCAGTTTAAGAAATAAGTAAATTCTTAATTGAAATAAGACGCAGGCAGATCTCATCTCCAATGGAAATGGGTATGGGGATTATTACCTAAAATTCAGCATGGTAGCTTAATAAGATATTTGTCTAATTATCTGTACCTCTTTTTGGGTATTTGCTTGAGTATCACTCAGAGTCAGGGAGATAACATGACGATATTACGAAAGCCTATGTTACGCCGATTTACAGCAGCACTGGCATTCATTTCATTAGCCATAAATACGGCGTACGCCAATAGTAGTCAGGTGGGAATTGCCCCGGTGGCAACCACAACCTTAAAAGAAAGTATTCTTTTTGCTATCGATCGCGATCCATCAATTAGTCAGCAAGCCGCGCAATTAGGTATTGGCCAGGCACAAATAGATGAAGCGCGCAGCGGCTGGATGCCGCAAATATCGTTGAACGGGAGTACAGGGCACAGCCAGACCACCGATTCCAGCGGGTCGCTGAAGAATTCAGCCGCCTGGGGGCTGAGCCTGACGCAGTTGCTGTACGATTTTGGCAAGACCAACAACAGCATTAGCCAGTCTTCCGCCCAGCGTGATAGCTACCGCTATCAGCTGATGGGCACGCTCTCGGACGTGGCGGAAAAAACGGCGCTGAGCTATGTAGAGGTCAAACGCTATTCCGATCTGCTGCAGGCGGCAAAGGAGAATGTCCTGGCGCTCAAAAACGTTGAGCAGTTGGCAAAGCTGCGCGCCGACGCGGGCGTGAGTTCGACCTCCGATGAGCTCCAGACCCGCACGCGTATTGCCGGCATGCAGGCGACGGTCGCGCAGTATAACGCCGCCTTAAACAGCGCGCGCGCAAGACTTGCGGTATTAACGGGGATGCAGGCAGAAGCCTTTTCGCCAGTGCCTGCGAACCTCGCGGTTGAGCCAGATTCGCTCAACCGTATTGATTATTCGTTGATACCGGCTGTGATGGCCGCGCAGAACATGGAACGTTCGGCTCAGTATGGCGTGGAAACGGCGAAGTCCCAGCACTGGCCGACGTTAAGCCTGAAAGGGGGGCGCACCCGTTATGAATCGGACAACCGTTCATACTGGGACGACCAGATACAGCTCAATATCGATGCTCCGCTGTATCAGGGGGGCGCGGTTTCCGCTCGCGTTCGGCAGGCGGAAGGCGCACGGGCCATGGCCTCCTCTCAGGTCGATCAGGCGCGTTTCGATGTCCTGCAAAAAGCCTCCGTCGCGCAGGCGGACTGGACCGGTGCACGGGGAAGAATGGAGGCCGGGAAACAGCAGCTGGAAAATGCGCTGCGCGCCCGCGATGTTTACAAAAATGAATACACCCTGAGCAAGCGGAGCATTAACGATCTGCTCAGCGTTGAGCAGGATGTCTGGCAGGCCACGTCGGCGAAAATAATCGCTGAGTATGATGGCTGGAGTTCGGCAATTAATTATGCTTCCGCGGTTGATAATTTAATGCCGCTAATTGGAATAGAGAAAAACGCTGCCGCAAAATTACCTGACTTGAGTTAAAAAAAGACGCGCAGTGTTGCGCAAAAATAAGTCTGAAAATAATGGGTGTTTTTTCCCAGGGATAGCTACATCCGTCTGGTGGACATATCCACAGGAATCCGCACACCTGCAAGGAGAAGAAATGAGTAACGTAAAGGTTGTTGATGTCATCATTCGCAAAACGGCGGAGAAAACGAAATTAACCGGCGAAGGAAATCTGTCAGTCTCTATTTCATCGCCGAGCGTGATTGAAATCCAGGGTTCTGCTCAGGATGTGGCGCGTTATGTCCGCCAGGGGAAAGACCTCCTCATTTATATGAAAGATGGCAGCGTTATTCGCTGCAATAACTATTTTGTCGAAGATCCAGAGACGCATAACCAGTCAGAACTGGTATTCAACGACCGTCAGGAACTGACACATATTTCTTTTGCCGATGCCGGGGAAGCGTCAGGCGTTGCGGTGACCGAGTTAACCGCGCAGGCCACACCGATTAGCAGCATTCAACCTTTCCTCGAGCAGGAAAGTGTTTTAAGCGACGCGCCGTGGGGCTGGATTGCGGGAGCTGCGTTAGGCGGCGGTGCCATCGGGGCACTGCTGGCAAACGGCGGTGACGGCGAGACGAAAACAAAAGTCATTGATAATACCAAAGAAGTTGAAAGCGCCACGCCGACCTTCCTGCTGTCGGATAAAGCGGGTGACAAGCAGGGCGTGCTGAGTGCAAACGAGATCACGGACGACAGCAACCCAACCTTTAGCGGTACCGGTCAGCCGGGCGCGACCATTCAGATCAAAGACAGCAGCGGCAGCACCATTGCCAGCACCATGGTCGGTAAAGACGGCACGTGGACGGTAATATTACCGACCCAGACGGACGGGGAGCACACCTGGTCGGTCGTGCAGATCGACGGCAGTAAAACCACCTCTGCGGGCAGTATTACCGTGACGGTCTCTACCGCCGAGGCCGCCATTACGCTTGCCACCACGGCGGGCGATAACGTGCTGAACGCCAGCGAGCAATCTGCGGGCTTTACGCTCTCCGGTGCCAGCAAAAATCTGGCGCAGGGTACCGAACTCATCGTGACGCTGAACGGCAAAACCTACGCGGCTGAAGTTGGGGCAGACGGCGCGTGGAGTGTTAACGTACCTGCGGCAGACGCGCAGGCGCTGGGCGATGGTACCTGGACCGTCAACGTCAGCGGCAAAGACGCGGCGGGTAACACCGTCAGCGGAAGCCAGACGATTGGCGTGGATACCACCGCGCCAACCCTCTCTGTCGATACCCTCGCACAGGACAACATCATTAATGCGGCTGAGCATAATCAGCCGCTGACGCTAACCGGTAAAACGAATGCGGAAGCCGGTCAGATCGTCACGGTCACCCTGAACGGTAAAAATTATAACGCCACGGTGGGCAGCGACGGCACCTGGTCCGTCACGCTGGAGGTGGGCGACGTGCAGGCGCTCAGCGAGGGCAATCACACCCTGACGGTGAACGTTAGCGACAAAGCGGGCAACGGCTCGTCCGTGACGGCAGATTTCACGGTGGATACCGTCGCGCCGGTCGTCACCATCCATACCGTGGCGGGCGACGATATTCTCAATATCAGCGAGCAGGGTCAGGCGCACATCATTTCCGGCCAGGCGAGCGGTGCCGCCGCGGGCGATGTGGTCACCGTAACCCTTGGCGGTCAGACCTTCACCGGCGTGGTGCTGGCGGACGGCAGCTGGAGCGTGGGCGTTCCGGCGTCCGTGCTGGGCGCGCTGGGTGAAGGCAACCATACGATTTCAGTTTCCGTGACCGACGCGGCAGGCAACACCGGCAGCGCCACGCACGGCATTACGCTGAGTGGACATCCGCCAGAATTTACGATTGACGCCATCAGCCAGGATAACGTCCTGAATGCCCAGGAGGCGATGCAGCCGCTGAGCCTGACCGGCACCAGCAACCTGCCGGACGGCACCACCGTCACCGTGACGCTGAACAACGTCAGCTATCAGGCCACCGTCGAAAACGGTATCTGGGCGGTCCAGGTGCCGGTGTCCGACGTCCTGAATCTGGCGAACACGCTTTACACCGTCAGCGTCAGCGGCACCGACAGCGTGGGTAACAGCGGTTCTGCCGAAGCGAATCTGCTGGTGGATACCGTCCTTCCGCAGGTCATCATCAATACGTTTGCGGGCGACAACCTGGTCAATAACGCCGAAGCGGGCGTCGATCAAACCCTCAGCGGTCGCGTTACCGGCGCGGCGGCGGGTGATACCGTCTCCATCACCGCAGGCGGCAAGAGCTACACCGCAACGGTTGGCAGCGATCTGACCTGGAGCGTGAAGATCCCGTCAGCGGATCTTCAGGCGTTCGGCGACGGCGATTTAACCTTCACCGCGTCGGTGACCAACGGGCACGGCAATACCGGCACCGGCGAGCGTGATATCAATATCAACGCGGAGCTGCCGGGTCTGCGCGTGAACACCATTTCCGGCGATGACGTGATCAACGCCATTGAGCAGCAGCAGGATCTGAGCGTCACCGGCTCCAGTACCCATCTGGCCCCGGGCACGCAGATTGTCGTCACCATCAACAACGTTGAGTACGTCACCGCGGTTAACGCCAGCGGCAACTGGCAGATCGGCGTTCCGGCGGCAGACCTGCAGGCCTGGACGGCGGGCGGCATGACGGTGAGCGTCAGCGCGGTAGATGCCTGGGGCAATCCCGTTGCGGCTGAACACCCGATTGAACTCGATCTGAACGCCGTGGCGGTCACCATTGATACCGTCTCCGGCGACGACCTGCTGAATGCGGCAGAAAAAGGCGGTGATTTAACCCTTTCCGGCCAGACGCAGGGCGTGGAAGCGGGGCAGACCGTGGTGGTGAAATTCGCTGACCAGACCTTTACCGCACAGGTGCAGCAGGATGGCTCCTGGAGCCTGACCGTACCCGCCAGCGCCATGGAAACCCTGACCGACGGGCGCGCGCAGGTGAGCGTCAGCGTCACTAACGTCAGCGGCAACAGCGCGGACGCCTCGCGCGTTGTCACGGTGGATACGCAGCCACCGGCGATTACGCTCGATAACCTGACCGCCGACAACATCATTAATGCGGCAGAAGCGCAGCAGGATTTACTGTTAAGCGGCAGCAGCAGTGCGGAACCCGGCCAGACTGTCACCGTGACGCTGAACGGCAAAACGTATCAGACCACGGTCCAGACGGACGGTAGTTGGCAGCTGAGCGTCCCGGCGGCTGACGTCGGCGCCCTGACGGACGGCATCGTTACCGTGACGGCAACCGTGAGCGACGTGGCGGGCAACAGCAGCAGCGCCGATCGCGTGGGTCTGGTGGATGCGACCGTACCGCAGGTGACCATTAATGACTTTGTCACCGACACTAACACCGTTAACCAGCTCGCCCATTCACAGGCGCAGATCCTGAGCGGCTCCGTCACCGGTGCGGCAGCGGGCGACCTTGTGACCATTACCATTAACAGCGTGGATTACACCACCGTGGTGGATGCGGCGGGCAACTGGAGCCTCGGCCTGCCGGCGTCCGTCGTTCAGGGGCTGACGGACGGCACATGGACCATTGACGTCTCCGTGACCGACCGATCCGGCAACACCGGAAGCAGTTCACTGGATGTGGTGGTGAATACCGTGACGCCTGTTATTGGTATCAGCACGCTGGCGGCGGACGACGTAATCAATGCGACCGAGAAGGGCGAAGATCTGCTGCTCTCCGGCACCAGCAACCAGCCGGAAGGCACGCGCGTCACCGTTAACCTGAACGGCATCAACTACACCGCCACCACTGACGCCAGCGGCAACTGGAGCGTGACCGTACCGGCCTCGGCCGTAAGCATCCTGGGAGAAGCTCATTACACCGTGACGGCGAGCGTCACGGATAGCGTAGGCAACAGCGCCTCAACCTCACACGATGTGCTGGTGGACAGCTCGCTGCCGGTGGTGACGATCGGCACGCTGGCGGGCGACAATATCGTTAACGCGGCGGAAGTGGCGGCAGGGCAAACCCTGTCCGGTAAGGTGACGAACGCGGCGGTAGGTGACACTGTCACGATTATCCTCGGCGGTCAGACTTACACGGCTACCGTGCAGGACGATCTCACCTGGAGCCTGCCGTTAAGCGAAAGCCAGTTAACCGCGCTCGGCAATGGCGACCTCACCGTATCCGCCAGCGTGACCAACGCGCACGGTAATACCGGTTCTTCTTCTCTCGACTTCAGCATCGACGCCCAGCTTCCGGGACTGCGTATTGATACGGTCGCAGGTGACGACGTGATTAACGTCATCGAACACGCCCAGAATCTGATTGTCTCCGGCACCAGCACCGATCTGGCGGCGGGCAGCGCCGTCACCGTGACCATTAACGGCAAAGCGTATTCCGCAACGGTGCTGGCCGACGGCACCTGGCAGGCCGCGGTACCGGCGGCGGACGTGTCCCAGTGGGCGGATGGCTCGCTGGATATCAAGGCAAGCGCGCAGGATGCCTCCGGTAACCCGGTGACCATCGGCACCGTCGTGGACGTCGATCTCGCGCCGGTCGCCATCACCATCAGCAGCGTGACCGACGACAACGTGCTTAACGCGGCGGAAAAAGGCCAGGACCTGGTGCTGTCCGGCACCACCGCCAACGTGGAAGCGGGCCAGACCGTCACCATCATCATTGCAGGGAAAACGTACACCACGACGGTGGATGGCAACGGCGACTGGACCTGGACCGTTCCGGCTGCCGATCTGAGTGCCCTGAAGGACGGTGGCGCCAGCGTGCAGGTCAGCGTCACCAACGTGAACGGTAACGCGGCGTCTTCGGTGCAGGCATTCAGCGT
Source organism: Enterobacter pseudoroggenkampii (assembly GCF_026420145.1). NCBI lineage: Bacteria > Pseudomonadati > Pseudomonadota > Gammaproteobacteria > Enterobacterales > Enterobacteriaceae > Enterobacter > Enterobacter pseudoroggenkampii. The sequence goes on from NZ_JAPMLV010000001.1 coordinate 1,405,990, forward strand.
CGACACCACCGCGCCGACGGTGACCATCAACACCATCAGCAATGACAATATGCTGAACGCGGCAGAGGCGGCGCAGGATCTGACCCTGAGCGGGACGTCTACTGCCGAAGCGGGCCAGACGGTCACCGTGACCTTCAACGGCAATCAGTACACCGCGCAGGTGCAGGCGGACGGCAGCTGGACGCTCGACGTTCCGGCGGCGGATCTGGCGGGCATCACCGACGGCAGCGCGGCGGTCACGGCGACCGTGTCCGATAAGGCAGGTAACCCGGCCAGCGCAGGTTCCTCGGTGCTGGTCGACACCACCGTGCCGCAGATTTCGTTCAACATCGTTGCGGGCGACGACATCGTGAATATTGCCGAGCACGGCCAGGCGCTGATCGTCTCCGGTAAGGTGACGGGCGCGCAGGCGGGCGACGTGATTACCGTGACCCTGAACGGCAAAGACTACACCGCTATGCTGGACGCGTCCGGCAGCTGGAGCGTGGGCGTTCCTGCGGCGGACGTGGGCGCGCTGGCAAACGGCGAGCAGACGATCTCTGCGACCCTCACCGACAAAGCCGGTAACAGCACCACCGCGACGCACGAGTTTGACGTCTCCCTGACCGCGCCGGTCATTGCCATTAATACCCTGGCGGTTGACGACGTGATCAACGCGACTGAGAAAGGCCAGGATCTGCAGGTGTCCGGCACCAGCAACCAGCCGGACGGAACCACCATTACGGTGACCCTGAACGGCATCAGCTATACGGCCACCGCCGACGCGAGCGGGAACTGGAGCGTGACCGTTCCGGCGGCAAACGTCTCTGCGCTGGGCGAAGCGAGCTACGCCGTGACGGCGAGCGTGACCGACAGCGCGGGGAACAGCGCGAGCACCGGCCACAGCGTGCTGGTCGACAGCGCGCTGCCGCAGGTCACCATCAACCCCGTCGCCACGGACGATGTCATTAACGCGGCGGAAGTGGCTAGCGGGCAGACCCTCAGCGGAAAAGTGAGCGGCGCAGCGAGCGGTGACACTGTCACTGTTTCAGTCGGTGGCAATACCTGGACCGCGACGGTTCAGGACGATCTGAGCTGGTCGGTCAACGTGCCGTCCTCGGTCTTAACCGCCATCGGTAACGGCGATCTGACAGTGTCAGCCAGCGTCACCAACGGCCACGGCAACACCGGCACCGGCGAGCGCGACATCAGCATCGACGCAAACCTGCCGGGCCTGCGCGTCGATACCGTGGCAGGCGATGATGTGATCAATAGCATCGAACACGCTCAGAACCTGATTATCACCGGCTCAAGCGAAGGCCTGGCAGCGGGCGCGGCGCTGACGGTGACCGTCAACGGCAAAACCTACGCGGCAACCGTACTGGTGGACGGCACCTGGACGGCGGCCATTCCGGCGGCAGACGTCAGCGCGCTGAATGCGGGCACGGTTACCGTGACCGTGGAAGGCCAGAGCGCGGCGGGCAACCCGGTTTCCATCAGCCATGACGTGAAGGTCGATCTGGCGGCAGTCGCCATCAGCATTGACCCGATTGCTTCGGACGACGTGATTAACGCGGCGGAGAAAGGCGTGGACCTGGTGCTGTCCGGCTCCACCACCAACGTGGAAGAAAACCAGACCGTTACCATCACCTTCGGCGGCAAGTCGTACACCGCGACGGTGGATGCCAGCGGCAACTGGACGGCGACCGTACCGTCCGCCGATTTGGGCAGCCTGAAGGACGGCGATGCCAGCGTGCAGGTGAGCGTCACCAACGTGAACGGCAACAGCGCGTCGGCAGGCCGCGAGTACAGCGTGGACGCGACCGCGCCGACGGTGTCTATTGAAATTGTCAGCGACAACAACATCATCAATGCGGCCGAAGCGCAGCAGGATCTGGTGATTAACGGCGTGACCAACGCCGAAGCGGGCCAGACCGTCACCGTGACGCTGAACGGCGTGGACTACACCACCACCGTTCAGGCCAACGGCAGCTGGAGCGTGACCGTACCGTCCGCGGATCTGAGCGGTATTACCGACGGGAACTACACCGTCAGCGCCGCCGTATCGGACAAAGCGGGCAACCCGGCCTCCGCGGATCGCGACGTGCTGGTGGATACCACCGTTCCACAGCTGACCATTAACACCGTATCCGACGACGACGTGATCAACAGCGCCGAGCATGCGCAGGCCCTGATTGTCACCGGTTCCGTGACGGGCGCGGCGGCGGGCGACGTGGTCACGGTCACCCTCAACGGCAAATCGTACACCGCCACCCTGGACGCCTCCGGCAACTGGAGCGTGGGCGTGCCTGCGGCGGACGTCACCGCGCTGGCCGCCGGGGATTACACCATTACCGCGGCGCTGACCGATAAAGCGGGCAACAGCAACAGCGCCACGCACGGCGTGGCGGTGAACCTGACCGCGCCGGGGCTGACCATTGACACCGTTTCCGGTGACGATGTGATCAACAACACCGAGAAAACCCAGGATCTGACCCTCTCCGGTACGGCTTCCGGCCTGGCGGCAGGCGCGGTGGTGACCGTGATGCTGAACGGCAAAGCGTACAGCGCGCAGGTGGACGATAACGGAAAATGGACCACCACCGTTCCGGCGAGCGAAGTCGGTCAGTTGGGCGAGGCGCTTTATACCGTCACCGCCTCGGCAACGGACAGCGTCGGCAACAGCACCAGCGCGTCGCACACCGTAAACGTGGAGTCCGTTCTGCCGGGCGTGATCGTCAACACCATTGCGGGCGACGACGTCATTAACGCGGCGGAGCTTGCAGCCGGCCAGACCATCAGCGGTAAGGTGGTGAATGCCGAAGCGGGCAACACCGTGACCGTGACGATTGGCGGTAATATCTACACCGCAACGGTGCAGAGCGATCTCACCTGGTCCGTTAACGTGCCGTCGGACGTGCTGACCGCGCTGGGCAACGGCGATTTGACCGTGTCAGCCAGCGTGACCAACGGCGTCGGCAACAGCGGATCCGCTGAGCGCGAGATCGTGATAGACGCTAACCTGCCGGGCCTGCGCGTGGATACCGTGGCGGGTGACGACGTGATCAACAGCATCGAACACGGGCAGAACCTGATTATCACCGGCACCAGCGAAGGGCTGGCGGCGGGGGCGGCGCTGACCGTGACCGTCAACGGCAAAACCTATCCGGCGACCGTGCTGGCGGACGGCACCTGGCGCGCGGCGATCCCGGCTGCGGACGTGGGTGCGCTGAATGCAGGCACGGTTACCGTGACCGTTGCGGGCCAGAGCAGCGCCGGTAACCCGGTTTCCATCAGCCATGATGTGACGGTGGATCTGGCGACCGTTGCCATCAGCATCGATGCGATTGCTACCGACGACGTGATTAATGCCGCCGAGAAGGGCGCGGATCTGGTGCTCTCCGGGGCGACCTCGAACGTTGAGGAAAACCAGACCGTTACCATCACCTTCGGCGGCAAAAGCTACACCGCGACCGTAGGCGCCGATGGCAAATGGACGGCCACGGTGCCAGCCGCCGACCTGGCGGGTCTGAAAGACGGCGACGCCAGCGTGCAGGTGAGCGTCACCAACGTCAACGGCAACAGCGCCTCGGCAGGCCGCGAGTACAGCGTGGATGCGACCGCACCGTCGGTGACCATCAACACGCTGGCGACGGACGACATTCTGAATGCCACCGAAGCGAAGAGCGATCTGACCGTTTCCGGCACCAGCACCGCCGAAGCGGGCCAGACGGTCACCGTATCGCTGAACGGTAAAGACTACACCACAACCGTCAGCGCAGACGGCAGCTGGACGCTGAACGTTCCAGCGGCGGATCTGGCTGGATTAACCGACGGCAGCGTGACCGTCACCGCATCGGTCAGCGATAAAGCGGGTAACCCGGCGTCCGTGGATCACAACCTGGCGGTAGACATCACCGCGCCTGCGGTGACTATCAATACCGTTGCGGGCGACGACGTCATTAACATTGCAGAACACGGCCAGGCGCAAATCATCAGCGGCACCGCCACTGGCGCAGCAGCGGGCGATAAGGTCACCGTCACCATCGGCGGCCAGACGTACACCACCGTGCTGGACGCGGCGGGCAACTGGAGCGTCGGCGTCCCGGCCAGCGTGATTTCAGGCCTCAGCGACGGCACCGTGACCGTCACGGCGTCGGTCACCGACGCGGCGGGCAACACCGGCACCGGCACGCATAACGTGACCGTCGATACCGGCCTGCCGTCCGTGGCCTTCAATGCCATCAGCGGCGACAACGTGCTGAACGCGGTGGAAAAAGGTCAGGATCTGAGCGTCAGCGGCACCAGCGCCAACCTCGCGGAAGGCACCGTGGTGACCGTGACCCTGAACGGCAAAAACTACACGGCGACGACCGCCGCAGACGGCACCTGGAGCCTGACGGTTCTGGCAGCAGATCTGGCCGGTCTCGGTCAGGCCAACTACACCCTGAACGCAACCGCCACCAACGACGTGGGCAACAGCGTGAGCAACACCGCGAACCTGCTGGTGGACACCGCGCTGCCAACGGTCAACATCAACACCGTGGCGGGCGATAACGTCATTAATGCGGCGGAAGTGGCCGCAGGCCAGACCCTGAGCGGCACCGTGGCGAATGCCGAAGCGGGCAATACCGTGACCGTGACCATTGGTGGCAACAGCTACACCGCAACGGTGCAGAACGACCTGACCTGGTCCGTCAACGTGCCGTCTGACGTGCTGACCGCGCTGGGCAACGGCAGCCTGAGCGTGACGGCGACCGTTACCAACGGCCACGGCAACACCGGCACCGGCGAGCGCGAGATCGCGATCGACGCTAACCTGCCGGGGCTGCGCGTCGATACCGTCGCGGGTGATGACGTGATCAACACCATCGAGCACGCGCAGAACCTGATCGTCAGCGGATCCAGCGACGGGCTGGCACCGGGCACGGCGCTGACCGTCACCATCAACGGCAAAGACTATGCGGCCACTGTACTGGCGGACGGCACCTGGAGCGCGGCGATCCCGGCTGCGGACGTGAGCGCGTGGCCGGAAGGCACCGTCAAAATCAGCGTCACTGGCGACAGCGCTGCGGGCAATCCGATTACAATCAGCCACGATGTGACGGTGGATCTGGCGACCGTTGCCATCAGCATCAATGCGATTGCGACCGACGACGTGATTAACGCGGCGGAGAAAGGCGCGAATCTGGTGCTGTCCGGTGCGACCACCCACGTGGAGGCCGGGCAAACCGTGACCATCAGCCTGAACGGCAAAATCTACACCACCACGGTGGACGACAGCGGCAACTGGACCTGGACCGTACCGTCTGCGGATCTGGCTGGCCTGAAGGACGGCGATGCCAGCGTGCAGGTGAGCGTCACCAACGTGAACGGCAACAGCGCCTCGGCGGGCCGCGAGTACAGCGTGGATGCGACCGCGCCGAGCGTGACCATCAACACTCTGGCGACGGACAACATTCTTAATGCCGCCGAAGCGAAGAGCGAACTGACCGTGTCCGGCAGCAGCTCTGCCGAAGCGGGCCAGACGGTGACCGTGTCGCTGAATGGCAAAGACTACACCACCACCGTCAGCGCGGACGGCAGCTGGACGCTGAACGTTCCGGCAGCCGATGTTGCGGCCCTGACGGACGGCAGTGTGACCGTGACCGCATCGGTAAGCGACAAGGCGGGCAACCCGGCATCGGTTGATCACAACCTGACGGTAGATGCGACCGTTCCTGCGGTGACCATCAATACCGTGGCGGGCGACGATGTCATTAACCTCGCAGAACACAGCCAGGCGCACATCGTCAGCGGCACCGCCACCGGCGCGGCGGCGGGCGATAAGGTGACCGTGACCATCGGCGGCCAGACTTACACCACCGTGCTGGACGCGGCGGGTAACTGGAGCGTGGGCGTCCCGGCCAGCGTGATTTCCGGCCTCAGCGACGGCACCGTAACCGTGACTGCGTCCGTCACCGACGCGGCGGGCAACACCGGCACCGGTACGCATAACGTGACCGTCGATACCGGCCTGCCGTCCGTGGCCTTCAACGCCATCAGCGGTGACAACGTGCTTAATGCGGTGGAGAAAGGTCAGGATCTGAGCGTGAGCGGCACCAGTGCCAACCTGGCGGAAGGCACCGTGGTGACCGTGACCCTGAACGGCAAAAACTACACGGCGACGACCGCGGCAGACGGAAGCTGGAGCCTGACGGTCCCGGCGGCGGATCTGGCGAGCCTGGGCGAAGCCAACTACACCCTGAGCGCGGCCGCGACCAACGGCGTGGGCAACAGCGTGAGTAACACCGCGAATCTGCAGGTGGATACCGTGCTGCCGGGCGTCACCATCAACACCATCGCAGGCGATAACGTTATCAACGCGGCGGAAGTGGCCGCGGGCCAGACCCTCAGCGGCAAGGTAACGAACGCGGAAGCGGGCAATACCGTCACCGTGACCATTGGCGGCAACACCTACACCGCGACGGTGCAGAGCGATCTGACGTGGTCCGTGAACGTGCCGGAGTCCGTCCTGACGGCGCTGGGCAATGGCGATTTGACCGTGTCAGCAACCGTCACCAACGGCCATGGCAACACCGGGACCGGCGAGCGCGAAATCGTTATCGACGCTAACCTGCCGGGCCTGCGCGTTGATACCGCGGCGGGCGACGATGTGATCAACAGCATCGAACATACTCAAAATCTGATCGTCTCCGGCACCAGCGACGGGCTGGCGGCAGGCACAACGCTCACCGTGACCGTCAATGGCAAAACCTATGCGGCCTCCGTGCTGGCAGACGGTTCCTGGCGCGCGGCGATCCCGGCGGCAGACGTCGCGGCCTTCGCAGCAGGTACGGTCACCGTGACCGTTGCAGGCCAGAGCGCGGCGGGTAACCCGGTGACCATCAGCCATGACGTGACTGTCGATCTTGCGGCGGTGGCTATCAGCATCGATGCGATTACCACCGACGACGTGATTAACGCGGCGGAGAAAGGCGCGGATCTGGTGCTCTCCGGCAGCACCTCGAACGTGGAGGAAAACCAGACCGTTACCATTACCTTCGGCGGCAAGACGTATACCGCGAAGGTGGATGCTGACGGCCGCTGGACGGCCACCGTGCCGTCTGCGGATCTCGCGGGCCTGAAGGACGGTGACGCCAGCGTGCAGGTGAGCGTCACCAACGCGCACGGCAACAGCGCCTCGGCGGGCCGCGAGTACAGCGTGGACGCGACTGCGCCAACCGTGAGCATTGATACGGTCGCTGGCGATAACGTGATTAACGCCAGCGAAGCGGCTGCGGGCGTGGCCATTTCCGGCACCACCACGGCGGAAGTCGGGCAGACGGTCACCGTGACCCTGGGCGGTAAGAGCTATACCGCCCAGGTGCAGCAGGGCGGTATCTGGAGCGTGAACGTGCCGGGCAGCGACCTGTCCGCACTGGCGGATAACGGCTACACCGTGCAGGTCAGCGTGAGCGACGCAGCGGGTAACCCGGGCAGCGCGGGCAAAGCGATTACGCTTGATACCACGCCGCCGACCGTCAGCTTTAACGCTGTCGCGGGCGATGACGTCATTAACAGCGTGGAGCACGGCCAGGCGCAGATTGTCAGCGGTACGGCAACCGGCGCGAGCGTCGGCGATAAGCTGGTCATCACCATCGGTTCGAACCAGTACACCACCACCGTTGACGCCAGCGGTAACTGGAGCGTGGGCGTTCCGGCCAGCGTGATTTCCGCGCTGACCGACGGCACCGTGACCCTCAGCGCGACGATTACCGACGGCGCGGGCAACAGCAGCACCCAGACTCACGATGTGGTGGTGAACACCGCCTCCGTGGCGCTGACGGTGAACACCGTTAGCGGTGACGACGTCATCAACGCGGCGGAAGCCGGTTCGTCCCTGGTAATTAACGGCTCCAGCGCCCAGCTCGCCAGCGGGACGCAGGTTACCGTGACGCTGAACGGCAAGAGCTATACGGCCACCATCCAGAGCGACGGCAGCTGGACGACCACCGTTCCGGCCGCAGACGTGGGTGCCCTGGCCGATGGCGCGCGCTATCAGGTGTCCGTGTCGGCGCAGGACAGCGCGGGCAACAGCGCGTCGGCGACGCACGGCATCAGCGTGGATACCACTGCGCCGGTGGTGAGCATTGGGACGCTGTCGGTTGACGACATGCTGAACGCCGCGGAAGCCCAGCTGCCGCTGACCGTGCACGGATCTTCCAGCGCGGAGGCGGGTCAGACCGTTACCGTGACGCTGGGCGGCAAAACCTACACTGCGCTTGTCGGCAGCGACGGCACCTGGACGCTCGACGTTCCGGCAGCCGATCTGGCTGCGCTGAGCCAGGGTGCGCTGACGGTGACCGCCTCGGTCAACGATAAAGCGGGTAATAACGGCCAGACCACGCACACCTTAACGGTAGACACCGTCGCGCCAACCGTAACCATCAGCACCGTGGCCGATGACGATATCGTCAACAACGCCGAGCAGCTGGCGGGCCAGACCATCCGTGGCACGACCACGGCGGAACAGGGCCAGACGGTGACCGTCTCCTTCAACGGGCACAGCTATCAGGCGACCGTCGGGGCGGACGGATCGTGGTCGGTCTTCGTGCCGGGCCGTGATTTCCTCGGCCTGAGCGACGGGGATTACACCATTACGGCTACGGTAAGCGACAGGGCGGGTAACCCGGGCAGCGCGACGCACGACGTGACGCTGAACGGCGATGTCCCAACCATCACCATTAATACCTTTGCGCAGGACGATATCGTCAACGCCGCCGAGCACGGCACGCCGCTGGTCATCAGCGGCACCACCGACGCGCCTGTAGGCCAGACGGTGACCATCACGCTGAACGGTAAAACCTATACGGCGACCGTACAGAATGACGGTACCTGGAGCTACACGGTGGGAAGCGCTGACGTGACCGCGCTGGCAGACGGCGGCTCGTACGTGATTAACGCGCAGGTCAGCAATACCATCGGCAACAGCGCCATCGATAACCATACCGTCACGGTGGATCTCACCGCGCCGTCGATGGGGATCGCTATTGATTCGCTGCAAAACGACACCGGCCTGAGCGCAACGGATTTCATCACCAACGACAGCCAGGTCGTCGTCAACGGCTCGCTGACCGCGCAGCTCGGCAATAACGAGAAGGCGCAGATCAGCCTCGACGGCGGCGTCACCTGGATCGACCTGACCGTGACCGGCACCACCTGGCGCTACGCCGATGGCCGCACCCTGACGGACGGTACGTATCAGTACCAGGTCCGCGTGATTGATAACGCGGGCAACGTGGGGGCTACGGACAGCCAGGACGTGGTGATTGACCTGACGAAGCCTGTGGCAACGACGATTACGGTCGACTCCATCACTCAGGATACCGGCCTGTCCGGCAGCGACTTTATCACCAGCGACAACCAGATCAGCCTGAAAGGGACGCTCGGCGCGGCGCTGGGCAGCGGCGACCACGCGCAGATCAGCCTTGACGGGGGCGTCACCTGGACCGACGTCAGCGTCAGCGGCCTGAGCTGGACGTATGTTGATGGCCGCACGCTGGCCGACGGGGATTACAACTACCAGCTGCGCGTGATTGACGACGCGGGCAATATCAGCGCCACCGCCAGCCAGGTGGTGACCATTGATACGGTTGCGCCGGACGCGAGCAAAACCATCGCCATCGACAGCATCAGTGACGATACCGGTCTGAGCAGCAGCGACTTTATCACCAACGATACGTCCCTGACGCTGCACGGCTCGCTCGGCGCGACGCTGGCCGACGGCGAGTATGCCCAAATCAGCATCGACGGCGGCGTGACCTGGCAGAACGTCATCGTCACCGGCAACAGCTGGTACTACGTCGATGGCCGCACGCTGGGTAACCAGACCTATGACTACTACGTTCGCGTGGTGGATGCGGCGGGCAACGTGGGTGCCAGCGCCCATCAGCAGGTGACCGTCGATACGGTCGCCCCGGATGCGGCGATTACGGTGACCGTGGATAACATCACCGTGGATACCGGATTCGACAATAACGACTTCCTGACCAGTTCGACCTCGTACACGCTGCACGGAACGCTTGGCGCAGCGTTAGGGGCGGGAGAGTACGTGCAGGTGAGCATGGACGGCGGCACGACCTGGGTATACGCCACCGTCAGCGGGACGCAGTGGAGCTATAGCGACACCCGTACCCTGACCGACGGCAGCCATAACTACCAGGTGCGGGTCGTCGACCAGGCGGGGAACGTCGGGGCAACCACCTCGCAGGCGGTGACGGTGGATACGCAGGCGCCGCAGTACGGCGTCACCATCGACAGCATCAGCGAAGATACCGGCCAGTCCGGGAGTGATTTCATCACCATGGACACCACGCTGACCATCAACGGTTCGCTGGGCAGCGCGCTGGCAAGCGACGAGCGCGTACAGATAAGCCTGGACGGCGGGAACACCTGGCTCGATACCACGGTCACCAACCAGCGCTGGAGCTACACCGATACCCGCGATCTGCCTGACGGAGACTACACCTACCAGGTGCGGATTATCGACCAGGCGGGCAACGTCGGCTCCACCGCCTCTCAGGTGGTGACGGTGGACACCACGCCGCCAACCACGGTGGGTACGGTCGTGAGCTATACCGACGGTGAAGGCGAGCGTCAGGGCACCTTTGGCAGCGCGGTGGCAACGGACGATAACTCGCCGCTGATCAACGGGACGCTTAACCGCGCTCCGGACGACGGTGAAATTGTGCAGCTCTATCGTGACGGGGTCCTGCTCGGTCAGGTGACCATGAACGGCAGCGCAAGCTGGTCCTTCCAGGACAACGGCCTGAGCGACGGAAATCACACCTACATTGTGCGCGTCACCGACAGGGCCGGTAACTACACGGAGTCTGACGGCTTTGTGCTGAACGTTGATACCAGCATCCCGACCACCACGGCGGCGATTACCGCGCAGACCACGTCGGACACCACGCCGATTGTCACCGGCACCGTCTCCGCTGACCTGGTGAACGGTGAATACCTAGTGGTGACGGTGAACGGCAAAACCTACACCTCCCAGACCGGCGGCGCGGTGGTGGTCGATCCGGATCACAACACCTGGTATCTGCAGATCCCGGACGGCGATGCGCTGAGCGTGGCGAGCTACAGCGTGACGGCGCAGGTGAAGAGCAGCGCGGGTAACGGCAATACCACCGGTACGGCAACCGGCAGCCTGGTGATTGACACCACTTCGGTGAATACCGACTGGGCGACCACGGCGGGGAACAGCAACAACTCCACCATGACCCTCGGCATGAACAGCAGCGGTCTGTGGAACATCATTGCTAACGGCCAGTCTTATTCCAGCAGCGATAGCTCGACCTATGCCGGGAATACCCTGACCAACACCCGCGGCTATTACGTGGTGAGCCAGACCGCCGCCGACTTTGACCGTAACGGCACGCAGGACATTTTCGCCACGGAGACCACCTACTCAGGATCCACGCAGGTGATGTGGACCTACGATGGCAGCACCTATAACGCCAGCCAGCTGGCGATGGGGACCACCATCTGGTACGGCGGCGTGATTGCGTACGACAAAACCGGGGATGGCTATCTGGATCTGGCGTACGGTGACTCCGGCGCGGACTCCATTACCTATCTGATCAACAACAACGGGGTACTCTCGCCTGACGGCACGTACGGCGGTGCGGGGTTCTGGGGACAGTTCACCACCATGCGTGAAATCTCCGGCGTCGATATTAACAATGACGGCACCGTGGATGTGGTTCAGCACACCAACCGCAGCGGCGCGTACTCGTTAACCGTGATCAACAACAACGGTAACGGCACGCTCTCTATCGGTCAGAACCTGACGAATGTGTTTGTGGCCAACGCCTCGAATACCACCACGGCGGCGTCCATGACGTGGGCGGACTTCAACGGCGATGGCTACATGGATCTGTACCTGGGCAGCAGCTACAACAACAACGGCGGGGTGATCTACTACAACGACGGTACCGGGAAGCTCTCAACCACCAAGAGCGCGGTCGAGGCCTCTAACGCCACGGCGGGGTATCTGTCGGTGGCGGTGGACTGGAACGGTGACGGGCAGATGGACATCGTCAAGCTCAGCACCTATGGCGGCTCGCAGACGGCAACGCTGTTCACCAACAACGGTTACGGCTCGACCTGGACTGCAAGCCAGCTGGCTTCCGGACTGGCGAACGTCACCGGCGTGGCGGCAGTGGACTACAACTGGGACGGTGCGCAGGATCTGCTGGTCTCTCAGCAGAACGGCAAGGTGGTGCTGGTACAAAACAGCAAAACCATTGCTGACGGCACCGCGATGCACCTGCACATTGTCGACAGCGAGGGCATCAACGCCTACTACGGCAATACGGTCAATCTGTACAACGCCGCGGGCGTACTGGTGGCCTCGCAGATCATCAACGCCCAGTCCGGTATCGGTTCGAACGATACCTCTGCGCTGGTGAGCTTCTACGGGCTGGATCCGAATGAAACCTACTCGGCCGAGATCCTGAAGATCACCAACGGCGTGTCGGATAACGTCACCTGGAGCGGCCTGGAGGCGGGCAACGGCAAAGAGGGCTACGTCCTGACGGCCGAAGCGGCCACCGGCGGCCACAGCGGAACCATTACCGGAACCGGGTATAACGACACCTTTATCGCAGAGGATGGCACCTATACCTACAACGGTTCCGGCGGCTGGACTACCCATTCCGACCATGACACCTGGAGCAACACCGGTGGGATGGATGTGGTGGATTACCGCAATGCGACCTCCGGCGTAACCGTTGATTTGCGCCTTTCTACCGCGCAGAACACCGGGTTCGGTACGTCACGACTGCTCAACATTGAAGGAATTAACGGCTCGAACTTCGACGACGTCATTACCGGCAACAGCGGTGATAACCGGTTCGAAGGCCGGGGCGGGAACGACACCTTCAACATCGGCAGCGGCGGTCACGATACGTTGCTCTACAAGCTGATCAACGCCTCGGATGCCACGGGCGGTAACGGTCACGACGTGGTGAACGGCTTTACGGTCGGCACCTGGGAAGGGACCGCGGACACGGATCGTATTGACCTGCGCGATCTGCTCTCCGGCAGCGGCTATACCGGCACGGGTTCGGCGAGCTACGTGAACGGCGTGGCCACGCTGGACAGCAGCGCGGGCAATATCAGCGATTACATCCGCGTGGTGCAGAACGGCAGCAATACCGAGATCCAGGTTGACCTGGACGGTACAGGCGGTCAGTTCTCGCCAACCACTCTGGTGACCCTGAACGGCGTGCAGACGGATCTGGCGACGCTGCTGGCGAACCATCAGCTGTTAATTGCGTAAACCAACGCCGCGGGGAGCGATCCTCGCGGCCTTTTGGCGTTTCTTTACACGAATTGCGTTAACCCGGAGATTATGAAGACACATCCACAGTACGAACCCTGGCTGCAGGGCATGCTTATCATCGCGAAACATTATCGGCTGGATTTCTCAGCGGAGCATGTTCGGGTCACGATTAACCATGAAAGCCAGTCTCCGCGCCAGCTGGTGCTGGAGGAGATGGCACGCCAGCTTGGGCTGGGGATGCGTATGGTGGCGGCGGAAGCGGTATCCCTCGATCCGTGGCGCCTGCCGCTGCTGGCGGAATTCACCGGCGGACAAATCGCGGTGATCAACCGCATGGACAGCGAAGGCAACGTCAGCCTGCAGTTCAGCGGCGACGCGGGGCTGGAGACGACGCTGACGCGTGACGAGCTCGGGGCGCGGCTAAAGGGGCTGATGGTGTTGCGCCCGCTCGAATCCACGCCGGATGCCCGCGTGGACGACTACATCAAACCGTATGAGAAAAACTGGTTCTGGCAGCTGGCGCTGAAGGACTGGCGACGCTACAGCGACATTATGCTGGTGGCGCTGGTCGCCAACGTGCTGGCGCTTTCCGGCATGGTCTTCTCCATGCAGGTATACGACAGAGTGGTCCCGTCGCAGTCGGAAGCCACGCTGTGGGTGCTGTTTGGCGGCGTGATGATTGCCATCGTGTTCGAATTCATCATGCGCATGCTGCGCGTGCATATTTCTGACGTGGTGGGCAAACGCGCCGATCTGCGTATCTCTGAACGCGTGTTTGCCCACGCGCTGCGGATTAAAAACGGCGCGCGATCAAAATCAACCGGATCGTTTATCGCCCAGATCCGCGAGCTGGAGTCGGTGCGGGAGCTCATCACCTCCACCACGATTGCGGCTATCTCCGATCTGCCGTTCTTCCTGCTGTTCGTCTTTATTCTGTGGATGATTGGCGGCCCGCTGGTGCTGGTGGTTCTGCTCGCGGTTCCGCTGCTGCTTATTCCGGGCCTGCTGGTGCAGCGCCCGCTGGGGAAACTCTCCAGCGAAGGGATGCGTGAATCCGCCATCCGTAACGCCACGCTGGTGGAAGCGGTGCAGGGCATTGAAGACATCAAGCTGATGCGCGCCGAGCAGCGTTTCCAGAACCAGTGGAATAACACCAACGACGTCGCCGCCAGCGTCGGCATGAAGCAGCGCTGGCTGACGGGCCTGCTGCTCACCTGGACCCAGGAGGTGCAGTCTATCGTCTATGCGGTGGTACTGCTGGTGGGCTGTTACCTGGTCATCAGCGGTGACATGACCACCGGTGCGCTGGTGGGTACCTCGATTCTGGCGTCACGGACCATTGCGCCGCTGTCGCAGATCTCAGGCGTGCTCTCGCGCTGGCAGTCGGCAAAAGTGGCCCGCAAGGGGCTGGACGATCTGATGCAGCGGCCGATTGACGATCCGCAGCACGGCAAAAAGGTGCACAAGGCCCACCTGCGCGGCGACTACGCGCTTGAGGACGTCGGGTTTTATTACGACGAGGAAGAGAAACTTACCGTACTTAACATCAGCAAGCTGCAGATCCGCGCCGGAGAGCGCGTGGCGGTGCTCGGACGTAATGGCTCCGGTAAAAGCACGCTGTTACAGCTTCTGGCGGGCATGCAGGAGCCGCAGCAGGGCAGCATTCTGCTGGATGATATTGCCCTCAATCACCTCGACCCGGCCGACGTGCGTCGCGACATGCAGCTGCTGAGCCAGCAGGCCCGTCTGTTCTTTGGCTCCGTGCGGGACAACATCCTGATGGGGAACCCGCTGGCGACCGATGACGAAATTCATCAGGCGCTGGTTAACAGCGGCGCGCTGGAGTTTGTGCGCAAACAGAAAATGGGGCTGAACTATATCATCAACGAGGGCGGGGCTGGCCTCTCCGGCGGACAGCGTCAGGCGCTGCTGCTGGCGCGTGCCCTGATCACCTCGCCGACTATCCTGCTGCTGGACGAGCCAACGGCCTGGCTGGACGAAATGAGCGAGAAGCAGTTTATTCAGCATCTTCACACATGGCTGGGTAAACGCCGGACGCTGGTGGTGGCGACGCATCGCCTGCCGATCCTGGACCTGGTCGACCGCATCATCGTGCTGGAAAACGGCAAGGTGGTGATGGACGGCCCGCGCGACGCCATCCTGCACCAGCACGGAATGGCGCCGCAAAAGACAGCGCAGCGCACCGTGACCATGAAGCCGGCGGCGGTTGCCGAGGAGGGCGCGGCATGAATGATTTCTCCCGTTTCAATAGCCGACTGAAGGAGCCACGCCTGCCGCGCTCTACCCTGGTGGCATGGTCCCTGTTCGCCCTGCTGGCGGCGTTTATCGCCTGGGCGAGCCTGTTCCATCTTGATGAGGTGACGACCGGCAGCGGCAAGGTGATACCGTCTTCGCATGAGCAGGTCATCCAGTCCCTGGAAGGCGGCATTATCCACAGCCTGATGGTGCGCGAAGGCGACATTGTGGAACGCGGCCAGCAGCTTGCGCAGCTAGACCGGACAAAAACCGAGTCGAGCGTGCTGGAGAGTGAGTCTCGTCTGAATGCGGCGATGGCCACGGCTGCGCGCCTGAAGGCCGAGGTGAACGACACGGAACTGGCGTTTCCGGGTGAGCTGGATGACGACGTTGAACTGGTCAAGCAGGAAACGGCACTCTACCAGTCCCGTCGTGAAAGCCTCGAAAAAGGGCTGGCCGGGTTGCGTCAGGGTGCCGAGCTGGTGCAGCGCGAGCTGTCGTTAACCCGGCCGCTGGTGACCCAGGGGGCGGCCAGCAAGGTTGAGGTGTTGCGTCTTGAGCGTCAAAAGAATGAGCTTGAGAATAAAATCACCGAGATGAAAAACCAGTATTACGTTCGCGCCCGTGAAGAGCTGGCGAAAGCCAACGCGGAGATTGAAGCCCAGCGTTCGGTGATGAAAGGGCGTGAGGACTCCCTGACCCGGCTGACCTTCAATGCGCCGGTTCGTGGGATCGTGAAGGACATTGACGTCACGACCGTGGGAGGCGTTATCCCGCCGAACGGCAAGCTGATGAGCCTGGTCCCGCTTGACGATCAGATGGTGGTCGAAGCGAAAATATCGCCGCGCGATGTGGCGTTTATCCATCCCGGTCAGAAGGCGCTGGTGAAAGTGACGGCCTATGACTACTCCATTTACGGTGGGCTGGAAGGGGAAGTGACCATGATTTCCCCGGACACCCTGCAGGATGAGGTGAAAAGAGATGTCTACTATTATCGCGTCTATATTCGTACCGACAGTAACCATCTGACCAATAAGCAAGGGCAGGAATTTCCGGTCTTTCCGGGCATGATTGCTACCGTTGATATTAAAACCGGCAGCAAAACCATTCTGGATTATCTGTTGAAACCGCTGAACAAGGCAAAAGAGGCGCTGCGGGAACGATAGGTGAAGGGCGTTCGGGAGACCGAACGCCTGGAGGATTATACGGTTGACGTCACGTTGTGAGCGTGGCGTCGCTCTTTGGGTACTACGTTGATGTAATGCGTAACATAGGCAAAATATAACCCGGCATAATTTTCGACGAGTTCGATAAACGCCGGGTATATCGATAGCCGACCATCGCCCCGATCTTTCAGGTAGCCTGCCTCCTGAGCCGATTTGATAATCCGGTTGACGTGGATACGCGAAACGAAAAATTCTTTTGCGAGCGCGCTGGCTGAATAGTCGATGATGGCACCATGGGCAGATTTATTTTTCATAGCCTGCAGGTAAAGATAAAGCATAATCATACGTCCGCCATCTTTATCGATAAATAATCCCACTTCAGGCAACACCTTCCTGAACGTTAATCCCCGAAAAAGATATTCTGCCGCGCGGCGGAAGAAGTTATTTCTCAAAATATCATTGTCCAGCAGGTTCACATTAATATTGAATGTCGGGTAAAGAATACTGACGGGCAAAAAAGCGCCGGACATATAGCGCTTAAGTTCATTCAGGCCTTTTTCAGTTGGCGCGATTCTCGTTTTGCGTCGGTCTTCCGTGCAGCGCCAGGTCTTGATACGCCCGGTGGTTCTCAGTATCGTAATGATCGCAATAACGCTGTTGGGACTGGCAATCTTATAGCGAGAACATAAATCTTTAATCTCTGAAACTGACTCCGCCTGATTTCCAAAAATAAAACAACACATAGAGAGGATAATGTTAAATCGTGATTCCTGCAGCATTGTCTTGTAGAAAAGAGGTTGTTTTTTATAGATGGTGTCATTAATTGTGTAGTGCTCTAATATTGCCTCACCGAATCGTGGATTGTTCTTTATAACATCCCTTCGATGTAGCAAGGCCCTGGATGAGATGTGATTATCCATAGCATTTTTCTCGTATTTTAATGAGCCGATAGATGAAGTGTTCAGTCTTCTTTTTCGGAATTCTCATTATACCCTGAGAATGAGATATTTGCCGTTGTTATTTGCAAAGAAAAGTATATTTGCGAACTGGTGATTAACGCAAAGATGTTCCAGTGAATCAGGCTGATAACTGTATCTTACCCTGAGGCTCCAGGATAAAATTACTGTTCTCAACGTGTGCAATAAATTTAATTTATTCACAAATGGAAACGGCGCTTTTGGTGCCCAGGAGCAGGTTATGATCCACAAAGTTTCTCTCAGAAATGGGGCGTGCGATGAACATAAATTTGTCGTTTCAGCCTGCGCGTTCACATTCCAGGGATATCGCGAGATCCTTAGCAGGTACGGAGTACAGGCCACGCATATTCACTTTGAGGGGGATGAGGTCTCTCAACAGGAACTGCAAAATATCCTTATAAATCAGAATACTCATATTGTAGCTTTTCTCGGCAAAGGTATTGTCGATCTTCTGGAGAGCCTGAAGCGACTGGCATCCGTTCTCAATGCACTCCCCGTTATTCGACGCGTCACCCTGTATGGTGACATACCGGATGGCTGGTTGTATCGCACCCTTAGCAGTCTTTTAAATAACCGCTATCAATTGTCATTAATTCGTATAGCCCATGTTTCAGATGTAATAACCTGTTTTCACACCCACCATAACGGGTTTAAGGACCGCTCACGTTTATTACGCGAACGCAGTACGGATATTTCTCCGCATGAAAATATTAAATGGCTTACAAAAAGAGAGATTGATGTATTGTTAAATTTCTACCGCGGCATGTCCGTAAAAGAAATGTGCGATAGAATGGGGCTCTCTAATAAAACGGTTTACACCCACCGCAAGGAAGGTGTGCTGAAATTAAGGTTAATTAAGCAATGGCTACACGATCCGCACAATTTAAAAGCGGAGGGAAGTATTAAACGGCGAAGTCAAAAAACGGAATTTACGGATAAGGAAGCAGAAATCTTCAATGCGTTGCATAACAAAGAGATATTTCCTGCCTATCAAATCATTACCGATCGTGATAAAAAAGGTGTAGGGTTTGAGATACTCATTCGCTGGAATAAGAATGGTAAGATTGTCAAACCAACCGGTTTTCTTACGGATATTTCCAGTTATGAGATATGGCTAAAAATAACGGCGCTAGTCATCCATGCCGCCGTATCAGGAATTAATAAGTATAACGGGAAATACTATTTTTCAGTGAATATCCCGCCTCGTCTGGCTTCCGGCAATGCCTTGCCAGATATGGCGAGAAAAGCCATCGGCATGCTGCTCAAACCGCAGTGGGCCGAAAAGCTGGTCTTTGAATTTGCAGAAGATATTGACGTGACGAAGGACAAAAGGATCCCTGAAACCATGCGGCATTTACGCAATACGGGGTGTCGATTGTTTCTGGATGACTGTTTCTCTAACCACCAAACCATGTTCCCGGTGCGCCAGGTGCATTTTGACGGACTCAAACTGGATCGGGACATTGTCGAGCATTTTGTGGCAAACGACAATGACTATAACTTGATTAAAGCGATACAGATTTATAGCGACATGACCGGGGCAGACTGCATTGCAGAGGGGGTTGATAGTGAAGAGAAATTCGAAAAATTAGTCGCGCTGGGCGTCAAAAACTTTCAGGGTTATTATTTATCGCGTGCTGTGAAAGAAGAAGAGTTAGACCGCATGGTCAGGTTGTTCAGTTAACAAAAAATAAAGCCCCGAAGGGCCTTTTATTATTTTCGACCCAGCAACAGGCCGAGAACAATACCGACCGCACCCGCTGCGACGAGGCCGGTGAGGGGATTATTTCTGACCGCTTCAGTAACATCGGAAACAGCATCGCTGGCCTGCGCGGCATATTTTTTTGCCGCACCTTTTACCTGATGCTTTGGTGAATCAACGAACTCACCAAACTGCTGCTGCGCCGAACCTGCAAGTTCATCAAGTTTATTTTTTGCTTTGTCTTCAGCAAACTGGGTGTTTTTATCAGTACCGATATCAGACATTTTTGCCTCCTTTTGTTGATAATTAAAGGATAGCCGTTCTTTGCGGATGTGAGAGACGAAAGGTTAATTTCAGCACCCAACAGGGTGGTTTTCGGATATATCTCTGTGCGGGGGACTCCCACAGAGAGTGGGGGTTGGCGCGTCATTCCGGGCTGTCCGGCTCCCAGGAGAGGATATCGCCCGGTTGACACTGCAGTGCCTCGCATATTTTCGCCAGCGTATCAAAACGTATCCCTTTCACCTTGCCGGACTTGAGCAGCGACAGGTTTTGCTCAGTGATCCCCACAAAGGCTGCCAGTGCTCTGGACGTCATTTTCTTCTCTACCAGCATTTTGTCCAGATGAACCACGACAGCCATAATTAGATGAACTCCTTATTTTCTTCTTCCGCTTTGATCCCTTCGACCAGGGAGTGAAAGGTTACCAGCAGCAAACCGCCTGTTAATAGCAGAACAAAATCCCCAAGCAAAAGGGTGACCTGGTAGTAATGTCCCGGCCACGCGATCGTCAGCGGGATCAAAAAGCGACAGACCGGCAGTGCGATCCCAAGGCTTAACATCGCGATGGCAATCTTGCGAACGCTGTTTGCCAGAGCCCGGGAGAGGATCTGTTTTTGACGAACCTGCCGGGTGACGCTCATTCCCTGCCAGACAGCAAAGGCAAACAGCCCCGCCGGAAGATAAAGGATCGCCAGCAGGAGTATCTGGCGCAGCGACGAAACCGTTGCAACAGCCAGATCGTCTTTCTGAACCTCGGCGAGCTTTAGCAGAGTGGAAATAAAAAACGACTCGCCGGTGAAATAAATCCATAAAGGGGTGATTAATGCCAGGATGAGAAATAGCGGCAGCACCCCTGCGATGAACACCAGACTGAGTTTACCCCTCGCACCATTCACATCGAACCTTCCTGAGTGTTTCATATTATTTTAAGACCAGCACGCACAAGCATGACATAAGCATTAGCGCGATGGCAATCTTACCGCCGTTCAGCCAGTTAGCGGCGCGTTTCATCCAGGGTTTTGGCCACACATGATAGACGCAAAAGGCGAGATAAGACGCCTGAATCACCCAGGTGAGCATTCTGAACAGGTAGCCTGAACTGCTCAGATGGGTGATGGTCTGCATCATTTCCATGCAATAAAGAATGAGCCCAACGGTCAGCATTGTGTTCATCAGCCGAAGTTTATACTGCGCGGCCCACGTTCCGCGCCCAAACAGCAGGGCCGAAACAAAGGTCAGTATCGCCCAGAGAATATCAATCCAGTTCATGATGCGCCTCTGCTGTATGAGATGACTGGGTTAATAGCAGCCGCATGGCCGGGACAACCACCGGCCACGCGGTGTCGGAGAGGATCACCACGGCGCTTTTACGCTGTCGGTCGAAGGCGATAGCGGAAGCGAACCCCGACGATTCACCATCATGCCAGGTGATATCGCGCCCCTGAATGCGTGTGGTGAACCAGCCATAGCCCACGCGTGAATCGGGATCGTCAGTTGCAAACTGCGGCGTCATTGCGTCGCGCCATGCGAGCTGTCCTGCCAGCAGCGACTGAGCGTAATGGGCCATGTCGACAATGGTTGAACGCACGCCTCCGGCAGGGGTAAATGCGTGCATTATCCACGGCGCTTCGCTCAGGCCGGAAGCGGATCGACCCCGGCTGAACGTGGAAGAGGCGGGCGTTGTATCACTGGCGACGACAGAACCTGTCATGTGCGCCTGAGCGAATACGCGCGTTTGCAGGAGGTCAGCAAAAGATTGATGCGATGCACGCGCCAGCGCCAGTCCCAGCAGCGCATAACCGGTGTTGGAATAGTCAAATCCGGCCGGGCGTTCGACGCTGGCTTTATTCACCATGTCTATTAATGTCTCCTCATCGAAGTCCCAGAAATTGTCACGCAGGATGATGGACTTAATAACCTGAACTTTCTCGGGTAACGACGTCGCCAGCGGCGGCAGGCCGGAGCGATGTGAAGCCAACTGCGCCAGGGTAATATCGCTCGCCGGGCCTGCGATCTCCGGAATAAGTTCACCGACGCGGGTTTGCGGAGTCGCCTCGCCGCGTCGCTGCGCCTCAATCAACAGGCTGCTGGTCATGGTTTTGGTCAGGCTGGCGATTTCATACTGTTTTGTAAAATCGCTGTCCCACAGGGCGTACTGCACGCCTTTTGGCGTGATAAGTGCGACGGCAACGCTGCCACGCGCCCCGCTGAGGAGTGGCGTCAGGAACGAGACGATGGTTGCATCACCCGTCTGGCGCGGGGACGGCGTGCTGACGCCCGGCTGCAGGTAGATGCCTGTGGCAATCAGCGACACAAAAACCACCCCTGCGGCTAACACTCGCCTGCGGCTGTATACATACTGTTTATTCATGGTCTGCGCCTCAGAACTCGTACTGGATCATTGATGACAGGGTGTACTGCATGCGGCTGTTAACCAGCGGGCTTTTACCCGCTTCATCAAGCAGGCAGGCTGCGCGACCGGTCACCCCAGCCGCCAGATTTTCACTGATGTGCCAGACCAGTTCGCTATCGACTCCAGCTTCCTGTAAACCCGAAGATGGGGAATACGCCTCAAACCCGGTGCGCTGAGACTGGTTCGCGGTGACGCCATAATGGCGCTGCTGATAGCCGCTGTTCGCCCAGGTGATGTCACCTGCGACCGAAAATTCGACGTCCTGCCCGCGCCAGAGGGTGGACTTTACGCCGCTGTTCACGGTCCTCGCCAGCTGCTGCGTCTCGCCACCGTACCGGTGTTTTTGCGTTGCACTTAACGCGCGCAGCCATATCGTCCAGTCCTCGCGTTGATAACGCATTTCCGCGCCCGCCATCAGCATGTCGGCCATATCACCCATTCCCTGGAGATCACGGTTTTTTCGAGAGGAGAAGGGATAGTTAACCGTCTCTTTTCGCCCCTCATCAGAGGCCAGCAGCAGGCTCACGGCAAACGGGGCGTCGGGGTGATATGTCCATGCCAGCCCCTCCGTGGAGAGATCCCATTGCCCCCAGTCTTTACTCTTCAGACTCAGGCCGCCCTTCAGTAGCGGTCCGGGTGCGTAATGCCGCGATCCCGAATAAACGGGACTGACCGCGACGCCCAGACCCGCGTAACCGGACAGCTCCGCACCGTGTAAGGGGGCGCAAAGCGCGATCCCCGCGAGCAAAACGCCATACAGCAGACTTCTTTTCATTCGATGCCTCTCCAGGCAAAAAGTAAGTTGAAGTGCGTGCAGGCTAGCCTGGAGTTTATCGTTTAACAATAAACATTTATTGTTTTACACTAAAATTGGTAGAGCGATAAAGCTCTCACTACAAAAAGAGATGCGACCGGGGAGGAAAGTACGATATCGTAACTCTATGATTGAATGAGGAGTTCGCAGGAACGCCGTTGCAACAGGACGATAAATGATTGATGACATCCGTTATCTGATAGTGTTTGCAAAGATTGCTGAAGCTGGATCCATTTCAGGTGGGGCAGAAGCGTTAGGGCTTACAACCGCAACGGCAAGCACGCATTTATCAAAGCTGGAAAAAAATCTTGGCTGCGCGCTGCTCTACAGAAACACCCGCAAACTTTCTCTGACTCACGATGGCGCAAATTTGCTGGAAACGGCCAAATCGATGCTGGCGCTGTATGAGCAAGGGGTTATTGAATTTAAGCAGCGTTCGATATCAACGGCGAATAAGCTTACTGTTTCACTTCCTGCCGTTTTTTTAAAGAGTGCGTTTACACGGCATCTGGCCGATTTTATAAAGCGACATCCGGGCATTGTACTGAATATCTCTTACAGTGATACGCGCAGAGATATTATTGCTGACGGTATTGATGTTGCATTTAGAATCGGCGAACTTCCGGACAGTTCACTGAAAGCACGCCATCTTTTTGTGCTGCCGCGCCAGGTCGTTGCTTCCCGGGAATTGCTCAGCCATTACCCGACGATTACGCATCCTTATGACCTGGCGCAACTGCCATGGATTGGACTCAATATGCGGCAGAATAGCCGGGAATTTCGCCATAAAAATGGGGAAGTGGCGGTCGTAACGTATACGCCTGGCGTGTATGTAGATAATGTCGAAGCCGCTTATGCGCTTGCCAGGCAACAAATTGGTCTCGCAGCACCTCCCCGTTATTTAAGCGAAGAGGACGTTAAGCGTGGAGACATGCAGGAAATACTCCCTGACTGGTCATTAGAACCGCTGAAAGTCTATGCCGTATGGCCTTCTAATATGTCGACCAGCAGTATTGCCTACAAATTGATTAACGATATTTATAACGCGATTGAGTTTCACTCGTTATAAAGGGTTTAAAATGCTAAAGCGAGCATGTAACACGCCGTAATAAGCAACAGTCCGCCCATCAACACGTTAAACGTACGGATCTGCTGTGTGCTCCTGAGCAGCACCGACACCCTTGCTCCCATTAATGCCCATGCGGATAGCGACAGGTAACAGACTAAAAAATAGACCGTTACAAAGACGAATGCTGTCGCAGGGTTTGAGGGTTCGGAAAACATCGCTGCCCCTGAGGCGCACGCGGTCCATGCCTTAGGGTTGATCCATTGCATGACAAAACCCTGAGCAAAACCAGGAGAATCTGTTTTTGTTAATGATATATCGGGACGGGATGACGCTATCTTATAGCCCAGATACATTATAAATAAAGAACCGACAATATTAAGGTAACGGAAAAACAAAGGGTGTTTTTCGATTGCAGCGTAAAAACCGAAACAAATAAAGATAAGTAATAACGTAAACCCTATTGTTGCACCGGAGACAAATGAGAAGGTCTTTCTAAAACCGTGAGCGGCCCCAGACGATATAATTACCATATTAACGGGGCCAGGGGAAAATGAAAGCGTCAGTGAAAATATAAACATTGTGAAAATGAACAGCATTTTATCTCCGCGTGTTGGCTTATCTGCATTAGAGGTGCTGCGACAATTAAGTCGCGACTTTAATTCGTCATGTTTCTGAATACTAGCTGGGAACATACGTCAGAGTAAGTGTCATTTATCTAAAGGTGTGTTTGATTTTTTGCACAGATCGCGCAGTTGCGGGGTAGCGCCTGCCACAAGCAATCGGCAGGCGCGGGTGGCCCATAAGTAACGGATCCTAATATAATTTATGTAATGCGTGTGGTTCCTGAGTCAGGCATATAACAGCGCTTGTGATAAAACGGAAATAAGGTGGTAAACAAGGGATCGTCAATTTAACGGCAGGTAGATATCCGTTTGCAGCGTATGTTCTGGCACCTCGTGAATAAAGTTGAGGTAGTGGAAAAATACCGGGGCATCGCGCAGCGTTTCGCCGCTGGCTGGCAGCCAGTCGCGAAACATCGCCCACACCGTGGCGGAAATGGTATCCAGAGAACCCGTGTGACGGCCGACGGCGTAACGTCCGCCGTCGATTTCACCATTGGAAACCCCAAATTCATTCTCTGGTATGGCTTCAGCGATACTGCCGCAGATATCGAAACGAAAGGCGTCTGCTGGCGTGGTTGCCGGGTCATCCCAGGCAATGCCAAACGTGCTGCTTTTGTGCACTGGCGATAAGCCCGTGGTTTTACGCCAGGCGATAAATTTCGCCGCGCTGTCATTAACCCGATCCGGGCTGCCACGGTGCTGCAGCATTGCCACTCGGGTCTGTGGGAAATCGACAATCTTAACTTCCATCGTTTTTTGCTCCTGAAAGGTCATTTTCGGTACGCGCTGGTGCCAGTTCAGCCAGTCCGGCTGTTGCCGAAACTGACGCGGGCTTTTTCCAAACGCATTTCTGAAGGCGCGACTGAACGATTCAGGGCTCTGGAACCCGGCATTGAGCGCAATATCAATCACCTTATCCTGAGGGTTAAACGCCAGTCGCCAGGAAGCATGACGCAGGCGTAGCCACTGGATATAGCGATACAGAGGCTGACCGCTAAATGCCAGAAACTGCCGGTGAAAATGATAAGGCGAACAGCAGGCTAACGCGCTGAGCTTCTCCAGCGTGAGCGGTTCATCGAGATGGCGGGCGATATAGTCGCACACCATCGTGAAACGCTCGCGGTAAGCCGTTTTGATTGCATCGTTCATTGCATCCTCCTGATGACCCACTTTGCCTCACCGAACGGCCAGAATCCTGACCGATCTTGCTAATTATGGAGAAGTTATACTGGCCGCATACCGTTGTGCGGCAGCAATCGCCCTGTCGTCAAAAATATACTGTTCGAAATGATGGCTCGCATCGGTGACGCGATAAATTTTCCATTTACCGTCTTCTATGCGCAGATACACTTTTAGCTGCAGTTTCCGCTCATTACCCACACCCAACTGAACGTTAACAACTTTCCCGGACGCAGAGTTAATCGCATTGCTTACGCTTAGGTCAGGGATCCACTCAGCCGCATAGTCCTGCGTATAGGTAAAATAGTCGGAACCGATAATTTCTTGTTCATAGAGAGAGGAAATTTTCTGCAGTCGGGAGAGTGTGTCTTGCGCAATATAGTCACGCATTTTTGGTGAATCGAGATTATCTTCTTTGCTGTCTGTAACGAAAGCAGTGAGGTAAAACTTGTAAAAGTCATGAGTACGTTTTTCCGGCGCATCCATTTGTGTTGAACATCCCGTAAGAAACAGGCACATCAAGAGAACGTTGCGCATCAAAGCATGTCCCGCCGCTGTATGTTTGTTCCATGCCATATGTTAACTCCTGTTGTATATGAAAACGTCACTAAACAACGAGAGTGAGCATCCGTTTAGGCAATAAATGTTATTGAAAAACAATATATTTTAGTCGCTTATACCTTTCTGTACTTTATCTGCACGGGTGATGAGTTCCTGAAGGTGTGTTATTGCTATCGCATCCAAAAATGGAAGGTTTACATCGCCGGATAACTAAAATACCATACCCCCCTATAGTATCAGGAGGGCGTATGCCGCATTCACCCGAAGATAAAAAACGTATTCTTACCCGCGTCCGTCGCATTCGGGGACAGGTTGATGCCCTTGAACGCGCGCTGGAGTCGGGCGACCCCTGTCTGGCCATCCTGCAGCAAATTGCCGCCGTGCGCGGGGCTGCCAATGGCCTGATGGGCGAAATGGTTGAAATTCACCTCAAAGACGAGCTGGTAGCGGGGGAAACCACGCCGGATCAGCGAGCCGTACGCATGGCTGAAGTCGGCCATTTGCTGCGCTCTTATCTAAAATAAACCCACACACCTGACAAAAAGGGAAGACATGATGAAATCTCGCGCTGCAGTTGCATTTGGTCCCGGCCAGCCGCTGAAAATCGTTGAAATCGACGTGGCACCGCCAAAGAAAGGCGAAGTGCTGATCAAAATCACCCATACCGGCGTGTGCCATACCGATGCGTTTACGCTGTCGGGGGACGATCCTGAAGGCGTCTTCCCGGCGGTACTCGGCCATGAAGGCGGCGGGATTGTGGTGGAAGTGGGTGAGGGCGTGACCAGCCTGAAGCCGGGGGATCACGTGATCCCGCTGTACACGGCGGAATGCGGCGAGTGTAAGTTCTGTAAATCCGGCAAGACCAACCTCTGCCAGGCGGTGCGCGCCACCCAGGGGAAAGGGCTGATGCCGGACGGCACAACCCGTTTCTCTTATAACGGCGAGCCTGTTTATCACTACATGGGCACCAGCACCTTCAGCGAATACACCGTTTGCGCGGAGATCTCGCTGGCGAAGGTAAACCCGCAGGCGCCGCTGGATAAAGTCTGCCTGCTGGGCTGCGGCGTGACCACCGGTATTGGCGCGGTGCATAACACGGCAAAGGTCAAAGAGGGCGATACCGTGGCGGTGTTCGGTCTCGGCGGCATTGGTCTGGCGGTGATTCAGGGCGCGGTGCAGGCGAAGGCCGGTCGTATCATCGCGGTCGACACCAACCCGGAGAAATTCAGGCTGGCGGGTGAAATGGGCGCGACCGATTTCGTGAACCCGAAAGATCACGAGAAGCCGATTCAGGACGTCATCGTCGAGATGACCGACGGCGGCGTGGACTTCAGCTTCGAGTGTATCGGCAACGTCAACGTGATGCGTTCCGCGCTGGAGTGCTGCCACAAAGGCTGGGGCGAGAGCATCATCATTGGCGTGGCCGGAGCGGGTCAGGAGATTAAAACCCGTCCATTCCAGCTGGTCACCGGGCGCGTATGGCGCGGTTCCGCGTTTGGCGGCGTGAAGGGGCGTACCCAGCTTCCGGGTATGGTTGAAGATGCCATGGTCGGCAAGATTCAGCTCGATCCGTTCATTACCCATCGCTTACCGCTGGAGCAGATCAACGAGGCGTTTGATCTGATGCACGAAGGAAAATCCATCCGTACCGTTATCCATTTTGGCGACAAGTAACTCTTCTGCCAGCGGTTTTTCGCCGCTGGCGTTTCTTTAATAATCTTCTCTAAAGTGTGACCAGTGCGGCGTTTTTAGCCGTAATCTTAATCTGTGCCGTGCCGATGACTATTTAACAGGCGTGTTTTTACGCATCTTACCTACAAGAGAGTCGACGGTCATGGACAACACTACTTCGATGCTGGCGCAGCGCAAGCTGAGCTTCTTGCATCACATCAGGCTGGTTCCGCTGTTTTCCTCCATTCTCGGTGGCATTATTCTTCTGTTTGCCTTGAGCTCGGGTCTGGCGGGTTATTTCCTGCTGCAGGCCGATCGCGATCAGCAGGATGTCACATCCGAAATTCAGGTGCGTATGGGGCTGTCGAACAGCTCAAACCATCTGCGAACCGCGCGTATCAACCTGATCCACGCCGGTGCGGCAAGCCGTATCGCGGAGATGGATGCCATGAAGCAGAACATCAGCGAGGCGGAAACGCGCATTAAGCAGTCCCAGGAGAGCTTTACCGCCTATATGAATCGTGCCGTGCGCACCGCTGAGGGTGAAGCGCTGGAAGCGGATCTCAAGGCGCGGTACGACGCCTATATCGCGGGCATGCAGCCGATGGTGAAATTTGCCAAAAACGGCATGTTTGAAGCGATCATCAACCACGAAAACGAAACGGCGCGCCCGCTGGATGACGCTTACAACGCCGTTCTGCTGAAGGCGATTAAGATCCGTACCGACCGTGCCAATGCGCTGACGACGCAGGCGCACAGCCGCACGCAGCTGGGCCTGATGTTTATGGTGGGCGCGTTTGTGCTGGCGCTGGTGCTGACGGCCATGACCTTTGTCGTGCTGCGCCGCACGGTAATCAATCCGCTGCAGCGCGCAGCGAAACGTATCGAGAATATCGCCAAAGGCGACCTGACCATGCCGGACGATGTGGTCGGGCGCAGCGAAATTGGCCGCCTGGCGCGCGATCTGCAAACCATGCAGCACTCGCTTGAAAATACCGTGGGCACCGTACGTCAGGGGGCGGAGGAGATCTACCGCGGCACCAGCGAGATTTCAGCCGGTAACACCGATCTCTCTTCGCGCACTGAGCAGCAGGCTGCGGCTATTGAGCAGACCGCCGCGAGCATGGAACAGCTGACCGCGACGGTGAAGCAGAACGCCGATAACGCCCATCATGCCAGCAAGCTGGCGGAAGATGCCTCCGGTAAAGCCAGCCGCGGCGGCCAGATGGTCTCCGGCGTGGTCAAAACCATGGGCAATATCTCCAGCAGCTCGAAGAAGATCTCTGAGATTACCGCAGTGATTAACAGCATTGCGTTCCAGACCAATATCCTGGCGCTTAACGCGGCGGTAGAAGCGGCACGTGCGGGTGAACAGGGGCGCGGATTTGCCGTGGTGGCAAGTGAAGTGCGCACTCTGGCAAGCCGCAGTGCGAATGCCGCAAAAGAGATCGAAAGCCTGATTAACGAATCGGTATCGCTGATCGACCAGGGCTCCGGCGAGGTTGTTGCCGCCGGTAACACCATGAATGAAATCGTCGAAGCGGTGAAACGCGTCACCGACATCATGCTTGAAATCGCCGCGGCGTCCGATGAGCAGAGCCGCGGTATCGTCCAGGTGAGCCAGGCGATTTCGGAGATGGATAAAGTGACCCAGCAGAACGCCTCGCTGGTGGAAGAAGCCTCCGCTGCGGCGGCGTCTCTGGAAGAACAGGGCGCGCGTCTGACCGAGGCGGTCGGTGCGTTTAGGTTGAACGGTGCAAAGTCGGGACGCGCGGTCATCTCTGCACCAGTGGCGAAGAACGCACCGCTGCGCCCGGCGGCGGCAGTTTCCGGGGATAACTGGGAGACGTTCTGAGTGGCGTGTTGTGTCGGGTGGCGGCTTCGCCTTACCCGACCTACAGAATCTGACCTACAAAAAAGGGACCTTTCGGTCCCTTTTTCACATCTTATTTCTTATCGGGTAACGCGTACGCGATAACGTAATCACCGCGATCCGGCGACTGGCGGGCGCCACCGGCGTTAATGATGATGTACTGCTTACCGGTTTTCGGCGACACGTAGGTCATCGGGCCGGACTGGCTGCCAACCGGCAGGCGGTCTTTCCAGATCTCTTTCCCTGTGGCGGTATCAAACGCGCGCAGGTAGAAATCCTGGGTACCGGCAAAGAACAGCAGACCGGACTGGGTAGAGAGCGACGCGCCCAGGGTCGGCATACCGATTGGGATTGGCATGTGCATGCGAATGCCCAGCGGGCCGGTATCTTCCACCGTGCCGACAGGAACCTGCCACACCAGCTTGCCGGTTTTCAGGTCAACGGCTGACATGGTGCCAAACGGCGGCTTCTGGCACGGAATGCCCAGCGGTGACAGGAAGCGTTCACGCATCGCGCCGAACGGCGTGCCGTCCATTGGAACAATCCCCATCTCGATGCCGCTGGCGTTTTTCGCTACGTTCGCGCGCGGCACCATATAGTTTGCCAGACCCAGGCGCATATCGTTGACGAACATCAGGCTGTTGTTCGGGTCAACGGAGACGCTGCCCCAGTTCATCCCACCGAGTGAGCCAGGGAACTGCAGGGAACGATCGAGACCAGGCGGGGTAAAGACGCCCTGATGACGCATCTCTTTAAACTGAATGCGGCACAGCAGCAGGTCAACAGGCGTCGCGCCCCACATGTCGGATTCGGTCAGCGTCTGGTTGCCAATCATCGGCATGCCAACGGAATACGGCTGGGTTGGGGAGTAGCGTTCACCCTCAACGTTACCCGCCGGAACGGGGCGTTCTTCCACCTTCGCCACCGGCTTACCGGTTTCGCGGTTAAGCATGAAGATCATGCCCTGCTTGCTGGTCTGCACCAGCACAGGCGTGGTGCCGCCTTTACCGTCTGGCAGATCGTACAGCAGCGGCTGGGAAGGCAGGTCGAAGTCCCAGAGATCGTGGTGGGTGGTCTGGAAATGCCAGCGGACCTGGCCGGTGGCCGCGTCGACGGCGACGATGGAGGAGCTGTACTTATCGTCCAGCGCGGTACGCTCACCCGCCCAGAAATCCGGGGTGGCGTTGCCGGTTGGCAAATAAATCAGATTGAGTTTTGCATCATAAGACATGGCTGACCAGACGTTCGGCGTGCCGCGGGTGTAGGTCTGGCCTTCCGGCGGCAGGCCGGTCAGGTTCGGATTACCCGGATCCCACGCCCAGGCCAGCTTACCGGTGTGGACGTCGTAGGCGCGCACCACGCCCGGCGGTTCTCCGGTAGAGTAGTTATCCGCGACGCGACCGCCGACCACAACAACGTTCCCGGCAACCAGCGGCGTGGAGGTCTGCTGATAATACCCGGGCTTGATCTCGCCCATGCCGACGCTCAGATCCACGGTGCCATGGTCGCCAAAGTCTTCGCAGACCTTGCCGTTATCCGCATTGATGGCAATCAGACGGGCATCGGTGGTGGGCAGGAACAGGCGACGAGGGCATGCCGCTGGTGATGTCCCTGTCTGTGACGCTGTCACGTTTGCATGATCTTCAAAGTAGCCCAGACCGCGGCAGCGCTGCCAGTTCGGTGCGGTGGCTTTGGAATCATAACGCCATTTTTCTTTACCGGAATCCACGTCCAGCGCCAGCACTTTGCTGTATGGGGTACAGACATACAGCGTGTCGCCAATCTGCAGAGGCGTGTTCTGATCCTCCGCGCCCGAGCCGTTGCTCTGCGGAATATCGCCGGTATGCGCAACCCACGCGACCTTCAGCGAGCTGACGTTTTGCTTGTTAATCTGGTCCAGCGCGGCGAAACGGTCGCCGTGGGTTGTGTTGCCCCAGTGTTCCCAGTTCTTTTGCTGCTCGCCGGGTGCGACGGGTTTCACCGGCACGGGTTCGTTCGCTGCCACGAGGGTTTGCGGCTTAAACATCCAGCCCAGGCTGACCAGCATGGCCAGCGCGAGCACGGCCGCGACGCCAAAAGCGGGTGCCTTGTTCGCGGCGCTGCGGTTCGCAGCACGCAGGAAAGGCCAGACGATGGCGCAGAGGAAGGCCAGAACGGCAAAGGTAAACAGGCGAGAGAACAGCGGCCAGAAATCCCAGCCCGCATCGCTTACCGCCCAGAACAGCGAGGCAATAAATGCGATGCTGTAAAGCACGATCCCGCTGGCGCGGTTGAGGAAAATCAGGATCGCGGCAATCACCATCACCACGCCCATGATCAGGAAGTATCCACTTCCGCCTACGGTGGCGAGCTTAAAGCCCAACCCGCCGACCGCCAGACCGATGAGCATCATCAGTCCGGCAAGAAGCCACTGCAGAATACGAGGTATCCCACGCGGCGCGCTGCCAAATGCCATGTCTTTCTCCTTTCGATCCCCCCGCAGCGTCGGGTATGTACCAGTTGGGTAATAATTGCGGGAAGAATAATGATTAATACGAGTGAATTCGGTTTTATAAAATGATTTGCGAACCATTTGGTGAATTCGCCGTTATGATAAAACTGTTAAATTGTTTTACGCAATTGTTAATGAATTATTCCGCATTAATTGATTAACGCACGGGCTAGTCTCCTCTCCCATAAGGGGAGAGGGTTAGGGTGAGGGGTAAAAAAGGTGTTATACCGGCATTGATTTACGGATAGCGCTCAGCAGCGTCTGTGCGCCCGTGGAAAGGGGGGTATCCACCCTGGTCAAAATGCCGATGGGTTCGCCGGCTCCAGGGGAGGTAATCGGCAGGGCGATCAGCGTTCCCTGGCGTAAATCATCTTTTACCGCGCCGGAGGGGACGAACCAGACGTAGTCATAATCCAGGGTGAGCTGGCGTGAAAGCGAGGCCGACAGCGTTTCGATACACCCTGAAGGGAGCGTACATCCCTGCATCTGCAGCAAGGATTCGGCGGTCTGGCGGGGGACGGTCCCTTTCGGGCACACCACTACCGGCCACTCCATAACGCGGCTTAGCGTCACCGTGTCCTGCAGCAGGGGATGATTGGGACGAACCACCAGCTTCAGGGACTCCAGGAACAGCAGTTCGTAATTGAGACCGCCCATCAGTTCAGGGTCGGACATGCGACCGATTCCGATATCCAGCTCGCCCGATTTCAGCCCCGCGAGCAGCATGGTGTTATTCATGGTGGCTACCTGAATTGTGGTATGCCGCTGCTGCTTGTGGAACTGGCCGATAACCGGCGGAAGAATACCCAGCGCTGCGGTAGGCAAGGCGCCCACGCGTACCACCTCACTGGATTGCGCTTCTTTTCGATGCAGGGACTGGCCCGCGGTATTGAGCGCATCCAGCACTTTTACGGCGTGCGTAAGGAACTGTTCGCCCACGATGGTAAGCTGTGCGCCCAGCCGCCCGCGGTCAAAAAGACGGGCACCGGTCAGCTGTTCCAGCTCGTTGAGGGTTTTCGAGAGCGCAGGCTGGCTCAGGTTAAGAGTTTCAGCCGCACGCCCCAGCGTTCCCTGTTGAGCGACGGCCACAAATGTATGCAAATGGCGCAAGCGTATGCGCTGACTGAACAGACCATTTTTTTCCATAGGCGATGTTAAAAACAGAGCGATGCGGGTGACAAGTTAAGTTGTTTAATTTTGATAACCTGATAGCAAAATATTTTTAACATTTGATCTGTTTGAGTTACAACATGTTTTTCGGCAGGGGAATAAGAGCGAACGTCCTTGTTCATTTATTGCTCATTACTGAGGGGAAAGGGTTAAGCGGTTAGATCACGCCGTCACCGCCGTCAGAACACCACACCTGGCCGGACGTAAATGAACATTCATCCGAGGCCAGCGTAACGTACAGCGGGGCAATCTCGACGGGCTGACCTGGACGCCCCAGCGGTGTATCTCCGCCAAACTCCTTCACTTTTTCCATCGGCTGCCCGCCGCTGGACTGCAGTACCGTCCAGTAAGGCCCAGGGGCAACCGCGTTGACGCGAATGCCTTTTGGACCCAGCTGTTTGGCTAAGGATTTGGTAAATACCGCCAGACAGGCTTTCGTCTGGGCGTAGTCCAGCAAAACGGGGCTGGGCTTCACCGCCTGAACGGAGGAGGTATTAATGATAACGGAGGAGGCTTTCAGGTGGCGCAGGGCCGCTTTGGTGATCCAGAAAGGGGCATAGACGTTGGTTTTAAACGTCGCGTCAAAATCCTCGGTGGTCAGGTCTTCAAGCGATTCACGGAACTGCTGACGCCCCGCGTTATTGACCAGAATGTCCAGCCCGCCCAGTTTCGACACGGCTTCTTCGACCAGATTCTGACAGAAGGTTTCGTCCCGGACATCCCCAGGCAGCGCGACGGCCTTGCGACCTTCCGCTTCGATCAGGTCGATGACCTCAGAGGCATCTTTTTCTTCTTCAGGCAGATAGTTGATGGCAACGTCAGCGCCTTCACGGGCATAGGCGATAGCCACCGCGCGACCAATACCGGAGTCTCCGCCGGTAATCAGCGCTTTTTTGCCGGCAAGGCGGCCATGTCCTTTATAGCTTTTTTCCCCGTGGTCGGGGACAGGCTGCATTTCGGATGCCAGTCCCGGCGGCGTTTGCGGCTGTTCCGGGAACGGGGGCTGCGGGTAAGCGTTCGTACGTTGTTTGGTATCACTCATAGCTGACTCCTTAAGCCAAGGGGTGAGATTTGATGGATAACTGCAGCGTTAACGCTTCGCTGAATTATTTTTGCAAACGATCAACACGGACGACGGCAGGAGATGATTTTTTATCAAGCGAACCGTTGATACTGATCATCTGGTCGGGTTTTACCGTTCTGCCGTCGAAAACTGCCTGGGGAATAATAACGTCGATTTTTCCGGTTTTATCCTGAAATACAAACTTATCGCCGCTACCATCAATAAGATTACCGCGTAATGAAATTGTCGCACCGTCGTGCATTTGTTTTGCCTGATCGATGGTCATAATACGCGCATCGTCGGTTCCGCGATATCCGCTATCAAGCGCGTGCGGTGGCGGCGGGGCTTCACCTTTTTGTAACCCGCCGTTATTATCAGCCCATGCGGTTGGAACCAGAAATATCAATAAAGCGGAAATAAGTGATAATTTCATCCGATATCCTTCATTTTGGGTGTCTTGACTTATTAAGTATTGTTGCTATTCCTTTATGTGGCAAATGTGATAAGTCCTAAAAACATTCGCGTGAAAAATCAAACTTATCGGATAATAAGCGAAACGGTGACGATGACCATGAGGCGTGAAAATGAAAAGTTACCCGGGATAGATGAGCGTTATCGTTTGCTGGCGTTTGAATACGCGTTTCGTCAGGTCGGTTTTATTGTTCTGTTGGCTATTATCGTCGCGGCGATTGCCGGTCTGTTTTCCAGCGGAATGGTCAGCGACACGGTCAAAATGAATTCCGCTAAATCACTGACCATAAACTATGAACGCTTTGGACGGCGGGAGACAGAGACGCGAATGGAGCTGGCGTTCCCGGTGCAGACAGAGGGAAAGTATGTCCTCAGCATGACCAGCGAGAGCAGCGAGGTTTACGAGCCTGGCAGCGTCTGGCCGCAGCCTGACAGCATGTTCAGCCGAGGGAAGACCCTCTATTTTGTCTATAACAATCTGAAAAAGTCAGACAGCTTCACTGTGTTACTCTTCACGACACCTTCCAGAGCCGGTAAATGGAACACAGTCATCCGCGTCAACAGCGAGCCGGAGATTAACATCTGGCAATTCATTTACCCGTAGGAGGCTGATATGGATATGGTCTTTCGCGCGCTGGCGATTTATCTGTTCCTCATGGTGGTATTTAAAGTGGCCGGACGTCGCGCGCTGTTGCAGATGACCAGCTTTGATCTCATTCTGCTCCTGATAATTAGTGAAGCTACTCAGCAGGCGCTTCTCGGACAAGATTTCTCCGTCACCGGCGCGATGATTACCATTACCACGCTGGTGGTGGTAGATATTATATTCGGACTGATGAAGAAATATTTTTCCCCGGTTGAGAATATTCTGGATGGCACTCCCGTGATTCTGGTTGAGAAAGGCGTGCCGTTAGCCGACAAACTGAAAAAAGTGGATGTCTCCTGCGATGATATTCTGGTGTCAGCCCGGCAAAATAATGGCATTACAGAAATAAGTGATATTAAATATGCCATACTTGAACGCAATGGACATATTTCGATCATTCCTTTCGAGAAATAAGAGGCGGAAAGATGAGCAATCTTTTTCACGACAACAATTATACCGTGGGTGAACTAACAAAAAAGCTGGCAAGCAAATTAACCGATCTCGGACTTCGCTTAACCACAGCGGAATCCTGCACGGGCGGCAAGCTCTCGGTGGCGCTTTGCGCAGAGGAAAACACCGCCGAATTTTATGACGTCGGCCTGGTCGTGTTCAGCGATGAAGCCAAGACGCGGATCCTCGGCGTGCGCCCTGAAACGCTCGCGCGCTATACCGCCGTCAGTGAACAGACGGTGACCGAGATGGCTGCCAGTATTCGCGACATCGCCCAGGCGGATATCAGCATCGCCATCAGCGGCTACGCAGGCCCGGAAGGGGGCGACGACGGCACGGCGGCGGGGACGGTCTGTTTTGCGTGGAACATCCGCGGCGAGACGAAGACTCGCACCGTGCTTTTCTCCGGTGACTGTCAGGACGTGGTGGAAAAAGCGGTGCATTTCTCGCTGGCCGAGCTGCTGGCAGCATTGTCGGACGGGCATAACGGTTGATTTCACGTGGAGGTTCTATGGCGGTCATAGTGATTACCGGTGGGACGGCGGGTGTAGGAAAAGCCACGGCGCTGCACTTTGCAAAGGCAGGTTACGATGTCGGGCTCATCGCCCGCGATGAGGCAAGCCTGCACTCCACCCAGGAAGAGTTGCGCCGCTTCGGCGTGAATGCGCACGCCGTGCAGGCTGACGTCGCCGACAGTCAGGCGATGGTGGATGCGGCTAACGAAATTGAGTATCGCCTCGGCGCAATTGATGTCTGGGTGAACAACGCCATGGGGGCCGTGCTGGCACCGTTTCGCACCCTTACGCCGGACGAGTTTCGTCGCGTGACTGAGGTGACGTACCTCGGCTACGTGAACGGCACCCGCGCCGCTCTCGAACTGATGATTCCGCGCGACAGGGGCGTGATTATCCAGGTGGGGTCCGCGCTGGCCTACCGTTCCATTCCATTGCAGTCAGCCTATTGTGGTGCCAAAGCGGCGATCCGCGGGTTTACCGATGCGGTGCGTACGGAACTGATGCATGAGAACAGCCGGGTTCAGCTTTCGATGGTGCAGATGCCTGGGCTCAATACTCCGCAGTTCGAATGGGCGAGGAACAAGTTCGCCTGGGCGATGCGGCCGGTGCCGCCGGTCTTTGAGCCTGAGGTGGCCGCCAGCGCTATCTTCAGGGTGGCGCAAAAACCGGTTCGCGAGCTGTGGGTAGGCAGCAGCACCATTCAGTCGATTGTCGGGCAGTTTCTCTTCCCGGGTTTTCTGGACCGGCTGATGGTCAGGAAAGCCTGGGAAGGCCAGATGACCGACGACCTCAATGCGCCGGATCGCCGGGACTACCTCGACCAGCCGGTTAACGATCTGCATAAAATCCATGGCCGCTTTACCGACGAGGCGAAAACCCGCGCGCCGTCCGTTACCTCCGGCATGCCGGGTAAAGTGGCGCTGGGCGCCCTCGCGGTGGCAGGGATAGTGCTGACGCGTCTGATAACCCGCCGGAAACCGTAATCAGCGCAGCGCGCTACGGTGCGTCCAGAACCAGCGATAGCCGTAGCCGCCAAGGCTGAGCTCAACGGTTTTGCCGCAAATCAGCGCGTCATCGTAGCGCTTGTCCTCGAGACAGGAGGTCCAGGTGGCGTTGCGGATCCCTTTTGCCGTGAACTGCACCGGCTGGTCGCTAAAGTTGACGAAGGTCAGGATGCTGCGCTCGTCGGTCTCGTAATAGATCCCCAGCACTGCGTCATTATCGATTGTGATAAGTCGAAAAGGCGCAACGGCAATTTCGGGGAACTCCGAGCGGGTATTGGCAATATCGATTATCCGGTGCAGGAGCGAGTTGTGGTGAAGCAGCGAATCGGCGACGTTGACTTTCTGATAGCGGTAAGGGCCATGGTCGATAATCGGGGCGATAAATTTTTCAGGGTCGGCCGCGGAGAAACCGCCCCCTTGTGACCCCGCCCACTGCATCGGGGTGCGAACGGCGTAGCGCTCCTCCAGCTCCAGGTCGTCACCCATACCTATCTCGTCGCCGTAGCGCATCACCGGGACACCCGGCAGGGAAAACAGCACCGCGTGACAGAACGCCAGCCGCTTCCGATCGCCATTAAGCATCGGCGCCAGGCGGCGGCGGATCCCGCGCTGATAGACGTTCATCTCCTCATCAGGGGCGAAGGTATCGAGTACAAACTGTTTGTCTTTCTGGCTGATGCCTTCCAGATCCAGTTCGTCGTGATTGCGCAGCCAGTTGGCAAAACAGCAGGCGTCAGGCGGGACGATCATCTTCTTCACCGCGTTGCGCAGCGGGCGGGCGCTTTTGCGGGCCAGGCTGACGTAGAAATACTTGTTGAGCCAGAAATTCAGCACCAGATTCAGGCGGTCATTATTGCCAAAGTAGTCCTGATAGGCCTCTACCTCGACGTCCACCTCACCCAGCAGGATTGCGTCCGGATTCCGCTGTTCGATAAGACGGCGCATATGCTCGAGGATCCACAGGCCCTTTTTTTCATCACCGTTTCCCGCCTGCGTGGTCAGGTGGGAGGCGGCATCGAGACGAAATCCCGACACGCCCAGCTTGAGCCAGAAGAGGATGATATTCTCAATCTCTTTCAGCACCGCGGGCGAGGTGAGGTTCAGATCCGGCTCGTGGCGATAAAACATGTGCCGGTAGTATTGTCCCGCCTCGTCGTCCCAGCTCCAGATGCTCTTCTCCACGCCGGGGAACATGGGGGGCGTATCGTCCTCGTCGTTATCCGACCAGAGGTAATAATCACGATAGGGTGACGCCGGGTTGCGGCGCGCCTGCTGGAACCAGGGATGTGCGTCCGACGTGTGCTGGATCAGCAGCTCGATAATGACCTGCATGCCCAGCTCGCGGGCCTGTTCGATAAAGGCGATGATATCGGCCAGCTTTCCGAAGCGGGGGTCCACCTGAAGATGGTCGCTGACGTCATAGCCTTCATCGAGAAAAGGGGTCAGGTAAAACGGGGTGATCCAGATGACCGTCGCCCCCATCCGGCGAATGTAGCGCAGCTTGGCCGCGATCCCGGCGATGTCCCCGCAGCCATCGCCGTTCAAATCATAAAATAGCGCGGTATCAATCTGATAAATAATGGCTCGTGTATGCCAGTCCGTCATAGCGTTCCTCAGTGATAGCCTTCAGTATCCGAAACTTTTCCCCGAAAGACGTAGTAGCTCCAGGCGGTGTACACCAGGATCACCGGAATAATCAGTAATGTTCCTATCAGCATAAACAGCTGGCTGGCAGGCGGGGCTGCGGCTTCCCACAGGGTGATGCGCGGCGGAATAATGTTCGGCCAGAGGCTGATGCCCAGCCCGCTAAACCCGAGGAAAATAAGCCCCAGCGTCAGCAGGAAAGGGCGAGAGTGGCTGTCCGGATTGCGGGTCAGGCGCCAGATCAGCACGCTGAAAAGCCCGACCAGCAGAGGAACAGGCAGGAACCAGAAGAAGTTGGGCAAGGTAAACCAGCGGTCGGCCACGTACTGCCAGCCGAGCGGCGTCCAGATGCTGACTACCGCGATAACCACCATCAGGGCCAGCAGCACGTGGCGGGTTAGCTCGCGCATGCGGACCTGCAGCGCGCCTTCGCTTTTCATAATGAGCCAGGTGGTGCCCAGCAGCGTGTAGGCGACGACCAGTCCGATGCCGCAGAAGAGGTTGAAGGGGGTGAGCCAGTCCAGCGCAGAGCCGACAAAACGTCGGCCTTCCACGTCAAAGCCGTTGATCACGGCCCCCACCACCACGCCCTGGCTGAAGGTGGCAAGCAGGGAACCGCCGGCAAAGGAGTAGTCCCAGAATTTGCGGTGCGACGGCGTGGCTTTGAAGCGGAACTCGAAGGCGACGCCGCGAAAGATGAGACCGATCAGCATCGCGGTGAGGGGGATCGTCAGCGCATCAATAATGACCGCATAGGCCAGCGGAAACGCGCCGAACAGCCCCGCGCCGCCGAGTACCAGCCAGGTCTCGTTGCCGTCCCAGACGGGCGCCACGCTGTTGACCATCACATCGCGCTCTTTCGCATCGCCCACGAAGTTAAACAGCAGGCCAATGCCCAGATCGAAGCCATCCATAATGATGTACATCAGCGTGGCAAACACGATGATGGCAAACCAAATCACTGAGATATCGACGCCCATCAGATTCTCTCCTCTTCCGGAACAGACTCAGCGGCAGACAGCGGACGGGCAGGCGTGCCCGAGGTGTTTGACGTCAGCGTATCGACGGGCTGAGGTCCTTTCTTAATCAGCCGGATGAGATAAACATAGCCCACGCCAAACACGGATGAGTAGACGACGAAGAACGCCAGCAGGCTGATGCTCATCTGTAGGGTACTGTGCAGCGATACCGCGTCGATGGTGCGCAGGTAGCCATAGACGACCCACGGCTGACGGCCCACTTCGGTTGTCACCCAGCCGGCAAGCAGCGCCAGCAGCCCGGCAGGCCCCATGCAGAGGGCAAACCACTGGAACGGACGCGAGTGGTAAAGTCGATGGCGATAGCGTAGCCAGAGGCTGACCAGACCAAGGGTAATCATCAGCAGTCCCATCCCGACCATCACGCGGAACGACCAGAAAACGATGGTCGAGTTTGGGCGATCCTCTTTCGGGAAGTCTTTCAGCGCCGGGACCTGCTTGTCCAGACTGTGCGTCAGGATCAGGCTGCCGAGCGCGGGGATTTCCAGGCCGTATTTGGTGCGCTCTTCCTCCATATCCGGCAGACCAAACAGCAGCAGCGGGGTGGCTTCACCGGGGGGATTTTCCCAGTGACCCTCAATCGCGGCAATTTTTGCCGGCTGATGTTCAAGCGTGTTAAGGCCGTGCATATCGCCCACCACCGCCTGAATGGGTGCGACCAGTAGCGCCATCCACATCGCCATCGAAAACATGGTGCGGACGGCAGGCGTATCGTTACCGCGCAGCAGATGCCATGCCCCCGATGCCCCGACAAACAGCGCGCTGCTGAGAAACGCGGCGATAGCCATATGGATAAGGCGGTAGGGGAAGGAGGGGTTAAAGATGATGGCCAGCCAGTCCTGCGGGATCACCTGCCCGTTTTCGATAGTGAAACCCTGCGGCGTATGCATCCAGCTGTTGGAGGCGAGGATCCAGAAGGTCGACATCAGCGTGCCGAGCGCTACCATGCAGGTTGAAAAGAAGTGCAGGCCGGGACCGACCTTATTCCAGCCGAACATCATGACGCCGAGGAAACCGGCCTCCAGGAAGAAGGCGGTTAAGACCTCATAGGTCAGAAGCGGGCCGGTAATACTGCCCGCGAACTGGGAGAACCCGCTCCAGTTGGTGCCAAACTGATACGCCATCACCAGCCCGGAAACGACGCCCATGCCGAAGTTAACGGCAAATATCTTGAGCCAGAAATGGTATAGCGATCGCCAGACGTCGTTTTTGGTGCGCAGCCACATGCCCTCCAGCACCACCAGATAGCTGGCGAGACCGATGGTGATCGCGGGAAACAGGATGTGGAACGAGACGGTAAAAGCGAACTGAATTCTGGCCAGATGAAATGCATCGAGTTCGAACATGGTCCGTACCTCTGAGACGATGGGGCACGCGAATTGCCGGGCAGTTCAGGCCTGCCCGGCAAACCGATTACGGTTTAGTCTTACCGGCACCCAGCTCGGCACCGGTCAGCGGGTCGGAATGTGGATCGGATTTCGTGCGGGCAGACATCGCCTTGACCAGGGTTGCCTGCTCGGTTGTGAGCGTGACGCTGGCACTGCCATCGCCGCCATCCACCGCAGGCTGGGGGGACTCAACGTAATCGAAGTGTTTATCGCTGTTCCAGCTTCCGCGAACCTCTCCACCTTCAGACATATTGTAGTACTTGTTGGTGAATTCCTCGATTGGCGGCAGTTTCCCCGGTGGGAAGTTATTACGGATGGACTGCAGAGCCTTCTCAAAGGAGAGCTGATGCGCCGCCTCACGCGTCATCAGAAACGCCAGCGCGTCCTTTACGCCGGGATCGTCGGTCACGTTGATCAGCCGTTCATAGATGATTTTCGCTCTGGCCTCGGCCGCCACGTTTGAGCGCAGGTCCGCCGTCGGCTCCCCGATGGTATCGACGTAGGCCGCGGTCCAGGGTACGCCCGCAGAGTTAGTGAGCGGGGTACCGCCGCCATAGAGCAGGGAGGTGATGTGGCTGTCATTCCCGTTTTCGGTCATGGAGCGATACAGCTCGGCCTCATTTTCCACCCCTTCCGCCAGCGCGCCCTTGGCACCTTTATTCAGCATTCCGACCAGGGTACCGATGATTTCGAGGTGGCTTAACTCCTCGGTGGCGATATCCATCAGCATATCCTTGCGGCCCGGATCGTCATCGCTCAACCCTTGCGTAAAGTAGCGGCAGGCGGCGGCCAGTTCGCCCTGCGGCCCGCCAAACTGTTCCAGTAAAAGGTTGGCAAGGCCGGGGTTGGGTTCGGCGACGCGAACCGTGTATTGCAGCTGTTTGACGTGTCGAAACATAGGCACTCTCCTGTGGATTATTTTTTCGCTTCGACACCCGATGCGTCTGAGCGCAGCAGGAACTGTTCCGTCGTTTGCGGGATATGGCGAATCAGCCAGTCGGCCATTTCGCGCTCTTCTGCGAGGATCGTCTCAATAGCGGGTATCGAAGCGGTGTCCCCGGCTTTTTTGGCCGCTGCCAGCAGGGAGGTATAGCAGGCGATTTCAAACTGTTCGAAAACATATCCGCTGATCGAGCCCTTCACGATTTCGTCTGAAGGGAACATGCCGCCGATGGATTGCCCCAGCGCCGCCATTTTGCTCATCGAGTCTTTTAAGACCGAACGAGAAATATCATTACGGTCGAGGATTTCCTCCAGCAATGTGATTTGCCGTTTTGTCTCATTAATATGCTGTTCAATTCTGGCGCGAACATCAGGATAATTATCGATACGGCTGGCCATGGATTCCAGCATAGATTCGGCTTGCTTTTCCATCGCATGGGCATCGCGTAGCCAGTCATGGTAGTGTTCTACGTGATTCATCATTGTATCCTCATTAGGGTTCGCTTATTTGGTCTCACTTTCAGCAGCCTGATCGGCACGCGCGGCACTGTAGCCAGATAAATGGCCGACAATATTGGCGTAAATACTGATGATAATGACCCACAGCACGCTGTTCTTCCACCATATTACGGAAGGGATGGCGAGAATGAACCATATTATGGCTGCCGTTAAATGGCACCGTTTAATTGTCCTGGGACTGATGCTCATTTTATTTAACCTGTATTATTGCGTCATTTCTGCGCTTTTTGGTTAATATTTCCAACGGCCAGGTCGGTGAGTTTAAGGTCGGTCTCTTTTTCTTCTTCCAGGGTTTCGGCAAGAAGTTTAATGGCTTTTTTATAGCCCAGTTGTTCTGCTAATGTGGCAAGGGTACCGTAGCTGGCTATTTCGTAATGCTCAACTTTTTGTGCAGCAGCAATTAACGCGGCATCACGCACCTCGTTTTTTTCCGTGCTTTCGATGACTTCGTTGGCTTCTTCAATTAAGCCTTCCATCGCCACGCACTTCATGCGTTTGATCTTAATACCGTCTTCCTGCTCGACGATCTGGTCAATACGTTCAATCTGGCCCTGCGTCTCTTCCAGGTGTGCGGTAAAGGCGGCGCTCAGCTTCTCGCTGGACGCGGCGCGGGCGAGCTTGCTCAGTGCACGGGTAAGCTGCTTTTCTGCGCTGTAGGTATCCGACAGAAGATGAATAAATACATCCTCAACACTTTTCATATTCATAATAATTACGCTCCGGTAAAATAAAGAAAGGGTACTGCGAGCTTTTCAGCCCG
Source organism: Enterobacter pseudoroggenkampii (assembly GCF_026420145.1). NCBI lineage: Bacteria > Pseudomonadati > Pseudomonadota > Gammaproteobacteria > Enterobacterales > Enterobacteriaceae > Enterobacter > Enterobacter pseudoroggenkampii. Next base: position 1,449,991 of record NZ_JAPMLV010000001.1, read on the forward strand.
CAGCATGCTCTCTGGTTTTATTAAAAGAGTTTTAAATAAGATCAGGAGTTATCAGACTTACGGCCTCCGCCGTGACTGTTCTGTCCCCCTTTCTTACCCGCTTCAGATGCGCGTTGCGGATCGTTTTTAAAATTACCACCGCTGTGCTGGCCACCTTTACGTCCAGCTTCTGATGCTTTTTCACGGTCTTCAGCGAAATTACCGGAACCACCACGATGCTCTGCCATATTAAACCTCATAGTCATATATTGGTTATGTCAGTACGATACGAAAATATTTCCGTATCACTCGTCGTTCGAGTAATAACTCTAGTCGCTGTACGTCATCCGTCAAATGCGTTTTGCTATTTGCGGTTGCGTTATTTTTAAGTATTTGTAAATTTGCGCTTCGCTTAAAATGGAAATATGGATAGGCAGGAAGGACTTGTAAACGACCATTCGGATTAATCCTAACTTAGAGCTAAAAATTTGAAAGGTGAGGATAAAAATAATGGCATGCTCAAATTGATTAATTTGCAGTCAGGAGAAAAACAAAAAATACTCCTTTATAGCTAGAAAGCGGAACCCTAAATAATTATAAGGAAAATCCTGGATAATAGCGTTCAGGTCGAAAGGGCGGTTCCGTTCGGATCCGTTCGGGGGCCAGTAGCACACGGTTTGACCACTGTCGTCTTAAGATCACAAATCAGAAATTCTTCCCCCCGGAAGGAACGGGTTTCTCTACACTCCAGGTAATATTCACTGGAGGCATGACATCATGGCGAACACCATCACGGCTGATGACATTCGGGAACACTTTTCGCAGGCTATGTCGGCGATGTACCAGCAGGAAGTTCCGCAGTACGGCACCTTGCTCGAACTGGTTGCGGACGTAAACCTGGCGGTTCTGGAAAATAATCCACTATTACATGAACAACTGGCTAACGCCGATGAGCTTGCGCGCCTGAACGTTGAGCGTCACGGGGCGATCCGCGTCGGCACGGCACAGGAACTTTCAACCCTGCGCCGTATGTTTGCCATTATGGGCATGTACCCGGTCAGCTATTACGATCTCTCTCAGGCGGGGGTACCGGTCCACTCAACGGCGTTTCGCCCAATCGATGATGCGGCGCTGTGTCGAAATCCGTTTCGTATCTTTACCTCGCTGCTGCGCCTTGAGCTGATTGAAAACGTCGCGCTGCGCGAACGTGCCGCAGAGATCCTCTCTCACCGGAACATCTTTACCCCCCGCTGTCTGGAACTGATCGACCTCCACGAGTCGGAAGGGCACTTTACTGACGCACAGGCCCACGAGTTTGTACAGGAAGCGTTGGAAACCTTCCGCTGGCACCGCCATGCGACGGTCGATCAGGAGACCTATCTGGCCCTGAGCAACGAGCATCGCCTGATTGCCGACGTGGTCTGCTTCCCGGGCTGCCATATTAACCACCTCACGCCGCGCACGCTGGATATTGACCGGGTGCAGGAGCTGATGCCGAAGTACGGTATCGAGCCAAAAATTCTGATTGAAGGCCCGCCGCGTCGCGAGGTGCCCGTCTTACTGCGTCAAACCAGCTTTAAGGCACTGGAAGAGCCGGTGCTGTTTGCCGGGGAACATAAGGGCACCCACACCGCGCGCTTCGGTGAGATTGAGCAGCGCGGCGTGGCGCTGACGCCGAAAGGCCGGGAACTGTACGATAGCCTTCTCGCCCAGGCCGGTACCGGCAAAGATAACCTCACGCACCAGCTGCATTTGCGGGAGATCTTTGGCGCTTTCCCGGACAGCGAGCTGTTAATGCGCCGTCAGGAGCTGGCGTATTTCCGCTACCGTCTGACGCCTGCGGGTGAAGCGCATCGCCACGCGTTCCGGCCGGGAGACGATCCGCAGCCGCTGATTGAGCGCGGATGGGTGGTTGCCCAGCCGATCACCTACGAAGATTTCCTCCCGGTCAGCGCTGCGGGGATTTTCCAGTCTAATCTCGGGAACGAAACCCAGGCCCGCAGCCACGGTAACGCCAGCCGCGATGCGTTTGAAGACGCGCTGGGCTGTCCGGTGTATGACGAGTTTGCGCTCTATCAGGAGGCTGAAACCCGCAGCAAACAGCGTTGCGGTTTGCTCTGAAATCGTTACTCTGCTGGGGTGTGATGGAAAAAATAAGGTCGTTATGCAAAATCCTTCCGCCCCTGTGGTTGAAACGCGCCAGGGCGCACTCTCTGGTTTAACCGATGAAAATGTCCACGTCTGGTGCGGTATTCCCTACGCCGCACCGCCCGTGGGGGAGTGGCGCTGGCGCTCTCCTCGGCCGCCTGAACGCTGGGATGGCCTGCGCGAGGCTACGGCTTTCTCGCTCTCAAGCTGGCAAAGCAGCGAATATTGTCAGGAGCTGGGCGGCGGCGATCCGGGCCAGTTTTCCGAAGATTGTCTCTACCTTAACGTCTGGTCCCCCAAAGAGCGCACCGGGGCGCTTCCGGTTATGGTCTGGCTGCACGGGGGCGGGTTTACGATTGGTGCCGGAGGCCTGCCGCCGTATAACGGCAAAGCGCTGGCCACGCGCGGCGTGGTTGTCGTGACGATCAACTACCGTCTCGGTCATCTCGGCTTTTTCGCCCATCCCGCGCTGGAAGGCGAGGAAGGACGCGTGGTGCATAATTTTGCCCTGCTGGATCAAATCGCCGCCCTCGAATGGGTGCGGGAGAACATCGCCGGGTTTGGTGGCGACCCAGACAATGTGACCCTGTTTGGTGAATCCGCCGGCGCGCGCAGCGTGCTCTCTCTGCTGGCCTCGCCGCTGGCAGCAGGATTATTCCATAAGGCGATAGTGCAAAGCGGATACACCTTGCCGGACACGCCGCGTGAACAGGCGCTGCAAAAAGGGGAAGCGCTGGCCGCCCATTTTGGCCTGGAAAAGGCGACTGCTGAGCAGCTGCGTGCCATTCCGCCTGAGGCGTTCTGGCCGCTCACCGCGCCGCTGAACGTCGCCCCGGCGCCCATCGTCGGGGACTGCGTTCTGCCCGAAGCGATGCTGGACGTCTTTTTCGCTGCCCGCCAGCATCCCGTGCCGGTGATGATTGGCTCCAACAGCGATGAAGCCAGCGTGATGGCGGTGTTTGGCATCGATCTCGCCAAACAAATTCAGAAGCTTCGCCGGGAGCGTCGCTTCGGGCTGGGGCTGATTAAGCTGCTCTATCCGGGCGTGAAAGGCGATGAAGAGTTGGGCAGACAGGTATGCCGCGACATGGCATTTACCACGATGGGCTATGTGGTGATGCAGGCTCAGCAGCGCGTGGGTGGATTGTGCTGGCGTTACTGGTTTGACTATGTCGCCGAGGCGGAACATGGCACGTATATCAACGGCGCCTGGCACGGCAACGAAGTGCCCTACGTCTTCGATACCCTCGGCCAGGTGGAGCCTTCACGCCAGTATGTCAACGAACGGGATCTGCAGTTTGCAGCCCAGGTGGCGGATTACTGGGTGAGCTTCGCGCGATACGCAGGGCTTCGCGACAGCCTGCCCGGGCCGACGCACTGGCCCGCGTGTCGCAAAGGGCGGGACGTTCTGTTACGCATTGGTGTGAATAAACATGCAGCTTTCAGGCTTGAAAACCGTTTTATGCGCGCCCGCATGAGCCTCTTCAAACGGGTGATGAAGCACCACGTCAGCCTCGATTAAGCAAACAGGCGCGAAACGCCGCCAGTCCATTTTCTTCGCCTGGCGTTTCGCGCAGCACCAGCCGGTAGCTTGCGCCGGTTTTTATGCTGGTTCCATAGGGCCGTAGCAGCCTTCCCGCGCGGACATCTTCTTCCACCAGCGTTTCGTCGGCAATGGCAACGCCCAGCCCCTGAATGGCGGCCGTAATGGCGAGATCCATCGTGTCGAAGTGTTGATTTTTGTGCATGACAAAGCCCGGACCTTCCTGTTTCGTCAGCCACAACGACCAGTCTGTCTTATCCCTTGTGGGGTGCAGGAACGTCAGCGAGCCCAGCGCTGCTCCTGCCCGCACCGGGCTTATCACCGGGGTGAGCGCCTCCTCAAACAGCAGATCGCCTGCGCTCATGTGCGTGCCGAACACGATGGCCGCGTCGTAAGATTCGGTTTTGAAATTGACGTTGTGATCGGTGGTGGTGGTCAGCGCAATTTGCAGATCCGGATGCTCGCGCTCCACCTCCAGCAGGCGCGGCACCAGCCAGCGCATGGCGCAGGTGGGGGCCTTGAGCCGGATCACGGTGTGCTGGCTGCGGGCCTGGTCGGCCACGGACAGCAGCTGCTCGAAAGCGGACTGCAGCTCCGGAAGCAGAGCGCTGCCCTGCGGTGAGAGGCGCAGCCCGCGCGCGTGGCGTTCAAAAAGCGGAAAACCAAACCACGCCTCAAGGGAGGCAATCTTGCGGCTCACGGCCCCCTGCGTCAGACACAGTTCTGCGGCGGCATGGGTCAGATTCAGGTGACGCGCGGTAACTAAAAATGCGTCGATGGCGTTAAGCGGGAGCGAACGGCGCGACATGGAAAATCCTCAGCTATGCATTTTTCTCATGGCTATTATGACAACAATTCGATTGTCCCGACAGCACAGATGTTGTTTGAATAGTTATGCAATGTCCATGAGAAGGGAAAGAGGATGACTTTACGAACGCCTGTGCAAACGCGCTCCAAACTGCCCGATGTGGGCACCACCATTTTTACCGTTATCGGCCAGCTCTCGGCGCAGCATAACGCGATTAACCTTTCTCAGGGCGCACCGAATTTTTCCTGCGACCCGAAGCTGATTGCGGGCGTCACCCGCGCAATGGAGGCGGGGCATAACCAGTATGCGTCAATGACCGGCCTGCAGCCGCTAAAAGAACGTATTGCCGATAAAATTGCCACGCTCTACGGCACGCGGTATGACCCTGCCAGCGAGGTGCTGGTAACCGCCAGCGCCAGCGAAGGGCTCTATTCGGCAATCAGCGGGCTGGTGCATCCGGGTGATGAGGTGATCTACTTTGAGCCGTCATTTGACAGCTACGCGCCGATTGTCCGTCTGCAGGGGGCAACGCCGATTGCCATCAAGCTCACCGTGCCGGATTTTGCCGTCAACTGGGATGAGGTCCGTGCCGCGATCACCCCGCGCACGCGCATGATTATCATCAATACGCCGCACAACCCGAGCGGTCAGGTCTTCTCCGCCAGTGACCTGCAGCAGCTGGCGGCCCTGACGCGCAATACCGACATCATTATTTTGTCTGACGAAGTGTACGAACACGTCGTTTTTGATGGTGAACCGCACCACGGGATGGCCACGCACCCGCAGCTGGCGGAGCGTAGCGTGATTATTTCCTCTTTCGGAAAAACCTATCACGTCACCGGGTGGCGCGTGGGTTACTGTGTTGCCCCGGCGGTACTGATGGACGAGATTTGTAAAGTCCATCAATTTTTAATGTTTTCTGCCGATACGCCAATGCAGCACGCGTTTGCTGAGCATATGGTCGACCCGCAAACCTGGCTGTCGCTGTCGGCGTTTTACCAGCGTAAGCGCGATCTTCTGCACAGCCTGCTGGCCGATTCGCCGTTTACGCTGCTGCCGAGTGCCGGATCGTTCTTCATGCTGGCGGACTACAGCCAGTTCAGCGACGAGCGCGACAGTGAGCTGGTGAAACGGCTGATCGTCGAGTACGGTGTTGCCACCATTCCGCTGTCGGCGTTTTATGCGGACGGTACGGATAATAAATTGATTCGTCTCTCTTTTGCGAAAGATGAGGCGACGTTACGGGCAGGTGCCCAGGCCCTGTGTCGGGTTAAACCACGCTAAGGAGTATGAGATGAAATTACGCGCGCTAGTTGTCGGCATGGGATTGCTGTGTACCTTTTCCTCCTTCGCGGCGTCCGAGCTGCGTTACGGTCTGGAAGCAGAGTATCCGCCGTTTGAAAGCCGCAATGCGGCAGGCGAGCTGGAAGGGTTTGACGTTGAGCTGGGGAATGCCATCTGCAAAGCGGCAGCGCTGAAGTGCAGCTGGGTGGAAACCTCATTTGATGCGCTGATCCCGGGGCTGGTGGCGAAGAAATTCGACGCCATCAACTCGGCGATGAACATTACCGAGCAGCGCCGCAAGAGCATTGATTTTACCCAGCCAATTTACCGTATTCCGTCACAGCTGGTCGGCAAGGCCGGTACGGCGGTTGAGGCGACGCCTGAAGGGCTGAAGGGCAAAACCATCGGCGTGCTGCAGGGCTCCATTCAGGAAACCTATGCCAAAGAGCACTGGGAAAAGCAGGGTGTCACCGTGGTGTCTTATAAAGATCAGAATATGGCCTGGGGCGATCTGCTGAATGGCCGTATCGACGCCTCGCTGGTCATGTCCGCGGCCGGGCAGGCAGGTTTCCTCAGCAAGCCGCAGGGGAAAGGGTTTGGCTTCATCGGCAAGCCGGTGTCTGACGACACTATCCTCGGCAGTGGGATCGGTTTTGGGTTGCGTAAGGGTGACGAGGCCACCAAAAAGCAGCTTGATGCCGCAATTGATAAAGTACGTGCCGACGGCACGATCGCTAAACTCGCTGATAAGTACTTCCCGGGTATCGATGTCAGCGTAAAATAACCGCCTCATTGGCCCCGGCGAACGATGTCGCGCCGGGGCATTTTTATACACATTTTCCAGGCTTTCTTTACACCACTTTCGGGCCGTTCTGGTCGACAGAAAATATTTCTCACTTTGTTCAGATAATCACCGGCCAACAATTGGATTCTTAACCATTTTTGTTTAGGCTGTGCGTTCTTTCTTGCCGTCATTTCGCCGAGCGCGGAACACATTCACACGACCATAAGGACGTTTTTCCAGGCATGAATCGCAGACGTTTTCTAAAAGGCTCGCTGGCAGTGGCAGCCCTGAGCGGCACATCCGGCCTTGCTTCCCTGTTTTCCAAAGCGGCATACGCTGCCGACTCTGACATTGCTGACGGCCAGAGCCGTCGTTTTGACTTCTCCGTACTGCAATCCATGGCGCATGACCTGGCGAAAACCCCGTGGGGTGGCGCACCGCGTCCGCTGCCGGAGACGCTGGCGACGATGACGCCGCAGGCGTACAACGCCATCCGCTACGATGAAAAACAGTCACTGTGGAACAACATTGAAGGGCGTCAGCTGGACGTGCAGTTCTTCCATATGGGAATGGGGTTCCGCCGTCGCGTGCGGATGTTCTCGCTGGACCAGTCCACCTCTATGGCGCGCGAGATCCACTTCCGCCCGGAGCTGTTCAGCTACGGCGAAACGGGTGTGGATACCAAACAGCTGGAAGGGCAAAGCGATCTCGGCTTTGCGGGCTTCCGCGCGTTTAAGGCCCCTGAACTGGCGCGTCGCGATATCGTCTCTTTCCTGGGCGCGAGCTATTTCCGCGCAGTGGATGACACCTACCAGTACGGCCTTTCCGCCCGCGGTCTGGCGGTAGATACCTTTACCGACACGCCGGAAGAGTTCCCGGACTTTACCTCCTTCTGGTTTGAAACCGTCAAACCCGGCGATACGACCTTCACCGTCTATACGTTGCTCGACAGCCCGAGCATTACCGGCGCCTATAAGTTCGTGATCCACTGCGAGAAGAGCCAGGTGATCATGGAGGTGGAAAACCATCTCTATGCTCGGAAGGATATCAAGCAGCTCGGCATCGCGCCGATGACCAGCATGTTCAGCTGCGGCAATAACGAACGCCGCATGTGCGACACCATTCATCCGCAAATTCATGACTCCGACCGCCTGGCAATGTGGCGCGGCAACGGGGAGTGGATCTGTCGTCCGCTGAACAACCCGCAGAAGCTGCAGTTCAATGCCTATATGGACAAAAACCCGAAAGGGTTCGGCCTGCTGCAGCTCGACCGCGATTTCTCGCACTATCAGGACGTGATGGGCTGGTATAACAAACGCCCAAGCCTGTGGGTTGAACCGCGTAACGACTGGGGTAAAGGCGCGGTTGGCCTGATGGAGATCCCGACCACCGGTGAAACGCTGGATAACGTGGTCTGCTTCTGGCAGCCGGAAAAAGCTGTCAAAGCGGGCGATGAGCTGGACTTCAAATATCGCCTTTACTGGAGCGCGATGCCGCCGGTGCGTTCCCCGCTGGCCAACGTCTATGCCACCCGTACCGGCATGGGCGGCTTCCCGGAAGGCTGGGCACCGGGCGAAAACTACCCGAAAGTGTGGGCCCGTCGCTTTGCCATCGACTTCGTCGGCGGCGACCTGAAGGCCGCTGCGCCAAAAGGCATCGAGCCGGTGATCACGCTCTCCAGCGGTGAAGCGAAGCAGGTGGAGATCCTCTACGTTGAGCCGTTTGACGGCTACCGCATTCTGTTTGACTGGTACCCAACGTCGGATTCGACGGAGCCGGTGGATATGCGCCTGTTCCTGCGCTGCCAGGGCGACGCCATCAGCGAAACCTGGCTGTACCAGTATTTCCCACCGGCGCCGGATAAACGTCAGTATGTTGATGATAGGGTGATGCGTTAACCCTTGTGCCGGGTGGCGGCTTCGCCTTACCCGGCCTGTGTTTCGATACTGTAGGCCGGGTAAGCGCTAGCGCCACCCGGCAATTGAGAGGCACCATGTCTTCAGAAATCATTCCCGTTTCACAACACATCGAACTGCGTTCCGTCGAAGAACATTACGCCACCGACCTGCACAATCTCGTCGTCAAAAACAAAACCTTTCTGCAAACCGCCTTTGACTGGGCGCAGCACGTGGGCAGCGAAGAGGATACCCGCCGTAACGTGCAGAGTAATCAGATGCTGCACCAGCGCGGCTACGCCAAAATGTTTATGATCTTCAAGGATGGCGCGCTGGTTGGCGTGCTTTCGTTTAACACGATTGAACCGACCAACAAAACTGGCTACATCGGCTACTGGCTGGATGAAGCCCACCAGGGGCAGGGCATTCTCTCCCGGTCTTTGCAGGCATTTATGCGTTACTACGTCGAACGCGGTGAGATCCGCCGTTTTGTGATCAAGTGTCGGGTGGCGAATCAGCACAGCAACAGCGTTGCCGTGCGCAACGGTTTTACGCTGGAAGGGTGCCTGCGGGAAGCGGAATACCTGAACGGTCGCTTTGACGATGTGAATATCTACGGCAGGATCTGTACCCTATAACGCCCCCAGCAGCGGCGTGCGGGTGATGCGCTGGTCGCCGTTAATCACTTTTTCGCCGCGCAGGTGAATGCTCTCGCCGGCAAACGCTTCAATGACCGCATCGTCGGTGATTTCAACCCGATGCTCGATAAGCACATCACCGCTGATGCGCGCGCGTCCCTGGATCACCACTTTGTCATCCAGCATGATCGGCCCGCCGCGCAGCCACGCCTGACCGCCAATCAGGACGTGGTGCTTGATGATGCAGTTTCCTTCCACCACGGCATTCTCCGCAATCTGCGAGCTGTAGCGCACCGTCGGAATGGCATCGTCGTCAAAACCGGCAATCACGCGGGCGTTACCATAGACTTTTGCGCAGTCGCACACCCAGACGTTGTTCAGATCGTTACCCTCGAGGATCGCGTTGTCAAAGACCTCGGCCCGGTGTTCAACAAAGGCAAAATTGACCATCGCCTCGCCGTAGATTTGCGCCTGGTGCACAATCCGCGACTGGCTCACCGTCGCCTTGTCGTAGATTTGCAGGATCTGTTCATGGTCCGGCGTTAACCCTTTGGCAGCAATCACCACGCTGTGATGCAGCACGCGCGCTTCGCCGTAGATATGACACTCGCCCCGTACGCAGGACTGCTGAATGGTGACGTTGTCACTTATGCGCGCCCCGTGGCTGACCTCCGCGCCGTCCAGCCAGCAGCTGTCGCCGATATGCGCGTCATGGCTAATGATGCACGGAAGGGTAAGGCGCGCGTTGCCGGACACGGTTGCACCCGCGAACACCACGCTGTTTTCGTCGTAGATCCAGCAGTCGCCGTCCTGCGCGAGGGCGCGCTCATCGTCAATCCAGCCGCCTTTCGTGCCGGCCGTCACGTCGTTAAAGTCCGCCGTCGCGACGATCTGCCGCAACGTCGCAGAGTGGGTGGTTTCGCCGTTTTTCCATTGCCAGAGGCGGGTTTCATCGCTGAGCCGGTATTTTTTCATCGTTTGATCTCTGGTATGCGTCTTCACTAAACGTAGCAAATTTTTCGGTTTTAGAACGGCTGGCAACCAGACGGTAAACACCTTAAAATGGCATGTAAAATGCAATTTCACTTTATGCGAACGCAGGAAAAACAATGACCGTCGATGAGAATTACTTCACAGAGAAATATGGCTTAACCCGTACCCATTCAGAGGTGCTGTACAGCGCGGAAATTGTGAAGCCCGGTAAAACGCTCGATCTGGGCTGCGGCAACGGCCGTAACAGCCTGTACCTCGCGGCCAACGGGTACGACGTGACCGCATGGGACAAGAACCCGATGAGCATCGACAATATCGAGCGCATCAAAGCGGAAGAAGGGATCGCTAATCTGCATACCGCGATTAAGGATTTGAACAACCTGAGCTTTGACGGCGAGTACGATTTTATTCTCTCCACCGTGGTGCTAATGTTCCTGGAGTCAAAAACCATCCCAGGCCTTATTGCCAACATGCAGCGCTGCACGAGGCCGGGCGGTTACAACCTGATCGTTGCCGCCATGGATACGGCGGATTACCCGTGCACCGTCGGCTTCCCGTTTGCGTTTAAAAGCGGTGAGCTGAGCAACTACTACGAAGGCTGGGAGTTGCTCAAATACAACGAAGACGTTGGCGAACTGCACCGTACCGATGAAAACGGCAACCGCATCAAGCTGCGCTTTGCCACAATGCTGGCGCGCAAGCCCGCTTAACGGGCGGCCAGCAGGCAGAGCTGGAGAGCAGTCTTGTAAGACGCCTCGAACGACGACAACGGCAGGAATTCAAACTTCGAGTGGAAGTTATGCGCCCCGGTGAAGAAGTTCGGGGTGAGTAGCCCTTTAGCCGAGAGCGCCGCGCCGTCGGTGCCGCCGCGCATCGGCGTCGGTTTCGGCGCGATGCCTAGCGATTCCATTGCCTCGAACATCAGATCGATGGCGCGTCGGTCTTCGCCAATCGCATTGCTGATATTGCTGTAGGTATCTTCAATGCGATAGTCCACCCTGGCTGTTGGATGTTGGGCGGCAATCAGCGCGGCAACGTCGGCAATCTGCTGCTTGCGGGCGGCAAAGCTGTCCTTGTCAAAGTCGCGGATATTGGCCTTTAGAACGGCCTCGTTCTGTCCGGCCTGAATGCCGTTAAACCAGATATAGCCTTCACGCCCCTCGGTGCACTCCGGCGTTTGCTGGCGGTCAAAATGGTTGATGTAGTCAGTCGCCATCAGCAGGGGATTCACCAGCACGCCTTTGGCGGACATCGGGTGCGCCGTAACGCCGGTAAAACGGATCTCCGCGGCCGCCGCGTTAAAATTCTCGTAGACAATTTCCCCCAGCTCGCAGCAGTCGATGGTCCAGGCAAAATCGACGTCAAAGCGCGTAAGATCCAGCGCTTTGGCGCCGTTCAGGCCGATCTCTTCGTCAGGCACAAACGCCACGACGATATCCCCATGCCGATGTTCTGCCGACAGGTTTTCCAGCACCGTCATGACCACCGTGACCGCCGATTTATTATCCGCGCCCAATACGCTGGTTCCGTCGCTGAAAATAATCTCCTCATTCGGATAAGCCAGAATTTCCGGATGCTCTTTAACCCGCAGCCAGATGTCTTTCTCTTTATTCAGACAGAGATCTTCACCGGTAAAGGTTAATATTTGTGGATGAATATCCGGTGAAAGTCCCACGTCGACGGTATCAATATGGGTAATAAAGCCGATGCGCGGCGCACCGGGCACGTTGCCTTTTTTTACCGCCGTTACCGTGGCGAATTCATCAATCACAATATCGTCTAACCCCAGCTGTGCCAGCTCCTGCGCAAGCTCCCGCGCCATGTCGTGCTGGCCCGGCGTTGAGGGCAGGGTTTTGACTTTGGGATCGCTCTGGCTGGTGATCGCGAGATAGCGGAAAAAACGGTGCGTTAATTGTCTGGAAAGCGGCGAGCCCATAGTGATTTATTCCTTATTTATTTTTCAGGTGTTTGCCACTTCACTTTAATGTTATTTATGAAATGGCAAAAGAATTAATTAGCCGTCGAATTAAAAAGACAGGAATAAATGATGAAAAGCAACCTCACAACTATAGCGCTGGCACTCGCTGCACTCACGGTCAGTTCCGCCGTTGCCGCGAAAACGCTGGTGTATTGCTCCGAAGGATCGCCGGAAAACTTTAATCCTCAATTATACACCTCGGGAACCAGCGTGGACGCCAGCGCCGTGCCGGTCTATAACCGGCTGGTCGATTTCAAACCCGGTACCACGGAGCTGGTGCCGAGCCTGGCGGAGCGCTGGGAGGTGAGCGACGACGGCAAGGTTTATACCTTCCATCTGCGTAAAGGCGTGAAGTTCCAGAGCAATAAATCTTTTACGCCGACCCGCGACTTTAACGCCGACGACGTGATTTTCTCGTTTATGCGGCAGAAAGACGTGAACCATCCCTACCACAACGTCTCTAACGGCAGCTACTCCAACTTCGAAAGCCTGGAGTTTGGCAGCCTGATAACCAGCATTGATAAAGTCGATGACCATACCGTGCGTTTTACCCTGGCGCACCCGGAAGCGCCGTTTGTCGCCGATCTGGCCTGGTATTTTGCCTCAATCCTTTCAGCGGAGTATGCCGACGCGATGCTGAAAGCAGGCACGCCGGAGAAGGTGGATATGGAACCCATCGGCACCGGGCCGTTTAAGCTGGCGCAGTATCAGAAGGACTCCCGGATCCTGTTCACTGCGTTTGCCGACTACTGGCAGGGGAAATCGAAGCTGGACAGGCTGGTGTTCAGCATCACCCCGGATGCCTCAGTGCGTTTTGCCAAAATTGAGAAGAATGAATGTCAGGTGATGCCGTTCCCGAATCCGGCCGATCTGCCACGCATGAAGGCCAACAAAGACATCAATCTGATGAGTAAGGCGGGGCTAAATACCGGCTTCCTGGCGTTCAACACGCAGAAGCCGCCGCTGGATAACGTGAAGGTCCGTCAGGCGCTGGCGATGGCCATCAACAAACCGGCGATTATTGATGCGGTGTTCCACGGTACCGGAACCGCGGCGAAGAATCTGCTGCCGCCGGGCGTCTGGAGCGCCGACAGCGAGCTTAAGGATTACGACTACGATCCTGAAAAAGCCAAAGCGCTGCTGAAAGAGGCCGGTTTTGCCAGTGGCGTGAGCGTCGACCTGTGGGCGATGCCGGTACAGCGTCCTTACAATCCGAATGCGAAACGCATGGCGGAGATGATTCAGGCCGACTGGGCGAAAATCGGCGTACAGACCAAAATCGTCACCTACGAATGGGGTGAATACCTTAAGCGCGTGAAGGGCGGCGAACATCAGGCCGCGCTGATGGGCTGGACGACCGCAACGGGCGATCCCGATAACTTCTTTGGTCCGCTGTTTACCTGTACCTCGGCAAACGGCGGCTCAAATTCGGCGAAATGGTGCTATAAGCCCTTTGATAAAATTATTGCGGAAGCAAAATCAACGACCGATCGCGATAAACGCGTGGCGCTGTATAAAGAGGCTCAGCAGATTATGCATGACCAGATGCCCGCGGTGATGATTGCGCATTCAACCATTTTCGAACCGGTGCGCAAGGAGGTGACGGGCTATGAAATCGACCCGTTTGGCAAACATCTGTTCTGGCAACTGGATATAAATCAGTAATTTTTCACTGCCCGGTGCGCCTCCGGGCAGTCTTTTTGCAATTTGTGCTCACCACATCATTTTTTGTCACAACAAACCCGCCAGTCTTTTGCTATAACTTCAAATGCATACTTGCAGATAACATGGAAAACTATCATGCGTACTCAAACTTTTTTTAAAGTTGCAGTGCTTACTGGTCTGTTGGCGTTGGCCGGCTGTTCTTCAAAAGTCGCCGCTCCAGAACAATACTCCGGCTTTTTAAAAGACTACTCAGGCTTGCAGCAGACAACGTCTGCGACGGGTAAACCAACGCTGCGTTGGGTCGACCCTTCTTATAATGAAGCTAACTACGACAGTATTCTCTGGACACCGATTACCTATTATCCAACGCCAAAACCTACCACGCAAATTGGTCAAAAAACGCTTGATGAGCTGTTGAACTACACCAATAACAAAATGAAAACTGCGATTGGTACGCGTAAGCCGGTTGTGACCACGCCGGGTAAACATAGCCTGATTTTCCGCGGCGCGATTACCGGGGTGAGTTCGCAGAAAGAGGGGCTGCAGTTCTATGAAGTGGTGCCTGTTGCGCTGGTGGTTGCCGGGACGCAGATGGCAACCGGACACCGAACCATGGATACGCATCTCTTCTTTGAAGGCGAGCTGATCGATGCGGCCACCAATAAACCGGTCATGAAGGTGGTACGTAAAGGCGAAGGTAAAGAGCTGAATAACGAAAGCACACCAATGACCTTTGCAACGCTGAAGCAGGTTGTTGATGACATGGCGACGGATGCCACCATGTTTGATGTGAAAAAGACCGCAAAATAAAATAAAACGGCCTGCGTAATGCAGGCCTTTTTATTTATGCCATCCGTAAGCGCCTGAACCAGGTTTCCGGTTTGGTAAACATCACCATATTTCCTCCCAGAATCAGCACTAACCCCACGATACCGTTGATATGCCAGACGTACCCTTCATACACCGTGGAGATGGAGAGCGCCACCAGCGGGAAGAGCAGCGTGCTATAGGCCGCTTTACCTGGACCAATGCGTCCCACCAGCGTGAAGTAGGCACCAAAAGCAATCACCGAGCCAAACAGAGCCAGATACACCAGCGCACCAAGATAGCTCACCGTCCATTCCGGCACAAAGCTGTCGCCTCTGAACAGGGCAATGCAGCCCATCACCAGCGTGCCATAGAGCATCGCCCAGGCGTTGGTGGTCATGGTTTCCAGTCCTCTGCGCTGATGGCGCATGCTGATCATATTGCCCAGCGAGAAGCCGTAGGTACCGAGTGCGGAAAGCCCAATCCCGGTCAGGAGTGACGCGCTCCAGCCGCTGGCCAGCAGATCGTCCCAGAAGAGGGTGATGATCCCAACCAGCCCCAGTGCCGCCGCTGTCCAGAAACGCGCGGGCGGGCGCTGCCCGAAGAAAATAAAGCTGTTAATGGCGTTATAGAGCACGGCCATAGAGAAGATCACCGATTCCAGCCCGGTGTTGATATGCGAGGCTGCGGTGTAAAAACACCAGAAGTTAAAGCAGAAAACGCAGCATCCCTGGAGTATGCAATATAGGTGATCCCGCAGCGCCAGCGTGCGCAGGCGTCGCAGGGCGATTAACACCATCATCATCGTGAGGCTGGCGACGGCGAAACGCCAGAAAATAGAGACGGGCGCCGCCACGGGACCCTGCTGCAGAAAAATGGCAATCCAGGTGGTTCCCCAGATGACCACCACCAGTCCATAGAGTAATGCGTTCATATTTTTCTCTTCTCAAACCCCGAAAGCACGCAGTATGGCGCTGAGTTGCGTAACGGGCTTTCACCGGCTTGCGGGTGACTTGCAAAATCTTGCGCTTTTTTCTTCCGCGGGGACTGGCAACGGGAGACAACTCTTCTTAGACTGAGATTCCGATCAATCACGCGCTAACGGTTATGTCTCACGCTTACGATACCTTTGAAACGCTTTGCCAACAGAATGCGGTCCTGCGGGAAACCGTCTCGCTGAATTCGGGTATTCAGCTGGCAGCGTGGTACAACAAGCACGATACGATAACGGTAAAAAGCAACCATCATACCCTCAGCCTGTACGTGGCGGACGGCTACGAAAGCTATCAAAAAACGCCGGGCGGCTGGAAGAACGGCGGGGGGCCGGACCGTTTCTGTTTGATGCCCAAAGAGAGCGAATCGACGTGGGATATCCGTGATGACCTGTCGTTTGTGCATCTCTACTGCACCGATGAACACCTGCGCGACGTAGGGGAAAAAATCTGGGACAAGCGCCCGCTATCGCTGACCCTGGACGAGCGCATTTTTGGTAGCGATCCGAAGATTACCACGCTGTATCGCCAGTTTTTACTGGGCTGCGACTGGCTGCAGCACGCCAACCAGCTCACTCTGAGCACGGCCTCCACGCTGCTGCTGACCCATCTGCTGCAAAACTACTCAAACGTGCAGTGGAAGCTGCCGGTTGTCACGGGAGGGTTGTCGCCGTTTGTGCTGCGCAACGTCCTCGCCTTTATCGAAGAGAATCTCGGGCAGCCCCTGACGCTGGCCGAACTGGCGGCGCAGGCTGCCCTCAGCGAATACCATTTTGCACGCATGTTCCGCCAGTCGACGGGGTTGGCGCCGCATCAGTATGTGATGCAGAGGCGAATGGATAAAGCGAAAGCCCTCGTCCAGCACACCTCGACGCCGCTGACGGAGATCGCACTTGCCTGCGGGTTTAACTCCGCCAGCCACTTCAGCAACCGCTTTCGCAGCGCGACGGGCATGACGCCTTCGCAGCTACGCGCGGCGAGCGCGTGAAAACAGGGCGTAGCACACCCCGCCCAAGACCAGCCCCCAGAATGCCGAACCGATGCCCAGGATCGTGACGCCGCTCGCGGTCATCAGGAATGTAACGATGGCCGCATCGCGCTCCGCTTCGTGGCTTAATGCCTGATATAAACTCCCGCTGATGGTGCCCAGCAGCGCCAGACCGGCGAGCGTCTGGATCCAGCTAAGCGGCAGCGCGGCCATCAGCCCGGTAATGGAGCCGCCGAAAATCCCCGCCAGCAGATAAAACCCTCCGGCTGCGATGGCCGCCAGCCAGCGTTTATCGGCATCCGGGTGCGCATCCGGGCTTTGACAAATAGCGGCAGTAATGGCCGCAATGCAGATAGAAAAGACGCCAAACGGAGAAAACAGCAGCGCCAGTCCACCCGTGACGATGATGAGCGGTGAGACCGCCAGCGGGTAACCGGAGGCCTTCATCGTGGCGAAACCAGGCGCATTTTGCGAGGCCATGGTCACCAGGAAGAAGGGCACGCCAATACTCACCAGGCTTGTGAAGGTGAAGGCGGGTGCAATAAACTCAGGCATCACCAGAGAAAGCGTGAGCTTATCGGTGACAACGTCACCTCCCGCCCAGGCCACAATACCGCCGACCAGCAGCGTAACGACGATGGCATAGCGAGGAGCCAGCGCTTTTGCGATCAGCCACGCCGCAATCATGCTGCCGCACAGCAGAAAGTGCCCTTCGAGATGCGCAAACGCGTGCAGGCCAAACTGCAGCAATACCCCCGCCAGCATGGCGGCAGCAAGCGAATGGGGGATCAGCTTCATCAGGCGGGCGAAGAGCCCGGTAATGCCGCAGAGCAAAATAAGCGCGTTCGCAAAGATGAACACGCCGATGGTTTCCGCCAGCGTGACGCCGTGCAGGCTGGTGGCGAGCAGCGCCGCGCCGGGCGTCGACCAGGCGGTCAGGACCGGCGCCTTGTACCACCAGGAAAGCGCCAGCGTGCTGACGCCCATCCCAATTCCCAGCGCGGTCATCCAGCCCGCAATCTGCTGTGCGCTGGCGCCTGCCGCAGCGGCAGCCTGCCAGATGATGGCGGCCGAGCTGGCGTAACCGACCAGCACGGCGACAAATCCAGCCAGTGCGACTGGAACAAGGTGAGAGGAAGGGCGCATGAAAACTCCGTTGTGCGTTATAGCATCCGGGATAAGGTAGCACTGTGCGCTATAGCGTACAAGTGGTATGCTGGTCGTCACCAGGAGGGAACATGGACATCACACGACATCTTGCAACCACATTGAAAACGCTGCGCCAGGCGCGCGGCTGGAGTTTGTCGAAGCTCGCAGACGAGACCGGCGTGTCAAAGGCCATGCTCGGGCAAATCGAGCGCAATGAATCCAGCCCGACGGTGTCGACGCTGTGGAAAATTGCCACGGGACTGAACGTTCCGTTTTCCGCCTTCATCACGCCGGAGGCGGACCAGCAGGCGGTATTTGACCCCCAGCAGCAGGCGATGGTCGTCAAGCCGCTCTTTCCGTGGGACGAGACGCTCAGGTTTGATTATTTCTCCATTACCCTGGCACCCGGCGCGCTGAGTGAATCCACGCCGCATGAGGCCGGAGTGATTGAACATGTGGTGGTGGTCAGCGGCGAGCTGGAGATGAAGCTTGACGGCAAGTGGCAGATGATTTCTGCCGATTCGGGCGTCCGTTTTGCCGGCGATAAACCGCACGCCTACCGCAACAGCAGCGACCGGACGGTGCATTTTCACTCCCTGATTCATTATCCCCGCTGAGGCTACGCAAAACTGTTTCGCTGACGCATACTTCTGACTACAATAGCCGCCATTTTGACCATAACGGATAACGACGAAGTATGCGCCTGCAATCCCATCATCTTGAACTTTTAAGCCCGGCCCGCGACGCCGCCATAGCCCGTGAAGCGATCCTTCATGGCGCTGACGCCGTCTACATTGGCGGCCCAGGCTTCGGTGCCCGACATAACGCCAGCAACAGCCTGAGCGATATTGCTGAACTGGTGCCGTTCGCCCACCGTTTCGGGGCGAAAGTGTTCGTGACCCTGAACACCATTCTTCATGATGATGAGCTGGAGCCTGCGCAACGTCTGATTACCGATCTCTACCAGTCCGGGGTGGATGCCCTGATTGTTCAGGACATGGGCGTGCTCGAGCTGGATATTCCCCCCATTGAGCTGCATGCCAGTACCCAGTGTGATATCCGTACGGTCGAGAAGGCGAAATTTCTCTCCGACGTCGGCTTTTCGCAGATCGTCCTCGCGCGCGAGCTGAATCTGAATCAGATCCGCGATATTCATCAGGCGACAGACGCGACGATCGAGTTCTTTATCCACGGCGCGCTGTGCGTGGCCTATTCCGGTCAGTGCAATATTTCCCACGCCCAGACGGGCCGCAGCGCCAACCGCGGTGACTGCTCTCAGGCCTGCCGTCTGCCGTATACCCTGAAAGACGATCAGGGCCGCGTCGTGGCGTTCGAAAAACACCTGCTCTCCATGAAGGATAACGATCAGACTGCCAACCTGGGCGCGCTGATCGACGCGGGCGTGCGTTCCTTCAAGATTGAAGGGCGCTATAAAGATATGAGCTACGTGAAGAACATCACCGCGCACTATCGCCAGATGCTGGACGCCATTATTGAGGATCGCGGCGACCTGGCGCGCGCGTCGGCCGGCCGCACCGAGCATTTCTTTATTCCGTCGACGGACAAAACGTTCCACCGCGGCAGCACGGACTATTTCGTGAATGCCCGTAAAGGGGATATCGGCGCGTTTGACTCACCGAAGTTTATCGGTTTACCGGTCGGCGAAGTGCTGAAAGTGGCGAAAGATCACCTTGATGTTGCAGTGACGGAGCCGCTGGCGAACGGCGATGGCCTTAACGTGATGATTAAGCGCGAAGTCGTGGGCTTCCGTGCGAATACGGTCGAGAAAACCGGCGAGAACCGCTACCGCGTATGGCCGAATGAAATGCCGGCCGATCTCTACAAGGCGCGACCTAACGCGGCGCTTAACCGTAACCTCGATCATAACTGGCAGCAGGCGCTGCTGAAAACCTCCAGCGAACGACGTATCGCCGTGGATATTGAGCTGGGCGGCTGGGAAGAGCAGCTAATTCTGACCATGACCTGTGAAGACGGTATCAGCGTGACGCACACGCTCGATGGTCTTTTCGAGGTGGCAAACAACGCGGAAAAAGCGCTTAGCAGCCTGAAGGATGGCGTGGCGAAGCTGGGCCAGACGATTTACTACGCGCGCGCTATCGACGTGAATCTGCCGGACGCGCTGTTCGTGCCGAACAGCCTGCTTAACCAGTTCCGCCGAGAAACGGCAGAGATGCTGGATGCCGCGCGCCTGGCACAGTATCCGCGCGGTAGCCGTAAAGCCGAAGCCGTCCCTGCGCCAGTATACCCGGACACCCATTTGTCCTTCCTCGCCAACGTTTACAACCATAAAGCACGTGAATTCTATCATCGCCACGGCGTGCAGCTGATCGACGCGGCCTATGAAGCGCATGAAGAGAAGGGCGATGTGCCGGTGATGATCACCAAGCACTGCCTCCGCTTTGCGTTTAACCTGTGTCCTAAGCAGGCTAAAGGTAACATTAAGAGCTGGAAGGCCACCCCAATGCAGCTGGTAAACGGTGACGAAGTTCTGACCCTTAAGTTCGACTGCCGTCCTTGCGAAATGCATGTGATTGGCAAGATGAAAAACCACATCTTCAAAATGCCGCAGCCCGGCAGTATTGTGGCATCCGTCAGTCCGGACGACCTGATGAAAACCCTGCCAAAACGCAAGGGCAGTTAATTACCTGACGTGCGTGTCCGGTTTGCGCGACTTCTGCCACAGGTGGTGTTCGCGCAAACCCTCCGCCGACTCTTCCGCAGCGCTTCGCAACTCATCGCTGTCGGCTTCATGACGAAGCTGATGCGCCACGTTCTTTACCCATAAATATTCATGTCCTTTGTGCCCGGCCATAAGCTGGCCTGAAAACAGCGCACAAATAAGCATTATGAAAGATAACCCTTTTTTAATCATGGATTCCCCGCTGAAAAACAATGCCGGATAATCATGTCGATTATTTCCTGGTGTTATTATTTAAAAATTAAAATTAGCGAAAAGAAAATGTCAAATAATGTGGGTTCGGAATAGTGATTAGGATATTTCCTAAAATTCATCCTAATCTTTGTAAAGCTCCATTTCTGGACCACAATTGGATGTTTGCATTAAGGATTAATCTTATATAATAGTTATCTTGGGCTAAGGAACAGGTCATTTATAAATGAAAAAAATAGTAGCGCTTGCGCTTCTGGCGGCAGCTGTTATAGCCGTTGCAGGGGTTCGTTATGCAGGTAATGACGAACCAGAATATATTCAATCTGCAGAAATTCGCGTGGGTTCCTATTTAACCAGCGACTATGGTGGCGTTGCCTGCACCAGCAAAAAAGTGAACGATCAGCGTTGGGAATTAGATTGCACTCATCAGGCAAGAGGAAAAACATTCCAGTTCGCGGTGTATCCCTCTGAAAAAGCACCTTATGGTGTCGCACGCTCCTTTTATCTTGAAGCCATTAACGATGACGCAAAACAGAGCGCTGAACAGGGGCTTATGCGTTATTTGCAGATCAATACCCATGCAGGTTAATAAGACTGTTTAACCTTCGTTAAGACAACGGGTGTTAGGTTGTAAGGGATCCGCAGCCCGGCCATGGAGTGTCGGGACGTAGAGACCAAAATACAAATCTATCCATGCAAGCATTTACCGCCATTTTTGGCGGTTTTTTTTTGCTCAGTGTTTACCGTGGTTTTATGGCTTCAGTCGATAGTGTGACTGTACCAGGCCAGAAGGGAAGCTGCGGCTTGATACCAGCGTCAAATCGATATCTCCGGGCAGGGCGCCGAACAGCGATTTTCCCGATCCAAGCAGAACAGGAACGGTCGTGATCACCATATCCGCTACCAGTCCTTCGCGCAGGAACGACTGGATCACCTGTCCACCATCGAGATAGACGCGATGGACGTTCTGCATCGCCAGATCGTCGAGCACCTCCTTTGGCGTGCGGCCGGAAAACTGTACTTTGCCCCTCAATGCGTCGGGTACGGGCGTGTCGGCCAGCTGTCGGGAAAGCACCAGCACGGGCCGGTCATACGGCCATGTGTCAAAAGTCAGCACCTTCTCATAGCTCCCCCGGCCCATCACGATCCACTCTTTGTCCGCGATGAACGCCGCATAGCCATGATCCTCAGTCGGGTCATCGCGCTGCAGCAGCCACTCGATATCGTCATTCTGTCGGGCGATGTAGCCATCAAGACTGACCGCGATGAAAACGTGTGTGGTGACCATCAGGTGCTCCGTATTAACCATAAAACTAACGCCTCAGCGGGCGGTACCAGTACGTGAAAATTGTTTGCGATACTGAGCCGGGGAGAGCGCGAACTGCTGGCGAAAATGATGACGTAATGTCGACGCCTGACCAAATCCGGTCTGTTCCGCGATGCTGTCGATGCTTAACCGGCTGCTTTCCAGATAATCTTTCGCTCGCAGCAGGCGCTCATTGATCAACCAGCGTGCGGGCGTCATTCCCGTTGCCGCCTCGAAGCGGCGAAGAAAGGTGCGCTGGCTCATTCCGACCCGACGCGCCAGCGAGTCGACGCTATGCGCGTCGATAAGATGCGTGTGCAGAAAATCAAACAGCTGGCCGAGACGTTGACTCTCCCGCAGCTGCGCCACCGGGCGGCTCAGCTGCTGCGGCTGAGATCCATCCCTGTGAGGGGGAATGACCAGCCGACGCGCCACGCTGTTGGCGGTTTCCATGCCATAATCCCGACGCACAACGTGCAGGCAGAGATCGATCCCCGCCGCGCTGCCCGCAGAGGTCAGTATATCGCCCTCGTCCTGGTAGAGCACATCCTCAACCACGTCGATGTCAGGGTAACGGGCTTTTAACGCGTCAATGTAGCGCCAGTGCGTCGTGGCTTTACGTCCGTTCAGCAGCCCCGAGGCGGCCAGCACAAACACGCCCGAGCAGATAGAGAGCACCTGACACCCGCGCGCGCTGGCCTGACGCAATGCGCCGCAGAGCGCATCCGGAACCGGTGAGTCCAGCCCCCGCCAGCCCGGAACCACAATCAGATCGGCAGACTCAAGCAGGGAGATATCGCCATCGGTAATGATGCGGATCCCGCCCGTCGCCCGAAGTTCACCGCTGTCCACGCCCGCCACGGCAAAACGATACCATTCGTCGCCCAGCTCGGGGCGAGGCAGGCCGAAGATTTCCACCGCCACCCCAAACTCAAAGGTACACAGACCGTCATACGCCAGCACGACCACCTTCGGGCGGGCAAGTTGTCTTAAGTTTGTCATCTTTTTGCTGTTTTCTGGCATAAGCGAGCGCATTCACGGGCTGAATTTGTGGATAGAGTAGTGTTAACACAAACGCCAAAGATGAGGAAGGATCATGAGCTATGTTACTGAATTTCCGGCTGCCGAGCCGCAGGAAGCTGTTACCCATTTTCTGCGTCGCCTGAGCGTCGAAACCGACTGTGCCGATGTGCATCATGCCATCGCCAATAATGAGCAGGACTTTGTTTTGCTGCATGTGGTGGGGAGCCCGGAGCAGTTTTCCCGTCGTCACGTACCTGGCGCATTGCATCTGCCGCGGAGCCAGATTACCGCTGAGCGCATGGCTCAATGGCCTGAAGGCACGCTGTTCGTTGTCTACTGCGCAGGGCCGCACTGTAACGGCGCGGACAGAGCCGCGCTCAAGCTGGCGCGCCTCGGGCTGCCGGTCAAAATCATGCTCGGGGGGATCGCCGGCTGGGAAGATGAAAAGTTCGCCTTTGCCAGCAGCGAAACCTCCGCCGCGCTGTGAAGATGAATTTTTTTCAATGCCCGTGAAATTTTCTCGTTTGCCGACGCCGGTGAGGTATGACATTGTTTTTGGACATTTAGACATCCAGAAGTCTGAAGCTTCAAATAATGAATTATCACTGCTGGCAATTACCGTCGGCAGACTGAGGAGATTTCCATGCAACGACACCACGCCCCGTACCGCGCCGATGTAGTCGGCAGTTTTTTACGCCCGGATGCCATCAAACAGGCGCGCCTGAAGTTCGCCAGCGGCGAAATCGATGCCGGACAGCTTCGCGCGGTAGAGGATGAGGCCATTCGCCACGTCGTTGAGCAGCAGTGTGCGTGCGGCCTGCACGTGGTCACCGACGGCGAGTTTCGTCGTGCCTGGTGGCACTTCGACTTCTTCGACGGACTGCAGGGCGTTGAACGTTACGATTCACAGCAGGGCATCCAGTTTAACGGGGTGCAAACCAAAGCCCACGGTGTGCGCGTCACCGGCAAGCTGGGATTCGGTGACCATCCAATGCTCGAAGATTTTCGCTATCTGAAAAGCATCAGCGGGAACGCCCAGCCGAAAATGACCATTCCCAGCCCGAGCGTGCTCCATTTCCGCGGCGGTCGCAAAGACATTGATGCGACAGTGTATCCGGACCTGAACGTCTATTTCGACGATTTGGCCACCACCTGGCGTGATGCCATTCGCGCTTTCTATGACGCGGGCTGCCGTTATCTGCAGCTGGATGACACCGTCTGGGCCTATCTCTGTTCGGACGATCAGCGCCGTCAGATCCGCGAGCGAGGCGTTGATGCCGATGAGCTGGCGCGCATCTATGCCCGCGTTCTGAACAAGGCGCTGGAAGGCAAGCCGGACGATCTGACCATCGGGCTGCACGTTTGTCGCGGTAACTTCCGTTCTACCTGGATCTCCGAAGGTGGCTATGAGCCGGTGGCGGAAGTGCTGTTCGGGACGGTCAACGTTGACGCGTTCTTCCTTGAATATGATAACGACCGCAGCGGGGATTTCGCGCCATTGCGCTTTGTTCGACCGGGCAAGCAGCAGGTGGTGCTGGGGCTGATTACCACGAAAAACGGCGAGCTGGAGAACCCGGGAGGAATTAAAGCTCGTCTGGAAGAGGCGGCGAGATACGTGGCAAAAGAGCAGATCTGCCTCAGCCCGCAGTGCGGCTTTGCCTCTACCGAAGAGGGCAACAGCCTGAGCGAAACCCAGCAGTGGGACAAAGTCCGTCTGGTCACGCAGATCGCCAGCGAAGTCTGGTAAAACCTTCCTCCTCCGCGCTGCATTATAAAAGTGCAGCGCTGTGCCATTCTGAGACGTTCTCTTTACATCCGGCGTTCCCCTCCCAGAAATAGCGCTATCTTCATTCTGGCATCCTTTTTGCTCCTGCTTCGCTGACACTTTTATTTCCGCGTCCACGCCGTAACGGACGTTTTCGCACAGCGTTCTTTTTCAGGAGTGAAAATATGCAGCGTCGTACCTTATTAAAAGCCTTTGCGTTATCCGCGTCCGTCGTAGCGATGGGCATGAGTTTTGGCGTGCAGGCGGCCGATACCATCAAAGTGGGGATCATGCATTCTCTTTCCGGCACGATGGCCATCTCCGAGACCCCGCTGAAGGATGTCGCCCTGATGACGATTGATGAAATCAACGCCAAAGGCGGCGTGCTGGGTAAGAAACTGGAGCCGGTGGTGGTGGACCCGGCCTCAAACTGGCCGCTGTTTGCCGAGAAAGCGCGCCAGCTGTTGAGTCAGGATAAAGTGGCTGTGGTATTCGGCTGCTGGACGTCTGTTTCGCGCAAATCCGTACTGCCGGTCTTTGAGGAGCTGAACGGCCTGCTGTTCTATCCGGTGCAGTATGAGGGCGAGGAAATGTCGCCAAACGTCTTCTATACCGGCGCGGCGCCGAACCAGCAGGCGATCCCGGCGGTGGAATACCTGATGAGTGAAGACGGCGGCGCGGCGAAGCGCTTCTTCCTGCTGGGCACCGATTACGTTTACCCGCGCACCACCAACAAGATCCTGCGCGCGTTCCTGCATTCGAAAGGGGTGGAGGATAAGGATATTGAAGAGGTTTACACCCCGTTTGGCCATAGCGACTACCAGACCATCGTCGCCAATATCAAAAAATTCTCAGCGGGCGGCAAAACCGCCGTGGTGTCGACCATCAACGGCGATTCCAACGTGCCATTCTACAAAGAGCTGGCTAACCAGGGACTGAAGGCGACGGACGTGCCGGTGGTGGCGTTCTCCGTGGGTGAAGAAGAGCTGCGCGGGATCGACACCAAACCGCTGGTGGGCAACCTGGCGGCATGGAACTACTTTGAATCCGTGGATAATCTGACAAACCAGGCCTTCGTGGCGGATTACAAAGCCTATGCCAAAGCGCATAAGCTGCCGAACGCCGATACCGTGGTGACCAACGATCCGATGGAAGCGACTTACGTGGGGATTCATATGTGGGCGCAGGCGGTGGAAAAAGCGGGCACTACCGACGTGGATAAAGTGCGTGCGGCGATGGCCGGTCAGTCCTTTAAGGCGCCGTCAGGCTTTACGCTCACCATGGATGCCACCAACCACCATCTTCATAAGCCGGTCATGATCGGTGAAATCGAAGGCAACGGTCAGTTCAACGTGGTGTGGCAGACGGAGCAGCCGGTACGCGCCCAGCCGTGGAGCCCGTTCATCGCCGGGAATGACAAAAAGCCCGACCAGCCGATGAAAACCGCCAGCAACTAAGTCATCACCGCAGGGAGAAACGTCATGAACGCCATGCGCCTGTTCATCGCTCTTGTATGGCTTTCCGGACTGCTGCCAGGGATGGCGCAGGCATCGGATGCCGATCGTTTTGTTGCCGCCAGCCGCAGCCAGCAGGCGGATTTGTTGACGCAGTGGGCCGCCGCGCCGGACGCGTCAAGACTGCCGCTCCTTGAGGCGCTGCAAAAAGAAAACCTCTACGTCGATACGCAAAAGCACGCCTTTGCACAACGCAATGGTAACGTCATCCCGCTGGGGGAAAGTCAGATGGCAGAGGGCCCAACCAAAGCCGTTCGTCTGACCAACCGGCTGCGCGTACTGGCCGCCACGGCCATCGCGACGCATCAGCTGGTGAGTGACAGCGTCACCGAAAGGCGATCGGCGGCACGTCAGCTTCAGCGGGATGCCCAGCCCGGGATGCTCGCTTTTCTGGAAAAGCGGGTAAACGAAGAAACGGACGCGGTGGCGCGTCAGGCGCTGCTGCTGGCGGTGGCAAATCTCCAGCTAGCCAGCCCGCTGGCCGAGGTGCGCCGCAAGGCTGTTGAATTATTAGGGCACTCTGACGATCCGGACGTGGAGTCCAGACTTACCCCGTTTACCCAGCCACAGACAGAGCCGGATAGCGGCGTTCGAGCGGCCGCCGAAGAGAGTCTTAGCCAGATCCAGCACCGCCTGATGTGGGGCGATCTGCTGGGCCAGGCGTTTATGGGGCTGTCCCTGGGGTCGGTGCTGCTGCTGGCGGCGCTGGGGCTTGCCATCACCTACGGCCTGCTGGGGGTCATCAATATGGCGCACGGCGAAATGCTGATGCTGGGCGCGTATGCCACGTGGATGGTGCAGCAGGCGATGGCCGGGCTTGCGCCCCAGTGGCTGGCGCTCTATCCCGTTATCGCGCTGCCGGTCGCGTTCTGCCTGACGGCGGGCATCGGGATGGTGCTGGAGCGCACCGTGATTCGCCATTTGTACGGTCGTCCACTGGAAACGCTGCTGGCGACGTGGGGCATCAGCCTGATGCTTATCCAGTTGGTGCGCATGACCTTTGGCGCCCAGAACCTCGAGGTGGCGAACCCGGCATGGCTGTCCGGCGGGGTGCAGGTTTTTGCCAACCTGACGCTGCCATGGAACCGCATTGTGGTGCTGGGCTTCGTGCTGCTGGTGCTGTTCTTCACCTGGCTCATTCTGAACAAAACCCGTCTGGGGCTCAACGTGCGGGCGGTGACGCAAAACCGCAGCATGGCCGCCTGCTGTGGGGTACCGACAGGGCGCGTCGATATGCTGGCGTTTGGGCTTGGCTCCGGGATTGCGGGGTTAGGCGGCGTGGCGCTATCACAGCTCGGTAACGTCGGGCCGGAGCTGGGCCAGGGCTATATCATCGACTCCTTCCTTGTGGTGGTGCTCGGAGGTGTAGGCCAGCTGGCAGGCAGCGTGGCCGCGGCGTTTGGTCTGGGGATCTTTAATAAAATCCTTGAACCACAGATGGGTGCGGTGCTGGGCAAGATCGTGATTCTGGTGGCGATCGTGCTGTTTATTCAGAAACGCCCCCAGGGGCTGTTTGCGCTGAAAGGGAGGGTGATTGACTGATGAGCCAGCCACTGACCTTAACGCTGGCGCGCAAAGCGCCACGCACAACGCAACTTGCAGGCAGCCTGCTGGTGGTGTGTCTGCTGATATTACCGTTTTTCGCCTTACTGCCTGCGACGCATCCGCTGGCGCTGTCGACCTGGATGCTGACGCTGATTGGCAAGATCCTCTGCTACGCCATCGTTGCGGTGGCGCTGGATCTGGTGTGGGGCTATGCCGGGATGCTGTCGCTTGGGCACGGGATCTTCTTCGCGCTGGGCGGCTACGCGATGGGGATGTACCTGATGCGCCAGGCCGCGGGCGACGGTCTGCCCGCGTTTATGTCGTTCCTCTCCTGGAGCGAGCTGCCGTGGTTCTGGTGGGGAACCCAGCATTTTGCCTGGGCGCTGGTGCTGATTGTGATGGTGCCGGGCCTGCTGGCGCTGGTGTTTGGCTGGTTTGCCTTCCGCTCAAAGATCAAAGGGGTCTACTTCTCGATTATGACCCAGGCGCTGACCTATGCCGGGATGCTGCTGTTCTTTCGCAACGAAACCGGCTTTGGCGGCAATAACGGCTTTACCGGCTTCACCACGCTGCTCGGGTTTTCGGTGACGGAAACGACCACCCGTATCGCGCTGTTTCTGGCCACCGTGCTGTTGCTGCTCCTGGCCCTGGGCACAGGGTTTGCGCTGGCGAAGAGCAAGTTTGGCCGCATCCTGACCGCCGTTCGCGATGCCGAAAATCGGCTGACGTTTTGCGGCTACGATCCGCGCGGGTTCAAGCTGCTGGTCTGGACGCTCTCTGCCGTGCTGTGCGGCCTGGCGGGGGCGCTGTACGTCCCGCAGGTAGGTATTATCAACCCTGGCGAAATGTCGCCGACAAACTCGATAGAAGCGGCCATCTGGGTTGCGCTGGGCGGGCGCGGCACGTTGGTGGGGCCGGTGATTGGCGCGGCGCTGGTGAATGGGGCGAAAAGTTTCTTCACCGTCGCGATGCCGGAATACTGGCAGCTGTTTCTGGGGTTGATTTTTATCGCCGTCACGCTGTTTTTACCGCGCGGCGTCTATGGTCTGTTTCGAAAGGGAGATAAATAATGCAGCCAGCCGAAGGGTTATTTACCCGCCAGTTGCCCGGCGATCGTTACCGCGAGCAGACCGACCCGGTGCTTCAGCTTGAGGCGATTAACGTCAATTTTGATGGCTTTCAGGCCCTGACCGATCTCTCGCTGAATATCGGCGTGGGTGAGCTGCGCTGCGTGATCGGCCCCAACGGAGCCGGTAAAACCACGCTGATGGACGTCATCACCGGCAAAACGCGTCCAGAGAGCGGCAGGGCGATTTACGATCAGTCCATCGATCTGACCGCGCTGGAGCCTGCGGCCATTGCCCGCCAGGGGATCGGGCGTAAATTCCAGAAACCCACCGTTTTTGAAGCGCTGACGGTGTGGGAAAACCTGGAGATCGCCATGAAAACCGATAAGTCCGTCTGGGCGAGCCTGCGGGCAACGCTCAACGGTGAACAGCGCGACCGGATCGATGAGATGCTGGTTTTGCTGCGCCTTAGCAGCGAGCGCGACCGCCGCGCCGGGCTGCTTTCGCACGGACAAAAGCAGTTTCTGGAAATCGGTATGCTGCTGGTGCAGGACCCGCATCTGCTGCTGTTGGATGAACCCGCCGCCGGGATGACCGACGCGGAAACGGAATATACCGCCGAGCTGTTCAAAACGCTGGCGGGCAAGCACTCCCTGATGGTGGTGGAGCACGATATGGGCTTTGTTGAAACCATCGCCGACCATGTGACGGTGCTGCATCAGGGGCGGGTGCTGGCGGAAGGGTCGCTTCGCGAGGTGCAGGCTAACGAGCAGGTGATTGAGGTCTATCTGGGACGTTAAGGAGAGGGAATGTTACAGGTCAACGAACTGAATCAGTATTACGGCGGCAGCCATATCCTGCGCGGCGTGAGCTTTGAGGCTAACACTGGCGAAGTCACCTGCCTGCTGGGGCGCAACGGCGTCGGGAAAACCACGCTGCTGAAGTGTCTGATGGGGCTGATCCCGGCGAAAACCGGGGAGGTCATCTGGCAGGGTAAAAAGATTACCCACAGCAGGCCGCATCAGCGGGTGCAGACTGGCGTGGCGTATGTTCCGCAGGGGCGCGAGATTTTCTCGCGCCTGACCGTGGAAGAGAACCTTCTGCTGGGGCTGTCGCGATTTTCCGCCCGCGAGGCGAAGCAGGTGCCCGAAGAGATCTGGCAGCTGTTCCCGGTGCTTAAAGAGATGAAGCATCGTCGCGGGGGCGATCTCTCCGGCGGGCAACAGCAGCAGCTGGCGATTGGGCGCGCGCTGGCGAGTCGTCCGCAGCTGCTGATTCTGGATGAGCCGACCGAAGGCATACAGCCGTCGGTGATTAAAGAGATTGGTCAGGTGATCCGCACTCTGGCGGACCGGGGGGATATGGCGATCCTGCTGGTTGAGCAATTTTACGACTTTGCCGCCGAGCTGGCAGACAGCTATCTGCTAATGTCGCGCGGCACCATTATTCAGCGCGGACGGGGTGAGAACATGGAGCAGGAGGGCGTGCGCGGCCTGGTTGCGATCTGATATGTTATAATATAACATTCTCGTTCTTATCAAACGGAATGAGGGTGTTATGTTGACTGCACATATTGGAAAATTTGCCATGACTCTGGGGGCGCTGCTGGTCAGCGGCCAGTTGTTTGCTCACTCGCACGGCCATCAGATGACTGAAGCGGAACAGAAAGCGGCGAACGGCGTGTTTGAGGATAAAGACGTGAAGGACAGAACGCTGTCTGACTGGGACGGGACCTGGCAGTCGGTCTATCCGTTCCTGCTTGATGGTTCGCTCGATCCGGTCTTTAAACAGAAAGCGCAGAAAGACAAAAGTAAAACCTTTGACGAGGTGAAAGCCTACTACCGAACGGGTTATGCGACGGACGTGGATGCCATCGGCATCGAAAATAACGTGATGGAGTTCCATCAGGGTAAAGCAGTCAGCCGTTGTCAGTATGATTACAGCGGCTACAAAATTCTGACCTACGCGTCAGGTAAGAAAGGCGTTCGCTATCTGTTTGAGTGTAAGGATGCCGCTAGCAAGGCGCCGAAGTTCGTGCAGTTCAGCGACCATACCATCGGACCGAAGGCCTCGTCTCACTTCCATATTTTCATGGGCAATATCTCCCACGAGGCGCTGCTGAAAGAGATGAATAACTGGCCGACCTATTACCCGAACGAGATGTATAAAGAGCAGGTGGTGGAGGAGATGTTGCACCACTGATGCTTTATTGCCGGGTGGCGGCTGCGCCTTACCCGGCCTGCATTTGCTACGCCGCTTTGGGCGACTCGCACCACGACTTCACGCTCATCCCGCGCAAAATCATCAGCCATGCGACAACAATGGCGACCATCATGATGACAAACAAGGACCAGTGCGGCAGGTTGGTCAGGATGATACCGGTGATCATCGGGTTTGCCGCCGCGCCGAGCCAACCCAGCGCCTGCGCGGAGAAATAGCTCGCCTTCATTCCCGGTGGCGCAATGTTGTCGATCAGCATGTATTCACCCGGCGCATAGATAATCTCACCCAGCGTGAAAATGGCGGCAGCAATGCCCCAGTAGACCAGGTTCTCTCCGGAGAGCATAAAGCCGCCCAGCCCCACGATAAAAAACAGGGTGGCGAGGGTCATCAGCGGGCGGATATTGCTGGCTGAGATTTTGCGGCCCAGCGCATATTGCAGCGTCACCACCACGGCGGCGTTGACCGGGAGCACCACGGCCACCACCTTTTCGGCGAAATCACTGTCCGCATGCGCGGCCAGAACGTATTGCGAAATACAGCTCGCGAACGACCCGCCCACGTAGGACGCCAGCAGGCCAGAGAGTGTGTACCAGAACAGCGCGCGGTCTTTCAGTAATACCGACGGCTGCCAGGGCGTCTTCTCCTCGGTAGTATCGAGCGCCACGCTTTTTTGCACAAAGAAATGGATAAAGCCCAGCGGCAGCGCGGCGCAGAAGGCCGCCAGCCAGAACGGTAGCTGCAGGCTGTACATCACCAGCAGGGTGCCAATTGGTGGTCCGATCGTCCAGCCAATGTTCAGGAAGCTGTAGTTCAGCGAGAAGACGCGCGCTTTCTGGCTCGCGGTGAGCACGTCGGAGAACCAGGCCTTCAGCACCGTCGAAAAGACGGAATAGGCGCAGTTGATCAGCGCAAAGAACAACACCACCAGCGTGACGTTATCGACCAGCGGGATCGCGACAAAGCCGGCGATAAAGGCCACGATGGCGATCAGCATGTAGCGTTTTTTATCAAACTTATCGGCAAGAATGCCAAATCCCAGGCTGAACACCACGCCGATAGTCAGCGCAATCGTCAGGGCATAACCAATATTCTCGACGCTCATGCTGTAGACGCGCGTGAGATAGATGGTCATAAACGGCAGCGTTGCCCCTCGACCAATGGTTAACAACAATGACGATGCCAGCAGCGCTGCGGTTGAGCGCCTGAGAGATGGTTTCATATTCCTGCCCGACAGTTGCTTATGCTTTTATTAGATGTGTGTTAACAGGATTACCATGACATAAGGGGCTTGTATAGCACCTGATTTATCCCTAAGTGCTTCAGCTGCCTGCCAGAAATAATGATCTTCTCTCGGCGCACTTTTTTCTGTTACCTTGAAGTGTTAACAAATTATTAATAATTCAGGGGCTGGGTATGACGCGTAAAGACGGGCTGCTGGCGTTGCTGGTGGTCGTAGTATGGGGGCTCAACTTTGTGGTCATTAAGCTGGGGCTGCACAACATGCCGCCGCTGATGCTGGCCGGTTTACGCTTTATGCTGGTCGCTTTTCCGGCCATCTTCTTTGTCGCCCGCCCGAAGATCCCATTGAAACTGCTGCTGGGCTACGGTCTGACCATTAGCTTTGGCCAGTTCGCGTTTCTCTTCTGCGCCATCAAGTTCGGTATGCCGGCGGGTCTTGCCTCGCTGGTGTTACAGGCGCAGGCGTTCTTTACCATTATTCTCGGGGCGTTCGTGTTTGGCGAGCGTCTGCAGGGCAAACAGCTGGCGGGGATCACCCTGGCGGTGTTCGGCGTGCTGGTGCTGATCGAGGCCAGCCTGAATGGTCAGCATGTGGCGCTGCTCGGGTTTATGTTGACGCTGGCGGCGGGGCTGAGCTGGGCCTGCGGGAATATCTTCAACAAGCTGATCATGCAGCACGAGGCGCGCCCGGCGGTGATGTCGCTGGTGGTGTGGAGCGCACTGATCCCGGTTATTCCGTTTCTGCTGGCGTCGAGTATTCTGGACGGTCCGGCGGTGATGTTGAACAGTCTGGTTGACATCGATATGACCACGATCCTTTCTCTTGTCTATCTGGCCTTTGTCGCTACCATTGTGGGCTACGGGATCTGGGGATCGCTGCTGGGACGGTATGAAACCTGGCGCGTCGCACCGTTATCTCTGCTGGTACCGGTGGTAGGGCTTGCCAGTGCGGCACTCTTACTGGATGAAACGCTAAGCGCGCTGCAGCTGTTTGGCGCCGTGCTGATCATGGCCGGGCTGTACATTAACGTGTTTGGTCTGCGGGTTCGTCGGACGACGCGGGTAAGCGAAAAGGCATAAAAAAAGCCCCGCGTCTGCGGGGCAAAAACGAATCAGAGGCCGTGCTGATTATAATAAGGCACGCCTAATTCGTCGGATTTGTCGCTACCAGCACCCATATGGTTGAAATCATAAGGCGACTGGTCATGTGCTGACGGCAAAATCATCGTATCAGGATTATTTTGCTGCGTTGCACGAGGGGTTTGCTCCGCGAAGGTCTGGCTGGAGAACAGCACCAGCAAGGCGAGGGCGGCGGAGGCGATAACTTTCATGATTTCCTCGGTTACGTCTGTTACAGGCGATGATTAACTACAGTGTTTTAACGGATACAGGTATCGGGATTCGCCCGGCACGCTGGTGATTCGGTACTTATGAGGCGGCACGTCAAAATAGTTCTTGAACGTACGCGTCAGGGTTTGCTGCGATTCAAATCCGTAACGCTCCGCCAGATAAAGGATCGGCTCATTGCTTTCTTTCAGTTTCTGGGCAATTTCCGTCAGCTTGCGGCTGCGAATATATTGACCTAATGAATGACCGGTCTCTTTTTTGAACATCCGTTGCAGGTGCCATTTGGAGTAACCCGAACGCTCTGACACTTTTTCAAGGGAGAGCGGCGATTCCAGGTTATCTTCGATCCAGTCCAAAATGCTATGAATGGTAATAGCGTCAGTATTGCGTCTGGACATCGTCATACCTCTTTTTTCTGTTTACGGCAGGATTTTCTTCAGCAAAAGCTCAAGGGTTGCCACTTCATCTGCCGTTAAGTTTTTTGTTAGTTCCTGATGCAGTGTTTGTCCTACTAATTGATGACATTGCTCGCACATGTCCGCGCCATCGCTGGTTAGCTTCACCAGTACGCCGCGTTTGTCATTCGGGTTAGGGCTTCGTTCTATCCATCCTTTGCAGACGAGACGATCGAGCATGCGGGTTAACGCGCCCAGATCGACAGAGAGCACCTTTTTCAGCTCAACCGGCGTGATACACACTTCGCAGCGAATGGAACACAGCACTTTGAACTGTGTTGCGGTGATATCCAGCGGTGACAGGTAGTCATTGAGCAGGCGATCTTTTTTCTGATTGACCATATGAATAAGACGACCCAGCGGAACAACGTCGTTAAAGATATCACTGGTGCTTTTCACAATGGTTGCCCTGGCAAGTAATTAGTCACGGCAGATATTATTGCTCAGGCAAGTATAAGTCAACTGAATGAGTCAGCCGATGCCACGAATTGCTAAAACGTTTCATGAACTTTTTTTGAGGTCTTTCAAATCAGATAGATAACTGACAGTTATCTTTTCAGAAGGGAAATAATCGTTACGTTACACCCATGGCTGAATGTCACACTTTCACCCTATAATTGCTGTGTTAAATATGGATAAGGACAACAACGCACTATGTTGGATTTAATTAAAGCAATCAGCCTTGGGCTGGTGGTCTTGCTGCCGTTGGCTAACCCGTTAACGACGGTGGCGCTATTCCTCGGGCTGGCAGGGAATATGAACAGCGCCGAGCGCAACCATCAGTCGATGATGGCCTCGGTGTATGTGTTTGCCATCATGATGGTGGCTTATTACGCCGGACAGGTGGTGATGAATACCTTCGGGATTTCCATCCCGGGCCTGCGTATCGCCGGGGGGCTGATTGTGGCCTTTATTGGTTTCCGCATGCTGTTCCCGGCGCAAAAAGCGCATGAGTCGCCGGAAGCGGCCAGCAAATCGGAAGAGCTGGAAACCGAACCGAGTGCCAATATCGCCTTTGTGCCGATTGCCATGCCGAGCACGGCGGGGCCGGGTACCATCGCGATGATCATCAGCTCCGCGTCGACGGTGCGTGACAGCGCAACCTTCCCGGACTGGGTACTGACGGTTGCGCCACCGCTGATTTTTGCGATTATCGGTCTTATCGTGTGGGTGTCGCTGCGCAGCTCTGGCGCCATTATGCGCTGGGTAGGCAAGGGCGGTATCGAAGCGATTTCCCGCCTGATGGGCTTCTTACTGGTCTGTATGGGCGTGCAGTTTATTATTAACGGCGTGCTGGAAATTATTAAGACCTATCATTGATGTCTATCATTGATGTGATTGCCGGGTAAGGCGTAGCCGCCACCCGGCAAGAAGGCTCACCCGTGCTGCCCCTGTTCCTCCAGCGCCACCGGCCATTTACGGAAGATGAGCACCGACCAGACAAGCGCCACCAGGGCCGGAATAGCCCCCAGATAGCCAATCGCCGACATCGACACGTGCAGTATGACCTGATTTCCCACCAGCGCGCCCGCGCCAATCCCCAGATTGAAAATCCCGGAGAATAGCGACATGGCAACGTCCGTTGCATCCGGCGCCAGGGCCAGCACTTTCACCTGCATGCCCAGACCAATAATCATGATCGCCACGCCCCAGAATAGGCTGAGGATCGCCAGATGGCTCTCACTGCCCGCGGCGGGCATCAGCAACAGCAGACAGCCCAGCAGCAGGCCGATGGCGCTGCTCACCAGCAGGGAGGCGTGCCGGTTACCCAGCTTGCCAAACAGTACGCTGCCAATAATGCCCGCGCCGCCGAGGATCAGCAGTAAGACGGTAGCAAAGTTGGCGCTAAAGCCCGCCACCACCTGCACAAACGGTTCAATGTAGCTATACGCCGTGTAATGGGCCGTCACCACAATGACGGTCAGCAGGTAGATACTCAGCAGCGCCGGGCGACGCATCAGCAGCGGCAGGCTTTTCAGCGAGCCGGAATGTTCGCTCGGCAGCGCGGGCAGCAGTTTAATCAGACATACCAGCGTAACCAGCGCACCCATACCGATGGCGAAGAAGGTCGTACGCCAGCCGAAGTATTGCCCCACGATGCGGCCAATTGGCAGACCCAGCACCATCGCCAGTGCGGTACCGGTAGCAATCAGGCTCAGCGCCTGCGCGCGTTTCCCTGCCGGCGCCAGGCGAATCGCCAGCGACGCGGTGATAGACCAGAACACCGCATGGGCAAAGGCGATGCCGATGCGGCTCATGACCAGCACCGTAAAATTCCACGCCATAAATGACAGCACGTGGCTCGCAATGAACAAGACAAACAGACCGATCAGCAGCCTGCGCCGCTCCATCTGGCTGGTCAGCAGCATAAACGGCAGGGACATTAGCGCCACTACCCAGGCGTAGATGGTCAACATAATGCCCACCTGAGCCGTTTCCATCTGGAAACTTTCAGCGATGTCAGACAACAGCCCAACCGGAACAAATTCTGTGGTATTAAAAATAAACGCGGCAATGGCCAGCGTGACAACGCGTAGCCACGCAACCCTGCGGGAAACTGTGTTCATTGTCATAGGGATGTCGGAGATTCGTTGCTGTAAAGAAGAGGAGACGATCTTAAAACGTCAAACGGCGAAAACTCAACCATTATGTGATGCAGATCTCAATATTTACCTTATAAAAGCGGTAGCCGGGAACGCTGTTTTCATTGAATATAAAAGAACAACATAATAAAAACAGGCGGTAAGACAATGCAGGAGATTGATTTTTATCTGGTCGATGCGTTCAGCGATACCTCGTTCGGCGGCAACCCGGCAGCCGTTTGCCCGCTGAAAGCGTGGTTGCCCGATGAGACCTTACTGAAAATGGCGCAGCAGCATAATCAGTCGGAAACGGCTTTTTTCGTCTGCAGTAAAGGGGGCATTGAGCTCCGCTGGTTTACCACGCTCACCGAAGTCAATCTCTGCGGCCACGCTACGCTGGCGGCCGCGCACGTGCTGTTTACCGAGCTGGATTACCCGGATTCGCGGATCCACTTTGAAACCGCCTCTGGCCGCCTGACGGTCAGCCGGGAGGGGGAGTGGATGACGCTGGACTTCCCGGCATGTCCAACCCATGAAGAGATGCCCCCGCCTGAGATGCTCTCGGCGCTGGGTATCAGCCGCTACGTTGAAGCCCGTAAAGGGCGCGCCTGGGTCATCGTTCTTGAAAATCGCCAGCAGGTCGAGGCCCTCGCGCCACACTTTTCGGCGATGACGCCGGGCGAGCATAAGGTGAGCGTGACGGCGCGCGGTGAGGGGGAATACGATTTTGTCAGCCGCTTTTTCTCACCGGGCGTTTCCGTCCCGGAGGACCCGGTCACCGGCTCCGCGCACACCATGCTGATCCCGTACTGGAGCGAAAAGCTGGGCAAAACGACGATGTTTGCCCGTCAGGTTTCAGCGCGCGGTGGCGATGTGCGCTGTGAGCTGAAAGGCTCGCGGGTGCTGATGAGCGGGCAGGCCACATTTTATCTGAAAGGCACAGTTTTTCTGCGCTAAATAGCCATAACAAGAGAGGAAGAGACAATGCAGGAAATTGATTTTTATCTGGTGGATGCCTTCAGCGACAAAACCTTTGGTGGCAACGCCGCAGCGGTATGTCCTCTGGAAGAGTGGCTGCCGGACGAGACGCTGCTCAAAATGGCGCAGCAGCATAACCAGTCTGAGACCGCCTTTTTCGTGCGCACCGACGGTGGGTTTGAGCTGCGCTGGTTTACCACGCTGGATGAAATTAACCTCTGCGGACACGCTACGCTTGCCGCATCGCACGTCATTTTCGAATACCTTGATTACCCGCATACCGAAATCATCTTCACCACCCGCTTCGTGGGCGAGCTGACGGTTAAGCGCAGCGGCGACTGGCTGACGCTGAACTTCCCCGCGTGGTCGACGGAGGTTGTGGATAATCCTCCCGAGGTGCTGTTTAGCGCCCTGGGCATCACGGCGGCAAAAGAGGTGCGCGAGGGTCGGGATTACATGGTGGTGCTGGAGAGCCAGCAGCAGGTGGAGGCGTTAACGCCGGATATCGGTGCCATGCTTCCGCTGGATAAGATGGTCTGCGTGACGGCGCCGGGCGAAGAATATGACTTCGTCAGCCGCTTCTTCTGCCCGGGCGAAGGGGTGCCGGAAGATCCGGTTACCGGATCTGCCCACAGCATGCTGATCCCGTACTGGAGTGAAAAGCTGGGCAAAACGTCGCTCAATGCCCGCCAGGTGTCGCACCGTGGAGGGGATCTGCGCTGCGAGCTGAAGGGCGACCGCGTGCTGATCGGCGGTCAGGCCACCCTGTATCTGAAAGGGCGTGTCTTTTTGCGCTAACAGGGCGGAGCGATAAGTTAATACTATGTAGCACCCTGGCAGGCCTGCGCTATGTTGAAATTTAGCCTCATAAAAAAGCAAGGAGCCTGCCATGTATTCCATTACCTCTGAATCTGCACGTCACCCGGACATTCTTAGCCTGATCGCGGCGCTTGACCGCTATCAGAGCGAACTCTATCCCGCTGAAAGTAATCATCTGCTCGATCTGGCTGCGCTGCCGGAAGCCTCGCTGATCCTGATGATCATTCGCGACCAGCAGCTTCAGGCCGTTGGCTGTGGCGCTATCGTGCTCAACGGCGACGGTACGGGCGAGATGAAGCGGGTCTATATTGACCCGGCCCATCGTGGCCAGCATCTGGGAGAGATGCTGCTGGCCGCCCTGGAAGATGAAGCTCTGAGCCGTCATTGCCATACGGTACGGCTGGAGACGGGCATCAAGCAGCATGCCGCGGTGCGTCTTTATGAACAGTGCGGATACGATTTGTGCCCGGCGTTTGCCCCGTACGTTGACGACCCGCTCAGCCTGTTTATGGAGAAGGCGCTGGTTGAAGACGTTCGTTTAGCAGCGCTATAAAGGCCTCCAGCTGGCGGGTCATCGCCCCGCGTCGCCACACCAGCCAGGTGGTGAGCCAGCGCCAGTTTTCTGCCAGCGGCCAGGCTTCCACCTGATGATGCCCAGGCATACTTTCCAGCATCGAGCGCGGCATCAGCGCGATGCCCGCGCCCGCAATAACGCAGGCGAGCATGCCGTGATAGGACTCCATCTCATGAATGCGGCCGGGCGCGGCGCGGTCAGCGTGAAACCAGCTCTCCAGGTGTCGGCGATACGAGCAGTTGGCGCGAAAGGCATAAACGTCGCTGCCGCTGACCTGCGCGGCGCGCGTCACCTCAACATGCCCGGCAGGCGTGACCAGCATCATCTCTTCCCGGTAGACCGGCATGCCTTCCAGCTCCGGGTGCGAAAGCGGACCGTCGACGAAGGCGGCGCTTAGGGTTCCCTCCAGTACGCCATCAATCATCGTCCCGGAAGGCCCGGTAGAAAGGGCAAACTGAATACGCGGATAGCGCTGGTTAAACTGCGCCAGCGTTTCAGGAATGCGCACGGCGGCGGTGCTTTCCAGCGCGCCGAGGGCAAATAACCCCTGCGGCTCATCCCCCGCGACAACCATGCGCGCTTCATCCACCAGGGCGAGGATCTGCCTGCTGTAGCGCAGGAAGTTATGGCCAGCCGGGGATAAGCGCAAACGCTGGTTCTCACGAATAAACAGCTCAACGCCCAGATCGGCTTCCAGCTGGCGGATGCGGGTCGTCAGGTTAGACGGCACGCGATGCACCTTCTGCGCCGCCTGGGTGATGCTGCCCGTCAGCGCGACGGCGTTAAACATTTCAAGCTGGGTTAAGTCCATGGCATTCTCGTTTCGTGAATAAGGTGGTTAGTATTATTCATTTTTAAGAAATAGCAGAGTGAGCCACAATCAATCAACCGAAATGCGTGGAGAACATCATGAAATATTCATCTGCTACACATGCCCTCTCTGTTAACCCGGCAACGGGTGAAACCCTCGCTGCGTATCCCTGGGCGACGCGGGAAGAGGTTGAACGCGCGATTTCTCAGTCCGACGCGGGCTATCGCCAGTGGCGACGCGAAAGCGTGTCCCACCGGGCGCAGAAGCTGCGGGATCTCGGCGCCGCGCTGCGAAACCGCGCGGAAGAGATGGCGCAGATTATCTCCCGTGAAATGGGCAAGCCCATCCTGCAGGCGCGAGCGGAAGTGGCAAAGTCCGCCGGTCTGTGTGACTGGTATGCCGAGCACGGCCCGGCAATGCTGCGTGCGGAGCCGACGCTGGTGGAAAACCAGAACGCGGTCATTGAATACCGTCCGCTGGGGCCGATCCTCGCGGTGATGCCGTGGAACTTTCCGCTCTGGCAGGTGCTGCGCGGCGCGGTGCCAATTCTGCTGGCCGGTAACAGCTATCTGCTCAAACATGCGCCCAACGTGCTCGGCTCTGCGGATCTTATAGGGCAGATCTTTGCGGATGCGGGTTTCCCTGAAGGCGTGTTCGGCTGGGTGAACGCCACCAATGACGGCGTCAGCCAGGCGATTAACGATCGTCGTATTGCGGCGGTGACCGTCACCGGCAGCGTGCGTGCCGGGGCAGCCATTGGGGCTCAGGCAGGAGCCGCGCTGAAAAAATGCGTTCTTGAACTGGGCGGCTCAGATCCGTTCATCGTTCTCAACGATGCCGACCTGGATCTCGCCGTGAAGGCGGCGGTAGCGGGTCGCTACCAGAATACCGGGCAGGTGTGCGCGGCGGCAAAACGCTTCATTGTGGAAGAGGGTATTGCGGATACCTTTACCCAACGCTTTGTCGATGCGGTTGCTGCCCTGAAGCTGGGCGCTCCGGACCAGGAAGAAAACTACCTGGGCCCGATGGCGCGTTTTGATCTGCGTGATGAACTGCATCAGCAGGTGCAGGCGACGCTGGCAGAAGGTGCAACGCTGCTGCTGGGCGGTGAGAAAATCAGCGGCGAGGGGAATTACTATGCGCCAACCGTGCTGGCCAATGTCACCCCGTCGATGACGGCGTTCCGCCAGGAGCTGTTTGGTCCGGTCGCGGCCATTACCGTCGCGAAAGACGCGGAGCATGCCTTGATGCTTGCCAACGACAGCGACTTTGGCCTGTCCGCCACCGTCTTTACCGCTGACGCAGCGCTTGCGGATAAATTCTCCCGCGAGCTGGAGTGCGGCGGCGTGTTTATCAACGGCTTTAGCGCCAGCGATGCGCGCGTGGCTTTTGGTGGCGTGAAGAAAAGCGGTTTCGGCCGCGAGCTTTCCCACTTTGGCTTGCACGAGTTCTGTAACGTGCAGACGGTGTGGAAGGATCGCGTGTAATTCTTAATTTCGGCCCTCGTCGTGAGGGCCGTTGTCATTATTCTGCCATGGTTCTGTCATTTTCATTTCGTAGACTCGCACGCGTCTAACGCATTGTAAATGAAGCTAATTATGAACCTAACGCAAATTTTTCGCCGTATTGCGCAGCGTCTCACCCCTCGTCACTTTGGCCTGTTGACGGGCATCTTTTGCATCATTGGCCTTTTCTCCGCGCTGCAGCTCTCCTCGTCACTCCTGCTTAACGCCTCCCTGAACAACGCCCAGCGCAACGAGCAGCTAAATCTGCTGGCCTGGCAGCAGCAGAGCAAGCTGGATCTGGCCCGTGTTTCCCTGCTGGCGGCAAGCGATCTGCTTAACCGGTCCGGCGTCTGGTTTATGCAGGATAAAGAGACCGGATCCGACGGAAGCTGGCATAGCCTGATGGACGATGCGCAAAAGGCGCTGACGGTTTCTCAGCAGGCGTGGAAGGCCTGGCTGGCGCTGAATCCGCCGAAAGATGACGCGCTGGTGAACAGCTATCAGCTTTTCTACGGTGCGATCAACGAGCAGGCTGAAGGTCTGGTAAAAGACAACACCATCGACGCTTTTTTTGCCGTCCCGGCGCAGGCGTTTCAGACGGATTTTAACGACAACTATGCGCGCTATCAGCAGGCAAGCGAGAAGCAGGCCATGCAGGGGCGTCAGAGCTTAATGGCACAGCTCTCCGGTCTGCAAACGTTATTCCTGTTTGCGCCGGTGCTGTTGCTCGCCATCGCCGCTGTCGTCTGGTTCGGCATGTCCAGATGGGTGATCACGCCGCTGCGTCGGTTGATTGCGCATATCAACCGGCTGGCGGCAGGGGATCTCTCCGGCACGCCGCCGGACGTCATGCGCTTCAACCGGGAGATAGGGCAGCTTAGCGACAGTATTGCCACGATGCAGCACGGTCTTCAGCAGCTGGTCACGCAGGTCAGCCATGCCACGGCGACCATGGTGGAGAACATTGGCTCCCTGGCGCAGGGTAACCAGAAGCTGTATCAGCAGTCGGCGCGTCAGGCGAAAGAGCTTGAGGATGTGACGGCGCATATCGCGGCGCTGGAAAACCATGTGGAAGGGAATACCGGCTATGCCAGACTCGCCAGTTCGCGGGCCGATGAAGCGCGTCAGGCCGCCGTGGGCGGAGACCAGATGATGTCGACGGTAAACGCGTCCATGCAGGCGATCGTCGACCGATCGTCCGAGATGCGCGGGATCGTGGCGATGATCGACAGCGTGGCGTTTCAGACCAACATCCTGGCGCTGAATGCGGCCATCGAGGCGGCCCATGCCGGAAACCAGGGGCGCGGGTTTGCCGTCGTCGCCCGGGAGGTTGGATTGCTGGCCAGAAAGAGCAGCCACTCGACGCAGACCATTCAGCAACTGATCAACCGCTCGGTTCAGGGGATTGAAGACGGTTCCCGTGCCGTCACCCGGATGGAAGAGAATCTGCAGCAG
This sequence comes from Enterobacter pseudoroggenkampii, assembly GCF_026420145.1. Lineage (NCBI taxonomy): Bacteria > Pseudomonadati > Pseudomonadota > Gammaproteobacteria > Enterobacterales > Enterobacteriaceae > Enterobacter > Enterobacter pseudoroggenkampii. The sequence goes on from NZ_JAPMLV010000001.1 coordinate 1,492,761, forward strand.
GTTACCGGTCTGGTGGGCAATTTAAGCAGTTTGCTGAATGAGATCTCCACCGCCACCCTCAGCCAGGGAGAGAGTATTCACCAGATGACGCGTCAGCTTCAGGCACTGAACCAGGTCTCCCGTCAGACGGACCTGCTGGTCTCTGACGCCTCGGATGCCTCTGAGCGACTGCAAAAGCAATCCGATCTTTTATTGCAGGCCGTTTCGCGTTTTCGTCTTAGCGCCTGACGCAATACATAAGCCTCTGTTATACTCGCAGCCCGTTTTAGCCTGAGGGCAAGGAGCAAAGTGTGGCTGCGGTCATCCATAATGAGATGTTGGACGAGATTCTGGCGCAGGTTCGTCCGTTAATTGGAAAGGGGAAGGTTGCCGACTATATTCCGGCCCTTGCCTCGGTCAGCGGGAATAAGCTGGGCATTGCTATCTGTACTATCGACGGACAGCGATACCAGGCAGGGGATGCAACAGAACGTTTTTCCATTCAGTCCATTTCGAAAGTGCTCAGTCTGGTTGCGGCGATGCGCCAGTATGAAGAAGACGAGATCTGGCAGCGGGTGGGCAAAGATCCGTCCGGCCAGCCTTTTAACTCGCTGCTTCAGCTCGAGATAGAACAGGGTAAACCGCGAAATCCCTTTATCAACGCCGGGGCGCTGGTGGTCTGCGATATGCTGCAAAGCCGCCTCAGCGCACCACGTCAGCGAATGCTTGAGATTGTGCGTCAGCTCTCGGGCGTTGATGATATTACCTATGATACGGTTGTGGCACGCTCGGAGTTTGAACACTCTGCCCGTAACGCGGCCATCGCCTGGCTGATGAAATCCTTCGGTAATTTCCACAACGACGTGGCGACAGTGCTGCAAAACTACTTCCATTACTGCGCCCTGAAAATGAGCTGCGTTGAGCTGGCTCAGACGTTTCTGTTCCTTGCGCACCAGGGGCACGCGCCGCATCTCGATCAGGAAGTCGTTTCGCCGCTTCAGGCTCGTCAGGTTAACGCGCTAATGGCCACCAGCGGGATGTATCAAAACGCCGGCGAGTTTGCCTGGCGCGTTGGGCTTCCGGCTAAATCGGGCGTTGGCGGCGGGGTCGTGGCGATTGTGCCGCATGAAATGGCGATAGCCGTCTGGAGCCCGGAGCTGGATGAAACGGGAAATTCGCTTGCCGGCGTGGCGGTTCTGGAGAAACTGACCCAGCGCCTGGGACGTTCAGTATACTGATGCCCGATCTGGATCCTCTCTTTTCCCGTCTGGCGCGATCGACATTTCGCTCGCGCTTTCGTTTAGGCGATAAAGAACGACAGTACTGCTGGGACAAAGGCCCCGAAACCATTGACCAGCATGCCGCGGATTTTGTCGAAAAGCGCCTTGCGCCTGCACAACCCGCAAATGACGGTAAACAGACGCCTATGCGCGGTCACCCGGTGTTTATCGCCCAGCATGCCACCGCCACCTGTTGTCGGGGCTGCCTGGCAAAATGGCATAACATTCCACAGGGTGTAACGCTCACCGCGCCGCAAAAAAATTATATCGTCAGCGTTATCCACCACTGGCTGGTGCTGCAGATGAACGCCTAAATTTGACGAGTTATGCTCCAGTGGTATTTGTGTTATAGATGCATCCTAAGTTAGTCCCGATCATGCTGACGACCGCAATAATTGCCATAAGCTTTCATATGGAATGATATTTAATGCGTTCTGCTCTTACCGCTTTCAGGCCGTTCCAGCCTGACACGCCGCTGCGAAATGCATCGACGATCTTCATCCTCACCACCTTGTTCTATTTTGTGGGCGCGGAATTACGGCTCGTTGAGGCCCTGTCGCTGTTCTGGCCGCTGAATGGCGTCATGGCAGGGATCTTCGCCCGCTATGTCTACCTTAATCGCCTGCATTACTATGCGGTATGCTATGTCGCGATGCTGTTGTACGACGCGGTGACGACCAACTGGGGTATAGCCTCAGCGGTAATCAACCTGTCTAACATGATCTTTATTGTTGTCGTCGCCGTACTGGTTCAGCGCGACAAGCGACTGATGAAGAAAACCCCCGATCCGCTTAACGCGCTACGCCTGTTTAACTACTGTCTGATTGCCGCGCTGCTTTGTGCCTTGCTCGGCGCGGCGGGGTCGGTCGGGATTGACAGTCACACCTTCTGGCCGCTGTTTGCCGACTGGTTTAGCGAGCAGTTCTCAACCGGCGTGCTTGTTGTGCCCTGTATGCTCACGTTACGTATGCCCGGGCGTGATCTCAGGTTACGTCTGGAGCAGCTGCTGCCGGTGATGGCGCTGATCGTCTCGGTGGTCGCGTCGGTGGTGATTGGCGGAGCGGGGAGCCTCTCGTTTCCTCTGCCAGCGCTTATCTGGTGTGCGGTTCGTTACTCATTGCCTGCGACCTGTCTGCTGACGTTTATCACGGGTGCCACTGAAATCATTTTGGTCGCCAACTCGATTATTAATATTGCCGTGGCGACGCCGTTTACGACGCCAATGATGTTTTCAGCCCGGCTGGGTATCGCCACGATGGCGATCTGCCCGGTGATGGTCTCCGTCAGCATGGCGGCGATTAATTCCCTGATCCGCCAGGTTTCACTGAGGGCGGATTATGACTTTTTAACACACGTCTACTCGCGTTCCGGGCTTTATGAGGCGTTAAAGCATGAAGAGACGTACCGGCATACCCGTTTTTTGACCGTCATGCTGCTGGATATTGATTATTTCAAAAGCATTAATGATAACTACGGCCACGAGTGCGGAGATCGCGTGCTGGCGTCGTTTGCCCGACAGGTTCAGCAGGTCGTTGGCGAAGACGGCATGGTGGCGCGCATGGGCGGGGAAGAGTTCGCTGTGGTGGTTCATTCAGGCGATGCGCAGCACGGTTTTGAACTGGCTGAGCGTATCCGTTCCACCGTTGCCAGCCATCCTTTTACATGGCGTCACCAGACGCTCTTTCTGACGGTCAGTATTGGCCTCGGCAGTGGAAAGGCTGAGTCATGGCAGTTGACCGAGGTCTTCAACAAGCTCATGGCCGAAGCGGACGATCATCTCTATCGTTCAAAAAAAGCGGGTCGAAACCGTACCAGCGCCCGGGTGGCGGACGAGCAAATTGCCGCGCCCACCGGGAGTGAAACATAGCTGCGTTAATCGTCATAAGGCATTGACGTGAATAGTAAGCGACTTAACAGGCTGTCAGAACGCTGACAATGCCTCTGTTTAAGCTACGCTTTTAGTAACGCTTTACGTCAGGAGACATTATGAAAGCACCTGCAACCCCTGAAAATGAAACAGACAGACTCAACTCGCTACGAGAATCCGGTCTGCTTGAGATCGACAGTTCCCCGGCGTTTGACCGGTTAACGCGTCTGGCAAAACGCTTCTTCCAGGTGCCGCTGGCGATGGTCAATCTCATTGATGAGCATTCGCTAATCGTTAAGTCCGCTGATGGTCAGGCACCCGGCTCCGTTCCGCGTAACATCTCATTTTGTGGGCATACGATCCTCACCGAAGCGCCGCTGGTGGTAGGGGATATGCTTCAGGACGATCGTTTTGCGGATAACCCGCTGGTGGCCGGTGAACCTCGCGTGCGGTTTTACGCCGGCTTCCCGCTGCGCCTGCGTGACGGCGCAAGCGTTGGCTCGCTGTGCCTGATTGATTATGCTCCCCGGGAGTTTTCTGCCGCCGACCTCGCCGTCCTGGGAGATCTTGGCGCGCTGGCGGAAGATGAATTTGCTGCCATCAGCGCGGCGACCACGGATGAATTAACCGGGCTATTCAACCGTCGGGGCTTTAATCAACTCGTGCGCTTCACGCTTTCCGTTGCCCGGCGCCGGGCAGAGCCGCTGACGCTCGGCTGGCTGGATTTGGATCGCTTTAAGGAAATTAACGATCGCTTCGGGCATGAAGAGGGGGATAAGGCGCTGAATGCCATGGCGCAACTGATGCGTGCCTCTTTCCGCGAAGCGGATCTGCTGGTTCGTTTTGGCGGGGACGAGTTCGCCGTGCTGTTCGCGGATACGGATGAGCAGGGCGCCTGGATTGCCATGCAGTATCTCGCCGAGCAGGTAGAAAACTATAACGCCCGCAGGTTACACCCCTGGTCGCTTCACTTCTCATGGGGGCTAAGTGAATTCGATCATAACGACAACGACCTGCAGCAGTGGTTAAAAGATGCCGATGAAAAGATGTATGCCATGAAGCAGCAGCGCCAGCGCGCCCGGTGACATAACAAAAGCCTATGTCCGATCCGTTTGCGTTAAGAAGATGTTAAATGCACAGTGATGGTATTCAACGTAAGGAAAAACAATGAATACCTCACTGCAAATCAAAAACCTCACCCGAGACGAAATTCTCACCCACCTTGATGCGCTGGCCGGGATCCTCGAAAATTGTGTGAACGGCGGGGCATCCGTCAGCTTTATGCTTCCCTTTAGCCTGGAGAAGGCCCGCTCTTTCTGGCGCGGCATTGCTGAAAGCGTAGGGCGCAATGAGCGCCTCGTGCTGGCCTGTGTCGACCCGCAGGACGGCGTCATCGGAACGGTGCAGTTAATCACAGACCAGCCGGAAAACCAGCCGCATCGCGCCGATGTGGCGAAGCTGCTGGTTCACGAGAAAGCGCGCCGGAAAGGTGCCGCGATGGCATTGATGGAAGCGCTTGAAGCTGAGGCTCGGGCCAGAGAGATTTCGGTGCTGGTGCTCGATACCTCCACCGGCAGCGGGGCCGAGACGTTCTACCAGCGCGCCGGATGGCAGAAGGTGGGGGAGATCCCGCGCTATGCCCTTATGCCGGACGGCGCCATGACGGCCACGTCTGTGTTCTATAAGTTCTTATGATTATTTTGTACAACTACGCCGTGGATTGATCAAAACAGGGTTCCTGGTCGTTAAGTTTTGATAAGTTATCGTACCAATATTATCAGGCTGTATGACTAATCATAAAAGGAACCCCCTTGTGAACACGCTCAACCGTCGTGATTTTCCCGGTGCTCAATACCCAGAACGCATCATTCAGTTTGGTGAAGGCAATTTCCTGCGTGCGTTCGTCGACTGGCAAATTGACCTGTTAAATGAACATACCGATCTTAATGCCGGTGTGGTTATCGTCCGTCCTATTCAGAGTGACTTCCCGCCGTCGCTGAGCACTCAGGATGGTTTGTATACCACTATCATTCGCGGCCTGAACGAGCAGGGTGAAGCGGTGAGTGAGAGCCGTCTTATCCGCTCGGTTAACCGTGAAATCAGCGTCTACGCCGACTATGACGCCTTTCTGAAACTGGCACACAACCCGGATATGCGCTTTGTTTTCTCGAACACCACCGAAGCGGGTATTAGCTACCACGCGGGTGACAGATTCGACGATGCCCCTGCTGCGAGCTACCCGGCAAAGCTGACGCGACTGCTGTTTGAGCGCTTTAACCATTTCAACGGTGCAACGGATAAAGGCTGGATCATCATTCCGTGCGAACTGATTGACTACAACGGTGATGCACAGCGTGAACTCGTCCTGCGCTATGCCCAGGAGTGGGCGCTGCCTGCGGCCTTTATCCGGTGGCTAAACGACGCAAACAGCTTCTGCTCGACGCTGGTTGACCGTATCGTGACCGGTTACCCGCGCGACGAAGCGGCTGTACTTGAAGCTGAGCTGGGTTATCACGATGGGTTCCTTGACACGGCTGAACATTTCTATCTGTTCGTTATCCAGGGGCCGGCATCCCTTGCTCAGGAACTCCGTCTGGATAAGTACCCGTTAAATGTACTGATTGTCGACGACATCAGGCCCTACAAAGAACGCAAGGTTGCCATTCTGAACGGGGCGCATACGGCGCTGGTGCCGGTCGCCTTCCAGGCCGGGCTGGATACGGTGGGCGAGGCGATGAATGATGCGGAGATCTGCGCGTTCGTCGAAAAAGCAATTTATCAGGAGATCATTCCGGTCCTCGATTTGCCGCGTAACGAGCTGGAATCTTTCGCCAGTGCGGTAACAGGGCGTTTTCGCAATCCCTATATCCGACACCAGTTGCTTTCCATTGCGCTCAACGGCATGACCAAATACCGCACCCGCATCCTGCCACAGCTACTGGCAGGGCAGAAGGCAACAGGGCAATTACCGGCACGTCTGACGTTTGCCTTAGCCGCGTTAATCGCGTTCTACCGCGCAGAGCGTAACGGGGAGAGCTATCCGGTGCAGGATGATGCATGCTGGCTGGAACGTTATCAGCAGCTCTGGGCGCAGCACCGCGATCGGCAGTTGAGCACCCGTGAGCTGGTGCAGTCGGTGCTCAGCGCACGCGAACACTGGGAACAGGACTTGACGCAGGTAAGCGGTCTTGTCGACCAGGTCACGCTGGACCTTGATGCCATTCTGCTGAAGGGAATGCGCGCTGCGGTTAAACCGCTTTGCTAACGTTCACCCGGCTGCGGCCGGGTTTAAACATACTTCATTTTAGTTACAACATACTATGTGCTTTGTTTTTAAAAAACACATGCAGCACTGTGCAAATTTCGCTAATCAGGGGAGAAAATGCAATGTCCCGTTAACAAACTTGCAACGGTGACGGGGATCACGTTTAATAGCCTCGCTCTTTTCTTTCCTGAAACTCACTATGATCGTTCGTCCTAAACAGCACTGGCTACAACTGATTTTTGTCTGGCACGGTTCGGTACTGCCTAAGATCTATACCCGACTGCTGCTCAACTTCCTGCTTTCTATTGCCGTTATCCTGATGCTGCCGTGGTATACCTCACTGGGCATCAAATTTACCGTGGCGCCATTCAGCATACTCGGCGTGGCGATCGCAATCTTTCTCGGTTTCAGAAACAACGCCTGTTATTCACGCTACGTTGAGGCTCGCCTGCTCTGGGGGCAGTTGATGATAGCGGCGCGCTCGCTGTTTCGCGAGGTAAAAAACACCTTGCCTGACGATAAGCATCTGGGCGAATTTGTCCGTCTGCAGATTGCTTTTGCTAACTGCCTGCGCATGACCCTGCGCCGGGAGCTGAACGCCGAGCAACTCTCTCGCTATCTTGCTCCGGATGATTTACGTCAGGTGATGAAAGCCAACTCACCGGCGAATCGTATTTTACTGATCATGGGGGAGTGGCTGGCCGTACGGCGGCGTAACGGGCAACTCTCAGACATTCTGTTTCACAGCCTGAACAATCGTCTGAACGATATGTCCATCGTCCTGTCCGGCTGTGAACGCATTGCGACCACGCCGGTACCGTTTGCCTATACGCTGATTTTGCACCGCACGGTGTATCTGTTCTGCATCATGCTGCCGTTCGCGCTGGTCGTGGACCTGCACTACATGACGCCCTTTGTCTCAGCGCTGATCTCATACACCTTTATCTCGCTGGACACCCTGGCGGAAGAGCTGGAAGACCCGTTCGGCACTGAGAATAACGATCTGCCGCTGGACGCCATCTGCAACATGATGGAACGCGATCTGCTGCAGATGAACGATGAAGAGAACATTCCGGAAAGGCTGATGCCGGATAAGCACTATCAGCTCACCTGACGGGCGTTCCACTCGTCGCGGGTGATCTCCCACAGCTCGGAGTCCAGCATCCCGCTAACGTAGGCTTTCTTCTCCGTCCTGATAAGCCGCATGCCGCTACTGTCCGAAATACGCCGGGAGCGGCTGTTGGCAGCGGCTTTCGGGGCGCGTAATACAGGTTTGTTTAGCGTATTGAACCAGTAATCCGTCGCGGCAATGCTGGCCTCGCGCATGTATCCCTGGCCCTGAAACTCCGGCGCGAGCCAGAACCCGCGGTTGTTATCCTCGACGTCGTACAGGCAAATAATGCCCATCAATTCATCCGGCACCTCACGTCGTCGGATGCTCCAGAACCAGGCAATCCCTTTCGCCACATCCGGCAGCGCCACGTTATTGACATAGTTTTCCGCGCCGTTATCCGGGTAGGGCCAGGGCACGGAAGAGACCATATAGCGGACAATCTCCCAGCGCGGATAAAGCTTTTGTATCTGAGCCGCATCTTCGGCAACCAGCGGTTTTAGCAGTAAGCGTTCTGTCATGAGCGTCGGTATAGTCATCCGCAGATCTCCCTTTTTAGGCGTTATGCTTTTGTTTGCGTTCTGGTATTTTCATCTCTATCACATTTAGTTGAGGCGTGCTGGGTTCATTCCCTACCAGAAATGGGCATCATTTCTTTAATGGCGAAATTTTGATGAGCTTTTTGTCTCTTTTAACCGGACGGGTTTTCCAGGATCTCCTGCAGCATGGCAAAGAGATAGAGGAGGCTATTGCTCATCGTGATATCCATCTCTTGAATCATTCCACGCCCGAGCTGGAACGGTATTTTTCGCGTCCACTCAGCGAGCTTCCGCGTCAAAATCCTTATCCGGTAGCTATGCTGTTACCTCTGTTTTTAGTGGCGTTTGCGTTAAACCTTCTGCCTTTTCTCAGCACGTTGCAGGGTTTGTCACCTTTGCATCATGCATTGAGCTTTTTCTTACCATCATCGACGATGACAGGCGCGCTCATTGTGACAAGCGTACTCCTGGCACGTGGTAAGACGTCGGGATTGTCGGGCTTTATGGCGTTGTTCATCATCCTGCTGATAACGACCCTCGTTCAGGTTTTACATTTCCTGCTTTCGCATGACGGAGGTCTTTGGCCGCTGGTCATCGCATCATTCGCGCTATTACTTTGTCGGGTGGTGATGAACAGCAGCGGCTTTGTGCTGTTTACGCTCTATTGTCGTACTCAGCGTCTTGCCAGGTCGGCACGGGAAATGCGGCTAAAAAGCCGTTAAAGGAGGAGGTTATGACATTACGAAAAGCCAGGCCACAGGAAGCCGAAACGCTCTGGAATATTCGCAATCAGGCGATTCGTCACGGCTGTAAAACCAGTTACGACGCAGAGGTCATTGCGCGCTGGACGCCAGATCTCATGCCCGAACGCTTTCGGAAGATGATCATTGAATACCCTTTTTATGTGGTGGAAGATGAAAAGGGCGATGTTGCGGCAACCGGCTATCTCGATCTGGATACCCATTGCCTGGAGGCGATTTTCACCTTGCCTGCAGCCTCCGGAAAAGGCATGGCAACCCGGATTATTGAGGCGCTCAAACAGGAAGCCCGCAGCCGGGGGATAACCCGTCTGACGCTCGATGCGACGCCTAACGCCCAGTCGTTTTATCAGAAGCAGGGGTTTGTTACGCTGAGCGAAAGCTATCATCACTCGCGTATGGCGGGTGTCGATTTACGCTGTTTCGAAATGGCGATCAATTTGTAATGTGAGGAACACATGGCTGTCACGGTAAGACCTCTACGCGCAGACGACTATTCCCAATGGCGACCGCTGTGGGATGGTTACACCCATTTTTATGATTGCTACCTCGAGGAATCCGTCACCGCAGCGACGTGGGAAAGGGCGCTATCAGCGCATTCCCAGATGTTCTGCCGGGTGGTAGAGAAGGACGAAAAGGTCATCGGTTTCGCGATGTGCATTCTGCATGAAGGAACCTGGTCAACGGCTCCCGTCTGCTACCTGGAAGATCTGTTTGTTGATGCCGACGAACGCGGAGCGGGTGCAGGTAAGGCGCTTATTGATGCTCTGATTGAGGAAGGCAAGCGCGAAGGGTGGTCGAAACTGTACTGGGTCACCCGGGAGAACAACCCGGCGCGTAAACTCTATGACAAATATGGCGAAGCTGACGATTACGTCCGCTACCGACTCTCCCTTTAAGGCGACAACGCCTGTGTTTGTATCACACTGTATCAGCGTCCCGGATACATACACAGGCTTGCAATAAACCCGCTTTCGCACATATCCGCTATACATTGCAGTGTTGTTATATCCCCGTGAATTGTACTCAACCGGAGATACCAACATGTTTAGCAAACTCGCGTACTCAACTCTTGCACTGACCGTTTCACTTGGCACCGTGATGTCCTGTCAGGCCGAAGTCACCGGCACAAACGTCGCCGCAGCATTTGACCATCCCCAGCAAATCAATGCCGGCGATCTGAATGTCGGCTATGTCGACATTGGCCCGAAAGACGGTCAGCCGGTTATTTTACTGCACGGCTGGCCGTACGATATTCACAGCTATGCCGAGGTTGCACCCGCACTGGCGGCAAAAGGGTACCGGGTCATTGTGCCGTCTCTGCGCGGTTACGGCACCACGCGCTTCCTTTCAGCAAAAACGCCGCGCAACGGCCAGCCTTCGGCGATGGCGAAAGACATCGTCAACCTGATGGATGCCCTGAATATCCGGCAGGCGGTGTTTGCAGGATATGACTGGGGCGCCCGGACGGCGGATATCGTTGCGGCGCTGTGGCCCGAGCGCGTGAAGTCACTCGTTTCAGTGAGCGGGTATCTCATCAGCAGCCAGCAGATTGGCAAACAGCCGCTGCCGCCAAAAGCGGAGCAGCAGTGGTGGTATCAGTTCTATTTCTCTACCGCGCGCGGTGCTGAAGGCTATGCCAAAAACACGCATGACTTCGCCCGTTTAATCTGGTCTCAGGCCTCACCTGACTGGAAATTTAGCGATGCGGTCTTTAACGCCAGCGCCAAATCACTCGATAACCCGGACCACGTCGCGGTGACGCTCAGTAATTATCGCTGGCGTTTAGGGCTGGAAAAAGGCGAGCGCAAATACGACCGCTACGAGCAAAAACTGGCTACGCTGCCGAATATCACCGTACCAACGATCACCATCGAAGGCGGCAACAACGGCGCGCCGCATCCGGCACCGCAGGCCTATGCAGCTAAATTTACCGGCAAATATGAGCACCGCACCTTCGGCTCAACCGTGGGGCACAACCCGCCTCAGGAAGATCCGCAGGATTTCGTCAAGGCAGTTATCGACGCGGATAAGCTGTGAAATGTGCTATTTTCAGTACGTTACCCTTCGGTCTGGAGAGTTCGGTGGAACATATTGACCACATCCTTGTCGTCGATGACGACAGGGATATTCGTGAACTGATTGTCGATTATCTCGGTAAGTCTGGCTATCGCGCGACGGGCGCGGCCAACGGCAAAGAGATGCGTAGCGTACTGGATAAACAGCATATCGACCTGGTGGTGCTGGACGTCATGATGCCCGGCGATGACGGTCTCACGCTATGCCGGCAGCTACGCAGCGGCAAACACAAAGATCTGCCCATCCTGATGCTGACGGCGCGCAATGAGGAAACGGACAGGATCCTGGGCCTGGAGATGGGCGCGGATGACTACGTGGTGAAGCCGTTTGTCGCCCGTGAGCTTCTGGCACGCATTAAGGCGATTTTACGGCGTTTTCGCACGATGCCGCCCAATCTACAGGTGACAGAAGCAGGGCGGCTGGTGATGTTTGGTCAATGGCAGCTCGATACCGTCGCCCGCCACTTAATCGACCCGGAAGGGGTGATTGTGGCGCTCAGCGGGGCGGAGTATCGTCTGCTGCGCGTTTTCCTGGACCATCCGCAGCGCGTGCTGACCCGTGACCAATTGCTCAATCTGACGCAGGGGCGTGACGCCGAGATGTTTGAACGTTCTGTCGACCTGCTGGTTAGCCGGGTCCGTCAGCGCCTGAATGAAGATGCCCGCACGCCCGTCTATATCAAAACCGTGCGCAGCGAAGGCTATGTCTTTACGATGCCGGTGACCATCAAAGAGGTTAACGAATGACGCTCTGGCCACGCTCGCTGCTGGCCCGTTTGCTGATCGTCGTGCTGCCCGGTTTGCTGCTGGCTAACGCCCTGAGCCTGACGCTGGTCATGATTGAACGCATGCACAGCGCCCGCACGGTGATGCTCGGTAATCTGGAAAACGACGTCGCAACCAGCGTCGCCATTTTAGACCGCTTACCGGCCAGCGAACGCGCCGCCTGGCTGCCGCGGCTTGAACGGGGTAACTATCGCTATATTCTGGGCACAGGGGAACCCGGCGCAGCGCCGACGGATAAGCGTTCGCAGGATGCTATCCGAACCTTAAAAGCGACGCTCGCGGCACAATATCCTGTCAGCTTCACCGCCGTTCCCGGCGCCATTTCACATATCCAGGCGCATCTCACGTTACGCGATGGCTCGCCGCTGACCATTGACCTCATCCCGCGCATGCCCCCCGTCGCCAGCTGGTTACCCGTTGTGCTCATCCTGCAGCTGCTGCTCCTGGCGGCCTGCTCGTGGATCGCCGTGCGGCAGGTGGTTCGGCCTTTTTCACAATTTACCCGCGCGGTGGATTCACTTGATCCGGCGGCCAGCACGCCAATGACGGAGAAAGGGCCGCTGGAGCTGCAGCGCGCAGCCCATGCCTTCAACGCCATGCAGGCGCGCATTCAGTCTTATCTCAGGGAGCGCGCACAGATCCTGGCCTCTATTTCTCACGATCTCCAGACGCCCATTACCCGCATGAAGCTTCGTGTAGAAATGACGGAGCAGCCTGAACTGCGGGACAAGCTCTTAAACGACCTTGATAACATGTCGCGTCTGGTGCGGGAGGGTATTGCGTATGCCCGGTCATCAGAATCACTGGAAGAGACGTCGCTGAAGTTGGAATTGAACGCCTGGGTCAACAGCATCGCCAGCGATTATCAGGACATTGGTAAAAACGTGCAGTTTCAGGCAAACGAAGTCCGTTTGCCGATCGTCACGCGTCCGCAGGCGCTTCGTAGAGTAATGACTAATCTGCTGGATAATGCCCTGAAGTTCGGCGACTGTGCCGTCATTGCCATTGATGATTCGTCTGCCGAAGAGGTGGTGATTCACATTGTGGACGACGGACCGGGAATACCCGAAGCCGAGCTGGAGGCGGTTCTGCAACCATTTTATCGTGTTGAAACCTCGCGTAACCGCGATACCGGCGGGACAGGACTCGGCCTGGCGATTGCCGCGCAGCTGGCCGCACAGCTGGAAGGAAAACTCAAACTGGCGAACCGAGCCGGGGGGGGACTGGATGTCGCCATTACGCTACCGCGCCGTTAATTGTACCGCTCTGTATCTCCCGGCGTGGGGATACAGAGCCAGACAAAACCAGCGTTTTTACACATATCCTGAACATATCCGCACGATGAAATAGCCTCACTGCAGTGTCGCAGGACGTGTAATGTGAGGTCATTATGTTTCTGGTAATCGCTTTTCTGGGCGGGATGATAAGCCTGCTCAGCCCATGTACGCTCCCGGTTATTCCACTCCTGTTCGCCGGTTTCCAGGGGCAACGACGCCATATTCTGGCCCTGCTCGCCGGGATGGTCGTGATGTTCACCCTGGTGGCGATGGTCATCACCGTCGCCAGCGAGTGGATAACAGCGGCAACCATTGTTGGGCGCTGGATCGCCATCGTCATTCTGGCCACCGCCGCGCTGGCCTTAATTTTCCCGTCTTTCGCCCAGCGTATCGCGGGACCGGCCGTCAGCGCGGGAAATGTTCTCAACACCCGAAGCGGGCAAACGCGCGGAATGACATCGGCTTTTCTGGCCGGGCTTGCGGTCGGGCTACTCTGGTCTCCCTGCGCGGGCCCCATCCTGGGCGCTATTTTCAGCATTAATATCGCGGGCCACTCGGCCATCGCCACGGGCGCACTGCTCGCTGCCTATGGCAGCGGATGCGCGCTGATGCTGGGCCTGCTCGTTATCGGCAGCCGCACGCTGATGACACCGTTAAGGGCAAAGTCTGCGCTGATGGCGAAGCTCCGTCAGGGGGCAGGAGTTGCAATGTTAGCGGCAGTCGTCCTGAACGCGACGGGGATGACCTCGCTGCTGAAAGGGGCTAACGGCGTCGCAGACCGTCTTGAGACCGCGCTCTTAAATCTGGCAAAACCCCCAACCGCGCCGGTGAAGCTCCAGCCGGTGGCGATCGCTGAGCCCAGCAGCCAGCTGCCTTCGTTAAGCGGTGGAACAGGGTGGATTAACGGTGACCCTGTCACGTCTGAAGCATTACGAGGGAAGGTTGTTCTGATTGATTTCTGGACGTGGGATTGCGTTAACTGCCAGCACACGCTCCCGCATGTGCGAGACTGGGCCACGAAGTATCAGTCGCAGGGCCTGGTGGTGATTGGGGTTCACACCCCAGAATACCCCTGGGAAAAACCGCTTTCGTCGGTACAAAAGGCAGTAACGAAATGGCAGTTGCCGTATCGGGTTGTGACGGATAACAACTATCAAATCTGGAATGCGTTCGGCAACCAGTACTGGCCAGCGCATTACTACTTTGATGCCAAAGGGCAGCTGCGCTATACCGCCTTTGGCGAGGGTGATTATGCGCAGCAGGAAAAGGTTATCCAGCAGTTGCTCAAAGAAGCCCGCCTATAATCGGATCAGGGCTGGCGTTGAGCCACGATAAACAACCGAGGAAAAGCCAGTAGTATCTGCCCGTTTTCCTGGAGCGGATACTGCTCTTCCAGCAGTTCATGGTAGCGTTTCAGGAAACGTTTCTGCTCGCTCTCGTTCAGTTCCTGGAGCCAGGGGCGCAGGCCGGTGGCGCTTACCCAGTCAATAATGGCCTGATGAGAGCTCATTTTGTGATAATAGGTCGTTCGCCAGATATCCACGTCACAGCCAGCCTCCGACAGAATATCGTAATAAGCATGTATACCCGGCAGAGGTTCGCGGCCACGGTCCGGGTAGTCTTGCTCCAGCGCCACTTCACGCATCGCCACATGGGTGGGTTCCAGCCAGTTATCGGGCATCTGGATCGCCAGCACGCCATTTAACTTAAGCAGGGAGACAAGATGAGGCAGGAGATCGTAATGGTCCGGAACCCATTGCAGCGACGCGTTAGCATAAATCAGGCTCAGCGGCTGGCCAGGGTTGTACTGACGGATATCGGCCTCAACAAAGTGGCAGTCAGGTAAGGCAGCGCGTGCTTCCCCGAGCATGGCAGGGGAGTTATCGACCCCGGTGATGTGCGCAGAAGGCCAGCGATGCTTTAACAGCGCCGTGCTGTTACCTGGACCGCAGCCCAGATCGGCGATAGTAGCGGCTTCATCAAGAGGAATTCTGGCGAGCAACTCGGCTGCTGGACGCGTTCTTTCTGCGCCAAATTGCAGGTAAAGAGAAGGGTTCCAGTCGGCCATCATCAATTCTCCGTCTTACATGATTCAGCAAGAATAGCACAGGCAGATGCCTGTAAAGCGGTACCGACGATGGTTTTGGGCAGATGAAGTCAGCAGATTCTGTAAAATGAAGGGGAAGGTGGGAAAAATAAGCAATCGGAAATATTACCCCTTAAAAGATTAAGGGGCAATGTTTTTATTGTAATTACTTTATGATTATTGTTTTTTATTATTTTATCGGCAAAGTGCTTCTTATGCTCTGTACCCGAAACTTTAAATATTAGATAATCATCGATGGGTATATCCCTGGTGTTTCGTAGGTCTTTGACCTCCTGACCGCTTAGTTTTGCGAGAACTTCGTGGTCAGGTACTTTTTAAGTATAGGGAATATGCGGCACAATGAAAGCTGTCCTAAAAGACAGGTGATGATAGTTTCAGGTGTTATTATCAGGAACAAGAGCATGATTTCTGTCATTGAATTTTTTTTACACGACTACGATGATTTACCTCCAGCACTAGCGCACGAACTCTACCGACTCAGAAGAAAAACCTTTCGGGACCGACTCGACTGGAAAGTGGAATGCGTCGAAGGGATGGAAAAGGATCAATTTGATTCCCATAACACGACATACTTACTGGGTATGTATGATGGACAGCTGTTATGCGGCGCGCGATTTATTAACTCAACGCAGCCGACAATGATAAGCGAAATCTTTCATAATTATTTCGATAATCCCATTGTTTTTCCAGCCGATGTTCCCTGCTGTGAAGTGAGTCGTTTATTTTTAGATAAAGAAACACGAGACTCTGCAAGTTTGCAGGGCGTGCCCGCCAGTAAAGCATTGTTTCTTGCAATGAATATTTATTGCATAAAGAATAAATACCACGGAATGTACGCAGTAGCCAGTCGCGGTATGTATGCCATATTTCGCCATGCGAACTGGAAAGTTGAAGTTATTCAGCGCGGTGTTTCTGAAAAAGGGGAGGTTATTTACTATATTTATATGCCTGCCAGCACCCGCGTTATTGAAGATATTATTAGTAAAGACAAATCCAGCCACTGGCTTCGCGAAATGCTCGGGCATTTACGCTATCTATAACCAGTGTCTGAGGGTCAGTCGTCCAGTAACCGGAGTTCTGTTCCAAGCTTTATTGCATGTCTGGCATTATTCACACCGAGTTTTTTCATTATATTGCCCATATGGAATTTAACGGTGCGTTCAGCAATAGATAAAATAACAGAAATTTCTGCATAGGTTTTTCCGGCGCTGACCCATTTGAGGATTTGTCGCTCACGTGGCGACAAGAACACATTCTTTTTCTGCTGATGCTGACTATACAGATTGAGTGTCTTCTGATGTAACTGAACAAGGAAGCGTAGAAATTGCGGCCGATATTTCTCTATGTCAATACCAGAATGCTTAGGACTGATGACGGATAAGACAACAAGATTATTCAGATAGTCATGTAGAGGAAAAGTCTGCCCCTGGTATATATCATACTGAACGCTTTCGTCGAAAATGCGTGTCAGGTTATAACCATCCGACAGGACGACATCGCTTTCCCAGAAAAAGTCTTCAACACAGCGCAAAGCCCGAATAATGACAGGGTCAATGAACTGATATTTTCTTTCAAGGTAGATATTAAACCACTCAGGACTGTTATTGAGTATCCTCATCTGTGAAGGATCTTTCTTGTTCATAATAGCGTAGGCAAAGACGATCCCTTTGAAGTCCTCAAAAAACGCGTCCAGCTCACTCTGAATTAGCGTATTGATCGTTATGTCGTTGTAATATGTATCCTTCACGTGAGTTGCTGCCTCCTGTTCGAGTGGAGGAGCAAGTATAATATGCTTCGTTATCTGTAGCGAGTCGCATTTTAATCCAATCAACAGATAAGACAGGCTACCTCTGCAGGCAGCCTTGTGAACGTTTGGCATTTTTGAATGGTAAATGCAGATGACTCAGGGAAATGTTTATGATTTTATCGAATTTCGAAATCGTTCACTAAATATAGTAGGCTGCAAAATTTAGGAGGTTTCCCGCATTCCATCCGCGTAACGGACAAGCGCACCAACTCATGCGCCTTCAAATCAGGATTCAAACCAGTAGGTTAAAGAATACCTTTAAGGGCCACATGATAAAGCAGCATGATGGTTTTCCCGTCGACGATTTTTCCCGTCTCAATGCCGCGTAATGCCTCTTCAAGCGTCATTTCCAGCACGTCGATATCTTCTCCTTCCGCCTTGATCCCACCGCCAGCGCCGGTTCTGTCTCTCGGCTGGTACTCGGCAAGGTAAAAATAGAGCTTTTCCGTAACGGAGCCCGGGCTCATATAGGCTTCGAAAATTTTCTGCACGCGTGAAACGTGAAATCCGGTCTCTTCTTCCGCTTCTGCTTTGATGCGGCTC
The DNA here is from genome assembly GCF_026420145.1 of Enterobacter pseudoroggenkampii. Taxonomy (NCBI): domain Bacteria; kingdom Pseudomonadati; phylum Pseudomonadota; class Gammaproteobacteria; order Enterobacterales; family Enterobacteriaceae; genus Enterobacter; species Enterobacter pseudoroggenkampii. Next base: position 1,510,158 of record NZ_JAPMLV010000001.1, read on the forward strand.
TCGGGATCCATGTTGTCCAGCAACCCTGCAGCGGCTTCAATGAGATTGTCCTCATGGCCGTTGATAAAGACGGGGAAGCGGAACTGGCGAGTCAGGATCACCGTCTTTTTATCACGGTTGTAGAGCAAAATCGTCGCGCCGTTGCCACGGTCATAGACTTCCCGCTGCTGCCGCTGCCATTCGCCATCACGTCGCTGCAGGTCGAAGGTATATTTTTTAAGGACGTACCAGTTATCTGACAGTGTTTCACTGTTAATGATGCGCACATCTGCACGTTTCGATTGCACGTTTGTTCCTCCTTACGTAGAGTAATTATCATAAACAGCATTATCGTGCATTTACAAGATAAAACATGCAATTTCAGGAATTCATGATGCTCACCAGTCAACGAAAACAATTGATCCTCGAAAAGCTCGGCGCCGAAGGTCAGGTCCAGTCAAAAGCGCTCAGCATTCTCTTTGACGTCTCTGAAGACACCATCCGGCGCGATCTGCGCGAGCTGGCGGCAGAAGGGCGCTTGCAGCGGGTTCACGGTGGCGCGCTGCCGTCATCTTCCGCAATTGCTCCGTTTGCTGAACGGCAATCCGTGAAAATGGATGCGAAAAAAAGAGTGGCCCGCAAAGGCGCGCAGCTGATTTCATCAGGCCAGGTGGTGATCGTCGATGGTGGTACGACAACGTCGGAGCTGATTACGTTTCTCCCTCCCGAGCTTCGTATCACTGTGGTGACGCACAGCCCGAGCATTGCCCTGGGGCTTGTCGATCATCCGTCCATTGAGGTGATTCTGATCGGCGGTCGCTTGTATAAACACTCTATCGTTGCGGTCGGCGCTGCGGCCATCGAAGGCATCGAAAATATTCATGCAGACCTGTTCTTTATGGGCGTGACCGGGATCCATCCTGAAGCTGGATTAACGACCGGTGATTTCGAAGAGGCGTGCATCAAACGTGCATTTTCCGGCAGAGCCGCGGAGACTGTTGTTCTGGCTTCTCCGGAAAAGATCAACACAGCGTCTTCGTTTGTGATTGGTGATGTGTCATCGGTGAATACCATCGTCGTGGAAGACAATACCGCTAAGGACTGGATCCGCGCAGTATCAGAAAAGGGGGTATCCGTCGTGTTAACCTCAGATCGTGATACTGTCTGACAGCCAGCCTGAGAGCATAGCCTGGCTGTCGGTTTTCCTTAAGCCTCAGGAATGTCCTCAAGCGCGGTATAAACCCTGAGGCCGTATTTTCTGGCGACCTCAATGTCCATATCGGCACCTTTAGATGCACCGGCGATACGATAAATTGCATCGCATTTAGCTATGAGCCGGTGAGCAACGGGGTAGAGCATCGCTTCGCTGATTTCATCACCAACGGTTTTCGAGCCCGCGGCCTTTGCCAACGGCAAAGCAAGCCATTCACCTATGATCGGAATGTGACCACGCTGGTAAACGGCTAATGCTGCGCTTTCGAGACGCGCCAGATTCTCATCAATGCGCGCCTGAACGCCGTCGGTTCCGCTGCGGTAGGGGCCGGCAATTAGAATCAACTGTTGTGTCATAAATACCTCTGTCAGTGTTATTGCATGAAGTTGCACGATTACAGCCCATACCTTACGGGATTAATGTGGCTTAATGAAGCACTTTCGTGCATAAGCGTGCAAATAGACGCATGACAGATATTTAATGACATCTGACGCTACAGACTTTGCGGCGCATGGCACACCGCCTCGATATTATGACCATCAGGCGAGATGACAAACGCGGCATAGTAATTTTCACCGTATGACCTCAACCCCGGCCCGCCGTTATCACGTCCGCCGGCGCGCAGTGCAGCATGGTAAAAATCATCAACCTGCTGACGCGTATTGGCCACAAACGCCAGATGCAGAGGCGCGGGTTTGTCATTTGTATGGAAAAGGCAAAGTGAAACATCGCCGGAACTCATTTCTACACCATACTCCGGCGTGCCTTCATCGATGAGTTCTACACCAAGCGGGCGAAGCGCCTCGAGGAAGAAGGTTTTACTTTTTTCATAATCGCTGACGCCGAATTTCACATGATCAAACATTATCGACTCCTGAAAAGAGATAGAGAAATGAAGAGTATAGGAGGTGAGTGGAGTCGAAGATGATCAAAGGCGTGTCAATGTGACTGATATCTCGCTACATAACAGACCGTTTACGTCCAACAAACGTCCAGCGCAGATAGTCGTAAAGCCAGTTAAACAGCATCGTGTATGGCAGGAAAAACAGTACAAGACCAATCTCAACAAAAAATGCCTCAGTCATTGTAAGATTCAGCATAATCATCGCGACAGGCATTAAGGTTATGATGAGTCCCGCTTCAAAACCTACCGCATGGATCGCACGAATGAGAAATGTTCTTTCAAACTGGTATTTTTTCTGCAGGGAATCAAAGAGCTTATTAAAAATAAAATTCCAGACCGTTGCGGTAAGTGCGGATATGACGGACAACGTGCCTGACTGAAGTACAGACACATTCATCAGCCAGGCAAGTGACAGGGCGATAATAACGTTGGCCGTCACCTCAAAAATGACAGCATGGAAGATTCTCTCTTTAACACTTTTATTTAATTCAATTTCCATTTGATTAGGGCTGCGTTTTTCAAAAGCTTAAGTATATCAGACATCTTTCAACTCTTTCTAAACAGCAGGTTATGTTAAATACAGCCCAAACCAACTAATGTGGAATGTACGGCCTCATTAAGAGGGGTCTGCGGTTCATGTCCTAAAAAGGCAATCAGTTTTGAATTATCCATCTCTATTGTCTGCTCCCAAAGATAGCGCATCTCCCGCATTTCATGCAGCGTAGCGTTAAAGGGACTCATCGCAGAGATAAGCCACCAGGGAAACGATTTCACTTTCGCCTTTATACCGGCACGCTCCACGACGAGCTTTATGGCGGCGGTCATCGCTGTCCCATCAGGATCCCAATGCCCGCGCATATGGAAACTGGCAAACGGTTCGAGCGCATCCCGACGCGCCAACAGTGCTGCGAGCGTTTCGGCGACATCCGGCAGATAAGCCCACTGGTGGTCTGCGCCGGTTTTGCCGGGGTTTTTAATGACCCGCGGTGGATGCCCCGGTTTGACCAGTCCCTGTGAAAACCAGTTGTTGCCAGCATGGGGACCAAAAAAGTCTCCAGCCCGCAAAATCAGCACCTTTCCGCCACGCTGTGCATAGGCTGCGAGTTCCTGCTCCATTTGCACGCGTATGGCGCCTTTTCGGGTAACCGGATTCTGAGGGGAATCCTCGCGTAAGAGGGGAAAAGCATCCGGACCGTAGTTATAAATCGTGCCCGGCAGAACGATTAATGCACCGTTTTTCTCCGCTGCGCTGATGGTGTTATGCAGCATGGGCAAAACGAGCTGTTCCCAGTTTCGATAACCCGGCGGGTTAACGGCATGGACAATCACGCTGCATTCTGACGCCGCCGCCTCAACCTGTTCAGCATTCAGCGCATCTCCGCTTATCCACGAAATGCTATTGTTGCGATCGGCATTTTGCGGAGTGCAGCGGCGCAATGCACGCACATCCCATTCGTCCCGGATCAATTTACGGGCTATTTCGCCACCGATCCCACCCGTTGCGCCCAGTATTAGTACCTTATTTGTGCTTTTCATCATCTGACCCTTATTGGATATCTGCTTGACATCTTAATGACCGCACGGGCTAAATGTAATTGCATAATATAAGCCAGCAGGTATGCATTTTTGTATGAAGCTAAATATCCCGTGGGAATGGTATCGCACATTTTTGGCCGTGATGAGGGAAGGGTCTCTGTCAGGGGCCGCACGCAGGCTTGCCATTACCCAGCCAACCGCCGGACGTCATATTGCAGCACTGGAATCAGCCCTCGGCCTTGTTTTATTTACACGTTCACAAACAGGATTGCAGGCTACGGACGCAGCCGTCGAGCTGAAGGGCCATGCACAAGCGATGGAAAATACGGCCATGATGATTGAGCGGTCGGCTGCCAGCTTCAGCTCCGGCGCAGCCGGATTACGAGGCGTGGTGCGCGTTGCCGCAAGTGAAATCATCGGCACTGAGGTTCTGCCTCCAGTGATCGCACAAATAAAGGAGGCATACCCGCAAATAACCGTTGAACTGGTTCTGTCTAACCGCGTTCAGGATTTACTGAACCGGGAAGCGGATATTGCTGTACGCATGACCACACCGGTGCAGGAGCAACTGATTGCTCGTCGGATGGGCAGGATTGAAATAGGTCTGCATGCCGCGCCAGCCTATGTGTCACGACATGGAGCACCGGAAAGTATTGATGCGTTATTCACCCATACGCTTGTGGGTTTCGATAATATGACGCCCTTTATTTTACAAGCACTTAAACAGTACCCACAGCTAAACCGCGAGCTGTTTACCGTGCGAACCGACAGCGATATTGCACAATTAAACCTCATACGTGCCGGAGCAGGTATCGGTATGTGCCAGGTGCATCTGGCCGATTTTTCTCCGCCGTTACAGAGGATAATGCCTGATTTCTTTGCATTTCATCTCGACACCTGGCTGGTGATGCATGAAGATTTACGCCACAGCCAGGCCTGTAAAACGGTGTTTGATTTTCTTGCAGAGGGTTTACAGGCTTATATCAACAGGGAAAAACGGTAAGTAAACCTGGGAAGAATAACACCGTTAAGCCGGCATGCGCTGGACGCGTTGTGAGATAGCCGGCGAAGACGCTTTCAGAAGCCAGGCCAACGATGTCCGCAAAACGCCAGATTTTCCGTGATTTCATATGAGTGCGCATAATGTATATTATGTTAAATCATGTTTATTGTTAACTTACGCTGTTTTGTACCACTCACCTTCAGCCAACAGCGCTGACGCTATACCTGTTCTAAAAGCCTCTCTGCCCGGCGGTTGCCGGGCAGCAGCAGCCAAATATTAATCTTCGCCTTTCATGCACTCGACTTCAGTTCATT